>JBQCIG010000067.1:0-6451 GCA_051953975.1 Solirubrobacterales bacterium | reverse complement strand
CGCCCTCCCCGGGAGGATCGTCCGCGCCCTGCGCGACGCCGGCACGATGAATCCGGTGATCCTCCTCGACGAGGTCGACAAGGTCGGCGCCGACTGGCGCGGCGACCCCTCCGCGGCCCTGCTCGAGGTGCTGGACCCGGCGCAGAACAACACCTTCCGCGACCACTACCTCGACGTCGAGGTCGACCTCTCGCAGGTCGTCTTCATCGCCACCGCGAACCTCCTCGACACGATCCCGGCGCCGCTGCGCGACCGCATGGAGATCATCGCCTTCGACGGCTACACGACCGAGGAGAAGCTGGCGATCGCCCGCGGCTACCTGCTGCCGCGGCAGCTGCAGCGCAACGGCCTGCAGCCGGAGGAGGTCGAGGTCGCAGACGAGGTGCTGCGCGCGGTGATCTCCGAGTACACCCGCGAGGCGGGCGTGCGTCAGCTCGAGCGCGAGCTCGGCAAGCTGCTGCGCGGGGCGGCGACGAAGATCGCCTCCGGGGAGGCGTCTGGGACCGTCACCCTGGACACCGACGCCCTGCGCGAGGCGCTGGGCCGGCAGAAGTTCTTCCAGGAGTCGGTCGAGCGGACCGCCATCCCCGGCGTCTCCACCGGCCTCGCCGTGACCGGCACCGGCGGCGACATCCTCTTCATCGAGGCGACCGCGATGGACGGCGACAAGGGCCTGGTCCTGACCGGTCAGCTCGGCGACGTGATGAAGGAGTCGGCGCGGATCGCCCTCTCCTACGTGCGCGCCCACCGCAAGGAGCTCGGGATCGATGCCGAGCGCTTCCAGCGCGAGTTCCACCTGCACGTGCCCGCCGGGGCGATCCCCAAGGACGGACCCAGCGCCGGCACGGCGATGACGACGGCGCTGGTCTCGCTGCTGACCGGGCGGCCGGTCAAGCACACGGTCGGGATGACCGGCGAGGTCACCCTGCAGGGCCGGGTGCTGCCGATCGGCGGCCTCAAGCAAAAGGTGCTGGCGGCCCACGCCGCCGGGCTGACCGAGGTGATCCTGCCCGAGCGCAACCGCGGCGACCTCGACGAGGTCCCCGGGGAGGTGCGCGAGCAGATGACCTTCCACCCGGTGATGAGCATCGACGAGGTGCTGGCGCTGGCCTTGGAGCCGGAGCAAGAAGGGTCGACGGGCCGAAAATACGCCGATATGGAGGAAAATCGTCCCGTCGGCAATGGTGGGGTGGCGGGATAGGAGGGATCGTGTCCCCCCGCTGTCGCAACTGCTCCCCCGTCCCGCCCGAGCTGCGAGCCGCCGCCGGGCTGCTCGAGCGCCGCTGGACGATGGCGACGATCTACGCCTGCTCCAGCGGCGCCGCCCGCTTCAACGAGTTCCGCCAGTCGCTCCCCGGCGTCTCCCCCACGACGCTTTCAGAGCGGTTGGAGCAGCTGGAGAAAGCCGGGATCGTGGAGCGTCACCTGATCCCCGGACGACCTCCCCACACCGAGTACACGCTTACTGCACGGGGCCAGCAGATTGCTCAGGCGGTTGCTGGTCTGCTGCGGCACTAACCGGCAGGAGCTTGAAGTAGAGGACCGCCGCGACCAGCGCCGTGATCGGGGCGGTGACGGTCGAGGCGAGGGCGTTGAAGACGATGCGGATCAGGGGGCCGCTGGCGATGCTGTTGGCGAGCGCGGCGAGGGCGATCGAGACGACGAAGGCGATCAGGTAGGCGACGACGACCGTCCAGAGGACCGGCCAGCCGTTGCCTTTGACCAGCTGGCGGGAGCGGCCGAAGGCGTCGAAGACGCCGCGGCGCTCGATCACGATCGCCGGCGCGATCACCGCCCAGATCGTCGCCAGGTAGAGGCCCGGCACGACGAACAGCACGAAGCCGAAGCCGATCCCGATGCCAGCGAGGATGCCGGCCCCGAGCAGCGGCCCCAGGACCGGCAGCGCGAAGCGCATCAACTCGCCGACCGAGGAGTCGCGGCGGCCGTCCTGGACGTCGCTTACCAGCCCCACGACCATCCCCTGGTAGAGGGTGCCGACGGCGAGGCCGACGATCAGCCCCACCCAGAACAGCGAGAAGTGTTCCGCGGTCAGCCCGTTGACGATGGCGACGACCAGGAAGAGCCAGAAGGCGACGGGCAGCAGCACCCCGGCTTGGTCGCGATAGGTCTCGAAGACCTCGCGCAGGGTCGCGCCGACGTCGAGCTTGCGATCCATGGGGTCGCTTTCTACCCGGCGTCCCCAGACCCTCCCAAAAGCGCCGAATTGGTGGGAGTATTCGGCATAGATGAACTCGGACCCGCCGATCGAGAGGATCGAGGAGGACCGCTTCCGGAGGCTGATCAACGTCGGCAGCAACGTGCTTTCCGAGCTCGACCTCGAGGCGGTGCTGCAATCGGTGGTCGAGGCGGCCCGGGAGCTGACCGGAGCCCGCTACGCCGCCCTCGGCGTGCTCGACCCCGAACGGCGCGAACTCGAACGCTTCATCAACGTCGGCATCGACGAGAAGACCCGGCGCCAGATCGGCAACCTGCCCCGCGGCCGCGGCGTCCTCGGTGAGCTGATCCGGGAGCCGGCGCCGCTGCGGCTGCGCGACGTCAACGTCCATCCCCACGCCTACGGCTTCCCCCCCAGCCACCCGCCGATGCACTCCTTCCTCGGGGTCCCGATCGCCGTCCGCGGCGAGACCTACGGGAACCTCTACATGACCGAGAAGCAAGGGGCCGAGCAGTTCGACGCAGGGGACGAAGAAGCTGCCGTGACCCTCGCCAGCTGGGCCGGGATCGCGATCGAGAACGCCCGCCTCTACACCAGCCTCAGCGAACGCGAGGCGCAGATCGAGCGGGCGCTGCGGCGGGCCGAGACCTCGGTCGACATCGCCCGCACCGTCGGCGGCGAGACCGACGTCAGACGGGTCCTCGACCTGATCGTCAAGCGCGCCCGCGCCCTGGTCGACGCCCGTGCCCTGCTCGTCCTCCTGCGCCGCGGCGACGATCTCTACGTCGCCGCCAGCGCCGGCCGGATCGAGGAGGACATCGGCGACCTGACGATCCCGATCGAGGACTCGGTCTTTGGGGCGGCGATGGAAGAGCAGGTCTCGCAGCGGCTCGAGCGCGGTACGCCGATGTCACAGGGACGCCTGCGCGAGAAGGTCGGCGCCGAGACCGCGCTGGTCGTGCCGCTGCTCTTCCGCGGCCGCGCCGTCGGCACCCTGGTCGCGCTCGACCGCGAAGCGGGCGGGATCGAGTTCGACCAGGAGGACCTGCGGCTGCTGCAGAGCTTCGCCTCCAGCGCCGCCACCGCGGTCGCGACCGCGCAGACGGTCGAGTCCGAACGGCTGCAGCAGCAGGTCGAGTCGGCCGAGCGGGAGCGCGAGCGCTGGGCGCGCGAGCTCCACGACGACGCCCTGCAGGGGCTGGCGGCGATCCGAATCTCCCTGGCGACGGCGCTGCAGAGCAAGGGAGAGGACCGGGCGAAGCGGATCGAGTGGGCGGCCGAGGACACCATCGCCCGCCTCGAGCAGCAGATCAACGAGCTGAACCGGCTGATCAACGACCTGCGGCCGGCGGCGCTGGAACGCCTCGGCCTCGCCGGGGCGCTGCGGGCGCTGGCCGAGGAGAGCGCAGCCCGCGGCGGCCTCGAGGTGGAGGCGACGATCGAGCTCGACGACGACCCCGACCGCGACCACGAGCGGCTGGTCTACCGCCTGGTCCAGGAGGCGCTGACCAACGTCGTCAAGCACGCCTCCGCCTCCCGGGTCAGCCTCACCGCCAGGGAGACCGAGGGCGAGATCCGCATCGCGATCGGCGACGACGGCACCGGCTTCGACAGCGACGCCCCCACCGCCGGCCGCGGCCTGACCGGGATGCGGGAGCGGATCGAGCTGCTCGGCGGCAGGATCGAGGTCGCCTCCCGCCCCGGCGAGGGCACCGAGATCACCGCCTGGGTGCCGCTGCGCGAGAGCTGAGGGTCAGTCGCCGTTGGCGCCGGCCTTGACGACGCCGTTGGCGATCGCGAAGCGAACCAGCTGCGGCCGCGTCTCCAGCCCCAGCTTCTCCAGCAGTTTCGCCCGGTTGACCTCGACCGCGCGCACGCTCAGGTAGAGCTTCTCGCCGATCTCGCGGTTGGTGTGGCCGAGGGCGAGCAGCCGCAGCAGCTCGCGCTCGCGCTCGCTCAGCTCCTCCAGCGGGTCGGCGCCGAGCTGCGCCACTTCGCCCCCGAGCTCGGGGTCGATGTAGGAGCCGCCGTCCGCGGCGGCCCGGATCGCCGCCGTCAGCTGCCGCTCCGCCGCCTGCTTCAGCACATAGCCGGAGGCGCCGGCGCGGAGCAGGTCGCGCGCCCGGCGCGGGTCTGCCTGCATCGTCAGGACGACGATCGCGGTTTCCGGAGCCTCCTCGCGCAGCGCCGGCACATCCCGGACCGGCTCGGCCGCCGGCATCTGCAGGTCGAGGACCAGCACGTCGGGCTGGCGGTCGCGCACGAGCTTCCGCGCCCCGGGGGCGTCCTCCACCTCGCCGATCACCCGCAAGTCCGGCTCGGCTTCCAGCATCGCCCGCAGGCCGGCGCGGATGAGGTTGTGGTCGTCGGCCAGGACGACGGTTATCTCCTTCTCCCCACTCTCCATCTGGCGCTCTGGGGGCAGTCTGCCAGGTGCCCCAGCGGTGCGAATCCGCAACGGGAAGTGTGGGTTTCGGCCGATGGGGAAAGGGCGGGATCGCGCCATTCTCTGGTCAATGAGAATCCTGCTGGCACTAGGGGGAAGCAGCCTGCCGGCGGGGATGGGCGAAACGGCCCCGGACCAGCGCCGAAACGTCGAAGCCATCGCCGGCGCCCTCGCTGAGATCGCCGCCGGCCACGAGCTGCTCCTCATCCATGGCAACGCTCCCGCCGGGAGGCAAGCGCTGGAGCTGGCGCTGCGCAACGCGCTGCCCGATCGCGACGTCGTCAGCGTCCTCGCCCAGATCGTCGTCGCCCCCGACAGCTCCTCCCTCGAGCCCCACGCGGTCGCCGAGATCCGCAGCCTGCGGGTGCTGCTCGGCTCCGGCGCCCTGGTCGTCTGCGCCGGCGAGAACCTCGTTCCCGTCGTCCTCGACGGCCTCGGGACGATGCACGAGGTCGACGTGAAAGTCGACCTCGACCTGACCGCGGCGCTGCTGGCGCGCCGGCTCGACGCCGACCTGCTGATGATGCAGACCGACCCGTTCCACGGTTCCGCCGCGGCGGAGGCGAAAGCTGACGCCGCCCGCCGCTTCGTCGAGGCGACCGGACGGCGGGCCGTGATCGGCTCGCTCGAGGAAATGGCGAGATCGGTGCAGAGCGATACCCTCGCTGCGTGAGCGAGGGGCCCGAGGAGAGGATCGGCGTCGTCCTCGCCGACGACCACCCGGTCGTGCGGAGCGCGCTGAAGGCGCTGCTGGAGGGGCAGGAAGACCTGGAGGTGGTGGGCGAGGCAGGCGACATCGCCTCGGCGCGGGCGACCGTCGCCGAGCTGGAGCCGCAGGTGCTCGTCCTCGACGTCAACATGCCCGACGGGCTGGCGGTCGACGCGGTGGCGGACCTGCGCGCGCAGGCGCCGGGCACGGCGATCGTGCTGCTGACGATGGAGCGCGACCTGACCCTGGCCCGCCGCGCCCTCGACGCCGGCGTCGGCGGCTACCTCTTCAAGGACTCCGCCCACCTCGAGCTGATCGAGGCGGTTCGCGCCGCCGCCGCGGGCAAGCGCCATCTCGCCCCCGCGGTGGCCGCGGGCCTGAAGGACGAAGGCGTCGAGAACCGTCCCGCCCTCTCCCCCCGCGAGGCCGAGGTCCTCAAGCTGATGGCTCTCGGCCACACCAACCGCGAGATCGGCGCCCAGCTCTCGCTCAGCGTCCGCACCGTCGAGACCCATCGCGCCCACATCCAGCAGAAGCTGGGTCTCTCGAGCCGCCCGGAACTGACCCGCTACGCGCTGGCGAACGGGTTGATCGACGCATGACCTCCTTCCGGGGCAGGTGCAGCACCTTGATAGGGAGGTGCTGCACCTAGGCAGTCGAGGAGGATGGCCTTGACGGTCAACCCTGACGTTCGACCTCTTCGACCCGGCGGATCAGCTCGGGCAGGGCGAGGCCGAGGCCGTAACTGATCTTGCGCACCGTGCCCCAGGTTGGGTTGCGGTGGCCGCTCTCCGTCGCATCGATGTCGTCCACATCCACCTTCGCCCGTTCGGCGAGCTCCTCCTGGGTCAGCCCTTTTTCCTTGCGGATCGCGGCGATGACCAGGCCCAGAGCGGCCAGCGACTCGTCCCGATCGGGGGATGTGGGAGGCATGCCATGAAGCTACATTGCCGCGATGCTGTATTTCAGCCACCCCGCCTGCCTCGAGCACGATCCGCGGGAGGGGCTGTTCGGCCATCCCGAGAATCCTGACCGGCTGCGGGCGATCGCCGCGGCGCTGGAGGCGCGCGACTGGCTCGGCTGGGAGCGGCGCGAGGCGCCGCGCGCCTCCGCCGCAGAG
>JBQCIG010000066.1:0-2855 GCA_051953975.1 Solirubrobacterales bacterium | reverse complement strand
GCGATGGCGGTCGAGTGTTTTTTTCGGCCTCTCAAGCCACATTCGAATTGCGCGGGTAGGCCAACGCGGGATCGGTGAGGACGTTGACCAGGGTCGGGCGCCCCGATGCGAAGGCGCGCTCCAGCGCCGGCCGCAGCTCGCCCGGCTCGCGGACGAGGATACCGTCGCAGCCGAGCGATTCGACCAGCTCGTCGTAGCGCGTCTCGGGTTGCAGCTCGGCCGCCACCGAGTAGCCGTAGAGGAACTTCATCGGATGGTGCTCCAGCGCCCAGATGCCGTTGTTGCCCATCACCCCGACGACACCCAAACCGTGACGCGACATCGTGTCAAACTCCATGCCCGCGAAGCCGAAGGCGCCGTCGCCGAGCAGGAGGCAGACCTGGCGGCCCGGATGGGCGACCTTGGCCCCGATCGCCTGGCCCGGCCCGGCCCCCAGGCAACCGAACGGCCCGGGGTCCATCCAGCAGCCCGGCTGGTAGGTCTCGATAAAACGCCCGGCGTAGGAGACGAAGTCGCCGCCGTCGCCGACGACGATCGCGTCGCGGTCGAGGAGTTCGCCCAGCTCCTTGTAAACGCGCACCGGGTGCAGCGGCGAGCGCGGGTCCTCGAGCTCCTCGCGCTCGGCCGCCCGCTTCTCCGCCTCGACGTTACGCAGCTGCTCGAGCCAGGGACGCGTCCGCGGCTCCCCCACCGCTGCTTCGCGCAGCGCCGCCAGCGTCGCCCGCACGTCGCCGACTAGGTCCACCTCGGGCGCCCGGTTGCGGAGCAGCGCGTTCGGCGCCACGTCGAGGCGGACGATCTTCGTCTCCTCGCCGAAGCTGCCGCCGAAGCCGAGCCGGAAGTCCATCGGCACGCCGACGACGAGGGCAACGTCGGCACCCTGCAGCGCCGTGCTGCGGGCGCGGCTGAAGGCGAGCTCGTGGTCGGCGGGCAGACAGCCGCGCCCGAGCCCGTTGAGGAAGACGGGGATGCCGAGCGCCTCGGCCAGCGCCCGCAGCTCCTCCTCGCCGTGGCCCCAGTAGAGGCCGGTGCCGGCCATGATCGCCGGCCGCTCGGCCGCGGCCAGCAGCGCCGCCGCCTCCTCGACCCCCTCGGCCGGCTGCGTCTCGCCCGCCTGCAGCGGCGGCGGGATCTCGACCTCGGCCTCGGTGAAGACGACGTCGAGCGGATAGTCGACAAAGGTCGGCCCGCTCGGCGCCGTCGCAGCGAGGTCCAGAGCGGCGGCGGTGAGCGGCGCGATCCGCGCCGGGTCCTTGACCGTCTCCGCCGACTTGACCAGCGGCGAGACGAAGGGCAGGTGGTCGATCTCCTGCAGCGAGCCCGAGCCCCAGCGCAGCTCCGGCGCCCGCCCGCCGAGCACGCAGAGCGGCGAGTTGTTGGCCTGGGCGCCGGCGATCGCGCTGATCCCGTTGGTCACGCCCGGTCCGGCGGTGAGGGCGGCGACGCCGACCCTGCGGGTCGCCTTGGCGATCCCCTCGGCGGCGAAGGCGGCAGTCTGCTCGTGGCGGACGTCGATAAGCCCGATCCCCTCCTCCCTGCAGCCGTCATAGATCGAGAAGAGATGGCCGCCGGAGAGCGTGAAGAGGTGCTCGACGCCGCGCGATTTCAGCGCCTTCGCAACCAGCCTGCCGCCGTGCTCAGCCATTGGCGGAGCCTATTACTCGGGCTACCATCGACGAGCCCGGGTGGCGAAACTGGCAAAAGCAGCGGCCTTAAAAGCCGCCGCCCCCTCGGGGGCTTGCGGGTTCGAGTCCCGCCCCGGGCATTTCCCCCTTTCTCCTGCTCCTGTTGGTTTTCCCAGGGGCTAAACCGGCAATAAAAGTTATAGGGGCGCAACTTTGGCCCTGTTAGCGTGTCTATAGACCTGGAACCGTCCTTCCACCCCCGGAGAGAGCTTGGAGGCATCAGCCCTAACTCATGCCAGTCGCCGTGGCCTCTTGGCCCGCCGCTCGCCCCTGCTCAAGCTGCAGGGCGACGAGAAGCTAATCGCGATGGCCCGCGCTGGCAACCCCGGCGCCTTCGAGGCGATCGTCGATCGCTACCAGGGCCGCCTGCTTGGCTTCTGCCGCCAGATGCTGGGCTCGACCGAGGACGCCGAAGACGTCCTCCAGGAGGTCTTCGTCAACGCTTACAAAGCGATGCTGGCCGACGAGCGCGAGATCAACCTGCGCCCCTGGCTCTACCGGATCGCCCGCAACCGCTGCCTCAACTACCTGCGCAAGCCGAAGGCCGACGCGCAGGAATCGATGGACATGGTCCCCGAGGTCGACGCCGCCTCGACCGCCGAGCGCGTCCACAACCGCGAGGAGTTCCGCCAGCTCCTCGCCGACGTCAACAAGCTTCCCGAGACCCAGCGCTCGGCCCTGCTGCTGCGCGAGATGGACGCCCTCTCCTACGAGGAAATCGCCGCCGCGATGGACACCACCGTGCCCTCGGTCAAGTCGCTGTTGGTACGGGCGCGGATCTCGCTCGCCGAGGCGAGCCAGGCGCGCCTGCGGACCTGCGGCGAGGTCCGGATCGAGCTCTCCGAAGCGGCCGAGGGCCTGCGCAAGGTCTCGGCGCCGGTGCGCCGACACGTGCGCGAGTGCGAGGAGTGCGCCGACTTCCGCAGCCAGATCCGCTCCAACGAGAAGGCGCTGGCGGCGCTCTTCCCGGTCGGGCCGCTGGTCGCCTTCAAAGGCTTCATTCTCTCCAAGCTCGGCCTTAGTGGAACCGGCGGTGCCACCGCCGGAGCTACTGGCGCGGGCACCGCGGGCGCCGGGGCGGGAGCCCTGGGCAGCGTCGGCGCCGCGCTCGGTGGCGGCTCGGCCGCCGGCGGGATCGGCGCCCTCGGCGGCGCGCTCGGCACCAAGGCC
>JBQCIG010000065.1:0-9153 GCA_051953975.1 Solirubrobacterales bacterium | reverse complement strand
ATGCGCCGAGCTGGTCAGCACGCGCCCGGTCCGTGGCGCCCTCGAGCACTTCTACCGCGCCACCGAGCGCCACCTGATCGACACCGACGACTGGGAAGCGCTCGATCCGGTCATCGCCGAGGACCTCGTCTGCGAATTCATGCAGAAGATCCTCGACGACTTCGTCGCCTCCGCCCGGGCGCAACTGATCGGCGGGGATAAAGACTTCCACCTCACCCGCACTCCGCTCGTGCTGGACCGGGAGGGGCTGCAGGAAGCGCTCGAGGCACATGAACGCGCCCGCTTGGAGATGCTCGAGATTGAGGCTCGCAGCGCCAAGCGGATACTCGAGTCCGGCGAGAAGGGCCTCAACGTCTCCAGCTCGCAGGGCTGCTTCAAGATGCCGGACCCGAAGGACCGCAAGCCCTAGCAAGCCCAGAGGGAGGATTAACTGGCGAAGCGGTACCCGACCCCTGGGTCGGTGCGGATGAAGACGTGCTCGCCGGGGGGCTCGATCTTGCGGCGCAGGTTGGCGACGTGGGCGCGCAGGACCTGCAGGTCGTCTTCGTACTCGACTCCCCAGACCTCGACCAGGAGGGCGCGGTGGGTCATCAGGCGGCCGCGGTTGCGGACGAGAACGCGGAGCAGCTCGAACTCGGTCGGGGTGAGGTGGACGTCGGCGCCGTCGCGGCGCACGGTCCGCCCCGCCAGGTCGATCTCCAGCCCGTCGACCGAGACCGCCGGCTCCTCGCTCTCCGGCCGCGCCCGCCGCAGCACCGCCTGCAGCCGCGCGATCAGCTCGCGTGGGCCGAAGGGCTTGGTCACGTAATCGTCGGCGCCGGCGGCGAGCGCCTCGACCTTGCGGTCCTCCTCCCCCACCGCCGAGAGGACCAGGACCGGCATCTCGCTCCACTCGCGCAGGCGCCGCGTCACCTCGACCCCGTCGAGGTCGGGCAGCATCAAATCGAGGATCGCCGCCTCGGGCGGGCGCACCGCCGCCAGGTCGAGCGCCTCCTCCCCCGTCGCCGCGCTCACCGCCTCGAAGCCAGCGTCTCGCAGTATCACCCGCAGCGCCCGGACGATCTGCGGCTCGTCGTCGCAGACGAGGATGCGCGGCCGCTCGCTCACCGCCCCTCCTCCGGGAAGGTGACGACAAAGGTGCTGCCCTGCCCCGGCACCGACTCGACCGCGATCTCACCGCCGTTGGCCTCGATGAACCCTTTCGCGATCGCCAGGCCGAGGCCCGAACCCTGCCCCTCCCCCGCGCGCCGGTAGAACGGCTCGAAGATCCGTGCCCTCTCGCCCTCGGGGATGCCGGCACCCTGGTCGACCACCCGCACCACGACGCGACCCCCCGTCTGCCGCGAGCGCACCAGCACCTGGCGACCGTCGCCGTGCCGCACTCCGTTCTCGATCAGGTTGGCGAAGGCGCGCTCCAACTGCGCCGGATCGGCGCGCAGAAACGGCAGGTCGGGGTCGACCGACAGCCGCACCTGCTCGGGGGTCGCCCCGACCGACTCGCGCGCCGCCTCGATCACGCCCCCCAGGTCCACCTCCTCGCGTCGCGGTGGCGCGCTGCCCGATTCCAGCCGCGAGACGTCGAGCAGGTTCGCCACCAGCCGCGAGAGCCGCTGACCCTCCTCCACCACCGCCTCGCTCAGCTCGTGGCGCTCCTGCGGGGTGACGCTGGGCGAATCGAGGGCGGCGCCGGCGGCGATGATCGAGGTCAGCGGCGTGCGCAGGTCGTGGGAGACCGAGCGCAGCAGCGCCGTCTTCAGCTCGTCGCTGCGCCGCAGCGCCCCCGCCTCGATCGCCTCCGCCTCGATCCGGTCGCGCTCGGCGGAGAGCTCACGCAGCTCGGCCAGCACCCGCTCGGTCTCCTCGCGCCGCCGCTCGGCTTCGGCGGCCCGCGCCCGCGCCCACTCGGCCAGGCTGCTGCTGGCGATCGCGACGATGACGAAGACGACGAGGGCCACGGCGTCGCGGTCGGCGGCGATGTCGAGGCGCCCCGTGGGCGGGATGTGGAACCAGTTGAAGGCGAGTGCGCTGGCCACCGCGCTCAGGAGGCCGAGCCGCCAGCCCCAGATCGTCGCGATGAGCAGCACGCCGGGGATATAGACGACGCCGAGCGAGACCGGCGGCGCCACCGACTTCAGCGGCCAGACAACAAGCGTTCCCACCGCAACGGTGGCAAAGGTCGCCACCAATCCCAGCCCGGTGGATGGGGGCTCCTCCGTCAGGCCGAGGGTAGGACGGCGTCGCGCCATCCCCCCACACTAGTTCCGCCTGCACCGTTTGATCCTTCATCGATGTTGCCGCCCTCGACGATCACCCGGCAGGGGCGCTTCGCCAGTAGGTAGCGCGTGGTCGGGCCGAGCAGGCGCTCGTCGCTCGGGGCGTGCTCGGTGCTGACATAGATCAGGTCCGACCCTCGCCGCCGCGCCTCCTCGACGATCGCGCGGCCGGGGTTGCGGGTGCGGATCAGCTTCGTCCGCACTTTCAGCCCCCGCGCCCGCGCCTGCAGGCGGGCGATGTCGAGCACGCAGCGCCCCTCGTATTCCTCGGCGTCGAAGTCGCGGTCGGGCAGCTCGTGCGCCTGCGGGACCCTCAGCACATAAAGCGCCTCGACGGTCGCGTCCGGGTCGACCACTGCCGCCGCCCGGTGCATCGCCTCCCCATCGACATTGGTGCCGAAGATCGGCACCAGGACCGATTTGTAGGAGACCTCGAGGAAGTCAAGTGGACGCTCGGGGCGGCGCGCCTGTACCAGCTCACGCGGGTCGAGCCCGAGGTGGCGACGGTAGAGCAGATAGCCGACGATGCCGGCGGCGAGCCAGGCGGTGCCGAGGATCCGCGCCTCCGGGTGCAGGACGATCACCGAGACGAAAGCGGCGCCGGTCCCGATCGCCCCGATCACCGCCGTCAGCGGGATCTCATCGCCGCGCCAGCGCACGTTCCAGGGCGCCCGGTAGGGGCGCTCGACGTCGGGTGCCCGCCGGCGCAGGGCGACGATAGAAACGTGGGCGATCGTGAACGAGAGCATCGCCCCGAAGCTGTAGAGATTGCCGAGGAATTCGGTGTTGCCCGGCAGCACCAGCAGCACCGCGATCACCGAGAAGAAGAGGATCGTGAACCAGGGGGTGCGGTAGCGACGGTGGAGCCGGGCGAAGGGCGCGGGCAACTGCCGGTGCTCGGCGAGGCTCCAGGAGAGCCGCGAGATGCCGATCATCCCGGCGTTGGTCGCGATCACCAGGATCGTCGCCGCCAGGGCGCCGACGTAGTACCTGGCGACGGTGGCGAGGGTGCCATGCAGGCCGAGCGCGGAGACGATCCCCAGCACCGGGTCGTCGGCGTAGGTCGTCCCGAGCGCGGTCGAGTAGTGGCCGGCGGCGTTCTGCGTGACCGGCAGCGCCGAGAGGGCGATCACCGAGATCCCGGCGTAGAGGCCCAGCACCGCGATCAGGACCATGTTGACCGCTTTCGGCACCTGCTCGCCGGGGTCGTGCGCCTCCTCGGCCATGTTGGAGACGGTCTCGATCCCGGTGTAGGCGAGCATCGAGATCGAGACGGCGAAGACCAGCTGCGAGAAGCTCGGCGCGACCCCGAGGTGCACCTGACTGAGGAGCGTGTGGGGGTTCAACACCAGCACCGTGCCAAGCACGACCAGCGCCAGCTGGGTGAAGAGGTCGAGGACAGCGAGCGCAATGTTGAGGTTCGCCGACTCGCCGAGGCCGCGGATGTTGACCAGCGCCAGCAGCCCGATCACCGCGACGCCGCCGATCACGTCGCCCGGCTCGTGGCCGAGCGCCGGGAAGAAGGCGCCGAGGTAGTGCGGGACGAAGAAGGCGCTGATCGCGATCGTGAGGATGTAGTCGAGCGAGAGACCCCAGCCGGCGACGAAGGAGACGACCTCGTTGAAGGCGTGGCGGGCGAAGGAGGAGGAGCCGCCGGCCTCGGGGAACATCGCCGCGCCCTCGGCGTAGGTCTTGGCAGTGAGCGCGAAGAGGCCGCCGGCGAAGAGGAAGACGAGTGGGGTCAGCCCCAGCGCGTGGGCGGCGACCAGGCCAAGCGCGTAGTAGATCGAGGAGCCGACGTTGCCGTAGGCGGTCGCGAACAGGCCGGGCACGCCGACCGTCTTGCGCAGCCCTCGTACCTTCAGTTGTGCCATCTGGGATCACCTCGATGGTGCTCCCGAGGGCGTCAAGAGCGCATGAAGAACCGGCGCCCGCGTATACAGATCTTGTGAAGATTCGGCCCTAAGCAGGCAGCGGGAAGCGCATCCGCACCTCGGTCCCCGTCCCCTCCTGGACAATCTTCATCTCGGCGCAGAGGCGGGCGATGATCGCGAGGCCGAGGCCGAGGCCGTCGTCCGAGCCCCGGCCGAAGCCGGTGCCGCTGTCGCGGATCCGGATCTCGAGCCAGGGCTTGCGGACGCAGGCGGCGAGCTCGACCGTCCCCTGCGCCTCCGCCTCGTAGGCGTACTTGACCGCGTTGGTCACCGCCTCGGAGACGGCGAGGGCGACGTCGGCGACGACGTCCGGCTCGGCCCCCTGTGCGGTGGCGAACGCGGCCGCGCGGTGGCGCAGCGCCGTCACCGACGCCGGCTCTGCCGGGAGTTTCTCTCGTTCGCCGCTCAGCCTGTCACCTGCCCTGCCGGGCCCACGAAGAATCAGTTTCCCAATCTGATCGGACTCATGCGCTTGACTCTCTGTCCAGATGAGCGTGATCCTCTACGACAACCAAATTTCGGGCAATTGCTACAAGGTGCGGCTGCTCCTCCTCCTGCTCGGCGTCGAGTTCGAGCGGCGGGAGCTCTCGGTCGTCGACCATTCCGACCGCGCCGAGGTGCTCGGGGGTCTCAGCCCCTCGCTGAACGTGCCGACGGTGGTGCTCGAGGACGGTCGAGCGCTGGGCGAGTCGAACGCGATCCTCTGGTTCTTCGCCGACGGCACGCCGTACCTGCCGGATGACCCCTACGAGCGCGCCCAAATCCTTCAATGGATGTTCTTCGAGCAGTACAAGCACGAGCCGGCGATCGCCGTGTTGCGCTTCTGGCTGTCGATCCGCGGCGGCGATCCGCCGCCCGCTGCCGAGGTCGAGGCGAAGCGATCCGCGGGCCGGGCCGCGCTCGCGGCGATGGAGCGCCACCTCGGCGACTGCGAGTACTTCGTCGCCGGCCGCTTTACGATCGCCGACATCGCGCTCTACGCCTACACCCATGTGGCCCCTGAGGGCGGCTTCGACCTCGAGCCCTACCCGGCGGTGCGGCGGTGGCTGGAGCGGGTGGCTGCCCAGCCCGGAGTGGTCCCGATCACCGCCTGAGGTGGGAGCAATCGAGACGTCGAAGCCATCCTCCCCCGCCGAGCTGGTCGCGGAGCTGCACCGCCGCCAGAACGAGATGTACGCCGGCGGCTCGATCGACAGCGTCGCCGAGCTGCTGGCCGAGGACATCGTCTGGCACATCCCGGGAAGCAGTCCCATAGCGGGCGATCACCGGGGCACGGCAGAAGTGACCGCCTACTTCGAACGGCGACGCCAACTCGCCGATGCGACCATGCAGATGCAGCCGGGCGAGCTGCTCGAGACCGAGGACGCCGTCGCCCAGTTTGTCTGCGGCTCCGCCGTGCTGGACGGCCACCGCGTCACCTGGCAGACCATGGGCGTCTATCGCGTCGACACCGAGACAGGCCGAATTCGCGAGGCATGGCTGGTCCCCCTCGACAGCGAGCTGTTCGACCGCATCTGGAGCGGCCAGGGCACCCGGTTCACCCGGCCCTAGGGCCTGGCGCCGCAGACCTTGAAGCCGTACCGCTTGGCCAGGGCCGCCGTTTCGCCCGTCTCGGCATTGGCCTTTTCGGCGATCGCCTGAGCCTTGGCGTCTTCGCGCTGTTCCAATGCCGCGCCGTAGGCCAGGCTCGCTCCAAACGCCGATTCGGTCTTCTGGAAGATCGCTTCGAGCTGAGCTGCGTCCGCCTTCGGAAACTTGAGGGCCTGGAGCTGCGCCTCACTGGCTTCGGCCATCGCGACGATCCGCCCCAGCGTCCGAGCGAGCTCCCTGCGAGTGCTATCCGTCAGACCGCCGCCCTGTTCCTCGTCCCTCGCTCTCCGAGTCACTTCTTCGAGCTGCCTCCGCAGCGGTTCCTGCTTCGCCCTCGCCACTTCGCAGAGCGCATCGGCCCGGGCGATGAACTCGGCCCTGGTCAATGACCCCGCCCCGTCGGTCGCAGAGCTCGAATCCCCCGAGGAGGAACCGCAACCGGCGAGGAAGACCAGCGCAACGACCAGGATGAGCGGGACGAGACGCCTCACAGCCGCGGAACCAATCTTGCCGGCCGCCCTGACGCCCCCGGCTGGATTCGAACCAGCGACCGTCGGATTAGAAGTTCAGCCGGAAGCTGTCCAGCAGGGCGAATCCGTTCCGGGGAGTTCGATCCTGTCCAAGGAGTTCGGCTGAGTTCGCTGGAGTTGGGGACCAATTTCGGACCAAGTTTTCAGCGGATCAGCCGAACCTCAGCCGCAACGTCTGCCGTGAGCCATTCGCGGTCGGCGGTCAACGCTGGAACGTCGAGGCGCTCCGCCAGGGCAAGGCACGCCCGATCCGCCAGCGAAAGCCCCTGTCGTCTCGTGATTGGACGAAGCCGCGCGACCGCCACGCAATCAGCCGCCGTCAGCGGCTCGATCGACAAGGCCCGACGCGATCCTTCGGCACGACGCAGCTCCGCGGCGGCGATCTCCGGGTCTTTTCCAGCCTCGGCGAGCTTGGACAGAACCTCGGCCCAGTTGACAACGCTTACAGCGGCCCCCTCCCCGATGGCCTCGATGACGACCGCCGCACCATCCTCGGCATGGAGGACCGCCATCAGAGCTGAGGCGTCAAGGACCGACGCCGGACGAGTCTCAGCCACCGCGGCGCCGGCGAACAGCCGACTCGCCACTCTCAGCCGCTGCTTCCGCCCGGCGGTCAGCGATCAACTCGTCGACCAAGCTGCGATCAGGCGCGACGTCAGCGAAAAGTCCCCGCATCCGCTCCGCTGCGGCGCGGCGCCTTTCGACCTCGGATTTGGAGAGCTTGGTCACGTGGGCCATGGCCGGATGGTACCGGCCGGCCAGGACCCCTACCCCTCGCCATCCGCGGCCTGGAACGGCCCCTGCTCTGCCTCCAAGGCGGTGATCTCCTCGTCGGAGACCTCGCGCTCGTCTTTGCCGAGCATCGCTCGCCAAGACGTGCGCTCGATGTGATCGAGCTTCTCCATGCCGGAAATCGTGGCAGACCTACAGCCGAGGACTTAACCTGACCCACATGGCCCACCACAAGCGCAAGCGACCGAAGCATCGCCGAAGCGGATGCCTTCTCTGCAAGCCGCACAAGCTGACCGCCAATGTGAAGGCGGAGCGCCGGAGAAAATGCCGTACGGCATTTTCTCACGAGCGACGTGCAGGTTAGGACCACACCAGGGAACCGAGAAAGCGCCCGAGAGCTACATGACTCCCGGCGGGATGTGATCATCAATGTCGTTGATGAAGATCCGCAGCAGGTTCCGGGCGTCGAGCTTTGAGTCGTCGTGCCCAAGCTCTGCGCGAATGGCCCTCAAGACGCGACTGTAGGTGAGCATCAGCTCTATCCCGGATGGCTCGGCTTCGGTCACGCGCATTGCCTCAGTCCAGGCATTGATCGTCCCGCTCCCGCTCCACATCAACATGTGGTGCTGGATCTCGCTCATCTCTCCGACCATCTCCTCATTTGGATCGCCGTCCTCAGCGACCAGAGCCCGGCTGCTGACCATCCGAATCAGCTTGTCGTAGAAAGGGGAAATCGTCTCCCGCTGGAGTCTTTCGGCGGCTTCCCGCCGCTGGACGCGCGCCTGCCAGCCCGCGACTGCGATACCGCTCACGACGGTGATGCCCGTCGTGGTCAACGCACCAACCAAGCCAGGATCGGCGCGGACCCCTTCGACAACGATCCAGACGAAGCTCGCAGCGACACCGAAAATTACCAGGAAAGCGGCACTCTGAAAAATCCGCGAACGCATACCTGGACCGTAGAAGGCGTACAGGACATCTGACGCGCTCCATTAAGGGGCTTAGGCTTCTCTCGGTTGCCAAGTCAGCCCAGGTCTTTCGACCTGGGGGGCGCCCTAAACCGCCTGTCGGGACAGAGCGCCCCCGGCTGGATTCGAACCAGCGACCGTCGGATTAGAAGTCCGATGCTCTATCCAGCTGAGCTACGGGGGCTCGCGTCAAGGTTAGGCCCTGATTGGGCGGCTCGCGTAGGATCGGCGGATGCCGGGCATTCGGATCGGGGAGGTCGAGCTCCATTACGAGCGGGGTGGGAGCGGGGAGCCGCTGCTGCTGATCCAGGGGATGAGCGGGACGCACGTCTCCTGGGGGGAGCCGTTCCGGGGACCGCTAGAGGAGAGCTTCGACGTGGTCGCCTTCGACAACCGGGGGATCGGGCTCTCGGGACCGATAGACGGGCCGTTCACGATCGCCGAGATGGCCGCGGACACGGCCGGGCTGCTGGAGGCGCTGGAGATCGAGAGCGCGCATGTGGTCGGCATCTCGATGGGCGGGATGATCGCCCAGGAGCTGGCGCTCGCCCACCCCGAGCGACTGCGCTCGCTGACGCTCGGCTGCACCTACTGCGGCGGCCCGGGCTCGCAGCTGATGCCGGAGGAAAACGCGCAGAAGCTGCTCGCGGGCATGGCCTCCGGCGACCGCGAGCAGGCGATCCGGGCGAGCTATGAAATCAACCTCTCCCCTGCTTTCCGCGCCGAGGAGGGCAACTACGCCGCCTTCCACGAGATGGCGACGCGGGTGCCCGCAGCCAAACAGACGATCGAACTGCAGGCGCAGGCGATCTTCGGCCACGACACCAGCGCCCGCCTCGGCGAGATCTCCGCTCCGACCCTGATCGTCCACGGCACCGACGACGGCGTCCTCCCCTTCCCCAACGGCGAGCTGATCGCCTCGCTGATGCCGGGTTCCCGCTTCGAGCCGCTCGAGGCCGTCGGCCACATGTTCTGGTGGGAGCAGCCCGAGCGCTCCGCCGAGCTGATCGTCGAGCACGCACTCGCCGCCGGCCGCGCCTAAAGCGAGTGTCGGGTTTTTGTGCCTAAAGGGGAGAAAAAACACCATCCAAAAAAATGAGAGGGTGTTTTGCCGGAACCCCCGGGG
>JBQCIG010000064.1:0-3691 GCA_051953975.1 Solirubrobacterales bacterium | reverse complement strand
CTCTACATCCTCGGCTCCTCGCTCTTCGGCGCCGAGCTCGCCGCCCAGCTCGGGCTTCCCTACGCCTTCGCCTCCCACTTCGCGCCGCGCTTCCTGCACGAGGCGATCGCCCTCTACCGCGAGGAGTTCAAGCCCTCCGGGCAGCTGCGCGAGCCCTACGTGATCGCCGGCGTCGGCGTCATCGCCGCCGAGACCTCGGAGAGCGCCGCCGCCCAGCTCGAAGCCGCTCGGCGGGTGCGCGCCCGCGCGCTCTTCGGCCGCGGCAAGCGCCTCGACGAGGAGGAGATCACCGCGCTCCTGCAGTCTCCCCAGGCTGCGGCCGTCGACGAGATGCTCGCCTATACCGCCAGCGGACTCCCCGAGGAGGTCGCCGCCTACCTGGAGAGGTTCGCTGCCGAGACCGGCGCCGACGAGCTGATGACCGTGCACTACTCCGACTCGGTCCCCAACCGCCTGCGCTCGGTCGAGCTGCTCGCCGCAGCGCTCGATCCAGCCGGCGCCCGCTGAGCGAGCCGCGCCCAGAACAGCAAGAATCTCAGGGAGCGGGGCTCATCGCCTTGTCAGGGTGGGCCACCAGTCAAAGCCCCGATGAGCCCCGCTCCCTCCAGTCTAGTCTATGTGACATAGATTTGTGCAACGGTGGTGAGTGACTACGAAGCGGACTTTTCCGGCTTCGTGGCGGCGCTGAGGTCCTGGAAAGCGAAGCCGTCCCGCATCGTCGTTGCGCCCAGCTCCACCTCGATCGGCGCGTCGAAGATCGGACCGGCGTGGACGAAGGTGTGGAACTCGCCGTTCTCGCCGCAGGGGTCGACCTCGGGCGGGAGATCGGCCAGCAGCGCCGCGTCGAACGGGCGCCCGACGAAGGAGGGGTCGAGCTGGGAGGGATCGACGCAGACGAGCGTCGCCTCGAAGCCCGCCTCGACGAACTGGCGCGCGAGGGCGGCGGTGTCGCGCTCCCAGAGGGGGAAGAGGCCGGCGCGGCCGGCGGCGGCCAGCCGCTCCTCCCGGTAGGCGCGGATGTCGGCGAGGAAGAGGTCGGCGAAGGCGACCGTCTCCACTCGGTCCAGCGGCGGGCGGGCGAACGCCTGCGCCATCCGCTCCTCGTAGACCGCGTTGACGCAGGCGGCCGGGATGTCGATCTCGACCAGCTCGATGCCGGTCGCCCGCGCCTGCACCCGCAGCAGCTCGCGGCGGACGGCGTGCATGCTGACGCGGTCGTAGTCCTCGGTGAAGGTGGTCAGCAGCGCCACCGGCTCGCTGTCCAGCTCCTCGCGCAGCGCCCACAGCGCCAGCGCCGAGTCCTTGCCGCCGCTCCAGGAAAGGGCAATCACGCCGACATCCTCGCATCCCTTCCCGGGCCGGGAGGCAATGCAAACAAGATTCATTCTCATTATTATCTTGCGACGGTGCTCGAGCCCTTCCAGCTCCCCTTCGTGCAGCGCGGCCTCGTCGAGGTGCTGATCCTGGCGATCCCGGCGGGCCTGCTCGGTACCTGGATTGTCCTGCGGGGGCTCGCCTTCTTCTCCCACGCGGTGGGGACCGCCGCCTTCCCGGGCCTGGTCCTGGCCGACGGCCTCGGCTTCGCCGCGCCGCTCGGCGCCTTCGGCGCCGCGATCGCCTTCACGGCCGGGGCCTCGGCGCTGCGCGCGCGGCGCGGGGGCCAGGACGCGGTGGTGGCGCTGGTCCTCGTCGGCTGCCTTGCCGCCGGCGTGATCCTCGCCAGCGACGTCTTCGGCTCCGGCGCGAACGTCGAGACGCTGCTCTTCGGCAGCCTGCTCCTCGTCGACGGCGGCGACATCGCCCTCGCTGCGGGCGCCGCCGGCGCGACCCTGCTCGCCACCGCGCTGATCGGCCAGCACTGGCTCCGCGCCGGCTTCGACCCGACCCTCGCCGGCCCCGGCGCCTGGGTCTTCGACGCGGTTCTGCTCGGCCTCGTCGCGCTGGCGAGCACCGCGGCCCTGGCCGTGGTCGGGGCGCTGCTCGTCACTGCGCTCTTCCTCGTCCCGGCGGTGACCGCGCGCCTGCTCACCGAGCGGCTGGCGAGCTGGCAGCTGCTCAGCGTCGCCCTGGTCGCGTTCGAGGGCACGGTCGGGCTCTGGCTCTCGGTCAAGACCGACGCCCCGCCCGGGGCGACGATCGCCTGCGTCGCCGGTGGCGTCTTCGTCCTCGTCGCGGTGGGCCGCGCCCTGCTGCGCGCGCCGCGCCCCGCTCTGGCCGTGGCCGCGCTGGGTTCGCTGGCGCTGCTCGGCGCCGGCTGCGGCGGGGTCGCCGGCGGCAGCTCGGGCAAGCTCGACGTGGTCGCGACGACGACCCAGATCGGCGACTTCGTGCGCGAGGTGGGTGGCGAAGCGGTCGAAGTCGACCAGATCCTGCAGCCGAACACCGACCCCCACGAGTACGAGCCGCGGCCCTCCGACGTCGAGGGCGCGGCCGCCGCGAAGCTGGTCTTCGCCAACGGCGACGACCTCGACAGCTGGGTAAACCAGATCGTCTCCGACTCCGGCAGCGACGCCGAAGTCATCGACCTCGGCGCCAAGGTGCCGGTGCGCCTACCCGGCGAGTCCTCGGGGGCTGAGGCGTCGAAGTACGACCCTCACTGGTGGCACGACCCGCGCAACGCCGAGGCGGCGGTGCGGGAGATCGAGCGCGCCCTGGTCGCTGCTGATCCCCCCCACAAGGGGGTGTTCGAGCACAACGCCCGCGCCTACCTGGCCGAACTGCGGGCGCTCGACCGCGGCATCGCCAGGTGCATCGACTCGGTGCCGGCCTCGCAGCGCAAGCTCGTTACCGACCACGATGCCTTCGGCTACTTCGCCGACCGCTACGGGATCGAAGTCGTCGGCGCCGTGATCCCCTCGCAGACGACCCAGGCGCAGGCGTCGGCGAAGGACCTGAGCGAGCTGGCGCGGACGATCGAGGCCGAGCACGTGAAGGCGGTCTTCCCCGAGAGCTCGCTGAGCGCGAAGGTGGCCGACGCGATCGCCAGCCAGACCGGCGCCTCGGCCGACTACACCCTCTACGGCGACACCCTCGGGCCCGAAGGCTCCGGCGCGGAAACCTACGTGGGGATGGAGGAGGCCAACGCCGACGCGATGGTCCGCGGCTTCACCGGAGGGAGGCGGGGATGCAAGCTGCACCTCTGATCGAGACCCGCGGGCTCGCCGCCGGCTACGACGGCAAAGCGGCGATCTCCGCCGTCTCCTTCACCCTGCGGGCGGGGGAGAGGATGGCGCTGCTGGGGCCGAACGGGGGCGGCAAGACGACCCTGCTGCGCGCCCTGCTGGGGGAGCTGCGGCCGCTGGCCGGCGAGCTCCGCGTCGGCGCGCGCTGCGGCATCGTCCCCCAGACCGAGCGCTCGCAGCTCGACTATCCCGTCTCGGCGCTCGACGTGGCGACGATGGCGGCGCTCTCGCGGCTGCCCTGGTGGCGGCGGCCGGGGCGGCGCGAGCGCGAGCGAGCGCTGGAGGCGCTGGAGCGGGTCGGCCTCGGCGAGCTCGCCGGCGAGACCTTCGGCAAGCTCTCCGGCGGCCAGCGCCAGCGCGTCCTGATCGCCCGCAGCCTCGTCCAGGACGCCCGGATCCTGCTCCTCGACGAGCCCTTCACCGGCCTCGACCGCCCCAGCTCCGAGCGGCTGGAAGCGCTGATCGGGGCGCTGGCGGGGGAGGGGCGGGCAGTGGCGATCGCCACCCAC
>JBQCIG010000063.1:0-3105 GCA_051953975.1 Solirubrobacterales bacterium | reverse complement strand
CGTGGTGCACGGGCCCAGGCGAAACCCAGGCTGTCGGCGACGGGTACGCTGCGCGATCGCGAGAAAGCATGCCGCGCGCAGGAGGCTCTCAAGTCCGTTGGCGCCCGGCCGATACCCGCCCTGTGATTGCGCGTCGCCACGGCTTCCTGCCGGGAGGGACGGTTGCCGCACTCGACTACCCCGAGTACTAGGGGCGGACCAGCGTCAGCGTCTTGCCCTTGCTGACGGCCACGCCGCCGCTCGGCTTCAGCTTGACGCGAATGCGGACCTTCAGCTTGTGGCTGCTCGCGAGGGCTTTCGCGGCTTTCGCCCTGGGCCGGATCGAGAGCGTCACCTTTCCGGCTTTGCCGGCTTTGCGTTTGCTGGAGCGGACCTGCTTGCCGAGCAGCTTCAGCGTGCCGGCGGTGGGAATGATCACCTGCAGCTTCGCCGTTCCGTTCTCGCGGTTCTTCGTCAGCTTCCCGAACCGGATCCGGTTCGGCTTGACCCGGATCGCCTGCGAGAAGGTGGCCGAGCCGCTGCAGTAGGCGGTGCGCCCGGTGAAGACGAGCGCGACCGAGCAGCCTTCGTTGTCGGTCACCGAGAGGCTGGCGGTGTATGGCCCGGGCTTCTTGTATTCGTGCGACGGGGTGGGGCCACCGTTCAGCGCCGTCGCGCCGTCGCCGAAGCTCCAATCGAAGCTGGCGATGGAGCCGTCGGGATCGCTCGAAGCGAGGCCGTTGAAGGCGACCGGGCCGCCCGACTTCTTCTGGCTCGCCGAGAACAAGGGGAGCGGCGAGCGGTCCGGCGCGACGACGATCTGCCAGGGGCCGCCGCCGAGGTCTTCGATCGGCGCCCCCACCTGGTTCGTCTGGGTGTTGATCACGCTGAGGTTTTCGCTGCTGTAGTTGGTGACGTAAGCGGTCTTGCCATCGGGCGTGATCGCGATCTCGTAAGGGCCTTCGCCGACCGCAATCGGGGGCCCGGTCACCTGGTCCGTCTGCGTATTGATCGCCGAGACCGTGTTTTCACCGAGGTTGCTGACGTAGGCCTTGGTGCCGTCCGGGGTGATCGCGACGCCCCACGGTTCTTCGCCGACCGGGATCGTGGCGACGTCCTGCCGGGCCTGGGTATCGATGACGGAGACGTCGTTGCTGTTTTCGTTGGTGACATAGGCCTTCTTCCCGTCCGGCGTGAGGGCGATGTCGACCGGCCCTTCGCCGACCGGGATCGGGGTGCCGACCACTTGGCGGGTCTGGGTGTCGATCACCGCGAGGGTGTTGGTTGCCTCGTTGGCGACGTAGGCGGTCTTGCCATCCGGAGAGAAGGCGACGCCCCACAGAGCCGGTCCCCCTTCTTCGATCGTGATCGTGCCGACGATCTGGTTCGTCTGCGTGTCGAGCACCGAGACGGTGCCGGCGGAGCTGGTCAGGTAAGCGGTCTTGCCGTCGGGGCTGATCGCGATCACATAGGGCTTGGCGCCGAGTTCGATTTCCGGTCCCACGACCTGGCCGGTTTGCAGGTCGATCACGGTGATGCTTTCGGCCGATTCGTTCAGCTCGTAGGCCGTCTTCCCATCGGGGGTGATGGCGATGCTGTACGGGCCGCTGCCGACCGGGACTTCCGGGCCGACGAACTGGTTCGTCGCCGTGTCGATGGCCGCGACGCTGTTGGTGTTGTAGTTCAAGACGTAGGCCTTGGGCGCGGCGAGGGCCGGCGCGGCCATCAGGCCGAGCGCGATCGCCGCAAGGACAAGGAGCATGGGAAGACGGCGGGCTGGTTTCATGGCGCGGCAGTCTATGCCGCCCCCGGGCGGCACCGGATGACTTCGTCCAGATCATTGGCCCTTGACGCGCCCGCCCGCCGCGTGAGAGCGTCGCAGCGGCAACGACGAGTACCCGAAGGAGGGACGGATGGCTGAGGCACTGATTCTGGAGTTCGAGGGCTACAGCGTCGACGACTACGAACGGGTCAACGGCGCCCTCGGGATCGACATGCAAACCGGCGAGGGGCCGTGGCCGCAGGGACTGCTCCTGCACAGCGCCTCCTCGAGGCCGGGCGGGTTCGTGATCTACGAGCTCTGGGCCTCGAAGGAGGATCAGCAGCGGTTCATGGACGAGCGCCTCGGCCAGGCGCTGCAGGAGGGCGGCGTCGAGGGCCCGCCGGCGCGGATGGAGTGGCTCGCAGTCCAGTCTCACCACAACCTGGAGGGTTAGCAATGGCAATCAAGCTCCACCGCTGCTCGAGCATGTGGGTGAAGATCAACGCCCACCCCTGCTGGAAAGTGCAGAAGGCGCTCGACGAGGAGGGGATCGAGTACGAGGTCGTCAAGGGACCCCTGCGCAAAGGCAAGCGCGACGAGCTGGAACAGCTCTCCGGTCAGCGCGCCTACCCCGTGATCGAGTTCGAGGACGGCCGCGCCTACCGCGAGGAGTCGAGTGACATGGCCGCACGGATCCGGGCGGGTGAGCTGTTCCAGGGATCCGACCCGGAACAGCCCACCGCCTAGCGCCCCCTACTGTTTTCTCAGCGTGTTGACGTTGACGTGCGGCCACATGATCAGGCCGGGTTCGCCGAATTTGGGGATGAATTCGATGTTCGTCTGCTGCGAGTACTGGAGCTGCTGGACTTCATCGCCCGTGTCCGGGTCCTTGATCGTCTCCAGCCAGTAAGTGCAGTTGAACTCGCTGGTTTTCGCGTGCTCTTCGACGAACGGGATGTTGACGATGCCGCCGCCCTCGGTCGAGACCGACAGGGCGGTGGTGTTGACGATTTCCTTCCCCTCGATCGCTTCCCGCAGGACCTCGTTCGGGTCGGACGGAGCGAAGTTCTCCTCCGACCGCGGGTACTTCTCGGCATAGCCGAACGGGGCGTCCGGTCCGGGCTTCGGCAGGGCGCTGAAAGAGGGGATGTCTGGCGGGCCGGCGGCGGCGTAGGAGGTGCCGAGGGCAAGAAGCACGTCGCCATGGGGGATCGATGCCTGTCGCACGATCGGCTTTTCCTGCGATTCGCCGAGGTTGAGCCACATCCCGTTCTCCAGGTGCAGCGGCTCGTTGGTTTCCTTGTCGGCGATTCGCATCTGGTACAGGAGGCCGGCGATGAACAGGTCTCCAGCCGCACCGCCGC
>JBQCIG010000062.1:0-15758 GCA_051953975.1 Solirubrobacterales bacterium | reverse complement strand
ACCGACTTGCAGTCCCTGCAGCTCTGCGTCGCCGACATCACCGTCCACATCGGCGAGGAGCAGACGCGCGGCCTCGGCGCCGGCGCCGACCCCGAGGTCGGCCACCGCTCGGCCTTCGGGGAGCAGGACAAGATCAAGCGCCTGCTGAAGGGCTCCGACATGGTCTTCGTCGCCGCCGGCGCCGGCGGCGGCACCGGCTCGGGCGCCGCCCCGGTGGTCGCCCGCCTCGCCCGCGAGGTCGGCGCGCTCACTGTGGGCATCGTCACCAAGCCGTTCAGCTTCGAGGGCAGCCGCCGCGGCAACCAGGCCGCCAAGGGGATCGAGGAGCTCGCCGCCGAGGTCGACACCCTGATTGTCGTCCCCAACGACCGCCTGCTCGACGTGCTCGACCAGCAGACCTCGATGGTCGAGGCCTTCAAGGTCGCCGACGACGTGCTGCGCCAGGGCGTCCAGGGCATCTCCGACCTGGTGACGCTGCCCGCCGTGATCAACCTCGACTTCGCCGATGTGCGGACGATCATGTCCGAAGCCGGCCGGGCCCTGCTCGGGATCGGCATGGCCTACGGCGACGACCGCGCCGTCCTCGCCGCCGAAAAAGCAATTTCCTCGCCGCTGCTGGAGACCTCGATGGACGGCGCCCGCTCGATCCTGCTCTCGATCACCGGCGGTGCCGACCTCTCGCTGGTCGAGGTCTCCGAGGCCGCCAAGGTGGTCGGCGAGGCCGCCCACCCGGACGCGAACATCATCTTCGGCGCCAACGTCGACGAGGAGCTCTCCGACCAGATCTGGGTCACCGTCGTCGCCACCCGCTTCGACGGCCGCGCCAACCCGCCGCGCCGCTCCGCCGAGCCGACGATCCGCCGCACCAAGGACGAGCCGCGCCGTGGCCGCTCCGGGGAGCGCGGCGGCGAGCTGGGGATCGACGTCCCAGAGTTCCTCCCCGGCTGAGTCGCCGTCCCCATGAAAGGGGTCGTCGCAGCCGGCCATCCGCTGACCGCCGAGGCCGGCGCTACCGTCCTGCGCGAGGGCGGCAACGCGGTCGACGCCGCGGTCTGCGCGGTGCTCGCCTCCTTCGCGGTCGAGAGCCCGCTGACCGGCTTCGGCGCCGGCGGCCACATGATGGTCCACCAGGGCGGGGAGACGACGCTGATCGACTTCTTCGTCGCCGCGCCGGGATTGGACGGGATCGAGCGGGGCACCGAGCTGGTCCCGATCGGGGTGCGCTTCGACGCCGAGACGGTCCAGACCTTCTACGTCGGCCCGGCCTCCTGCGGGGTGCCGGGGACGGCGGCGGGGCTTGCGCACGCGCTCGATCGGTTCGGCTCGATGCCGCTTTCGGCGCTGGTCGGTCCCGGCATCCGGCTCGCCCGCGAGGGGGCGCCGGTCAACCGCCAGCAGGCCTACATCCTCGAGATCCTCGCCCCGATCCACGAACACATGACCGGCACCCGCGAGCTCTATGCGCCGCAGGGTCGGCGGCTCGGGGAGGGGGACGTCTTCGCCTTTCCGGAACTGGCGGAGGCGCTGGAACGCTACGCCGACGAAGGCGCCGAGCCTTTCTACAGGGGCGGGGTGGCGGCCGCGATCGGCGACTTCGTCGTCCGCCACGGCGGCACCATCGGCCCCGGCGACCTCGCCTCCTACGAGGCGATCGAGCGCAAGCCGATCGAGACCGCCTTCCGCGGCACCGAAGTCCTCACCAACCCGCCGCCCTCCTCGGGCGGCATCCTCATCTCCTACTGCCTCGGCCTGCTCGAGCGACTGGGGTCGAAGAGCGGCCCCGAGCAGCTGGTGGCGGCGATGGAAGCCGCCAACTCGCGCCGCGACCTCGTCTTCGCCGAGGCCCTCTACGAGGAGGGGATGGAGGTGGGTTTCCTCGACCCGGCCGGCCTCGACCTCGCCGCCGCCGACCTGCTCGGCTCGACCACCCACATCTCGGTCCTCGACCGCGATGGCAACTGCGCCAGCGTCACCTGCTCCAACGGCTCCGGCTCTGGGGTGCTGGTCCCGGGGACGGGCGTGATCCTCAACAACATGCTCGGCGAGGAGGACCTCAACCCGGCCGGCTTCCACCTAATCGCGCCGGGGCGGCGGGTGCCCTCGATGATGGCGCCGACGGTGGTGCTGCGCGACGGCGAGATCGTGCTCGCGCTCGGCAGCGCCGGCTCCAACCGCATCCGCTCGGCGATCCTGCAGACGGTGGTGCGGGCGGTCGAGCAGGGCTTCCCGGTCGAGGCCGCGGTGGAGGCGCCGCGGCTGCACTTCGAGCAGGGGACCGTCCAGGCCGAGCCGGGGATCGACGAGGCGGCGCTGGAGCGGATCGAGGCGCGGGGCGTCCCGGTGCGGCGGCGACCGGCGATCAACCTCTTCTTCGGCGGCGTCCAGGCAGTCTCTCGGAACCCCCGTAGTGGCGAGCTCGGCGGCGGCGGCGACCCCCGCCGCGGCGGCGCCGTCGCCTTCGCCGAGTAGTTCCGTGGTTCTTTTGTCCGGATATGGAGGACAAAGGAACCACGCAACCGGTTGAGTCGCTTGAATGGGCTCGTGGCGGCGGGGCCTGACATCGACTTCGAGGCGGAGGGACTGCTCGAGGGGGTCGCGGGCGCTCCGCGCGAGGCGCGCCTGGAACTGCTCGAAGAGCTGGCAGGGGAAGGCTGCACGCTGGAGGAGCTGAAGGACGCAGTCGCCGCGGGTCGGCTGACGCTGCTGCCGGTCGAGCGGGCGCTCGCCGGCGAGGGCCCTCGCTACACCGCCCGCGAGATCGCCGAGATGGCGGAGCTCGACCTCGACGTCCTGCAGCGCTTCAGCTCCGCCCTCGGGGTTCCCTACGGCGACCCGGACGAGCGCCGCGCCACCAAGGCCGACCTCGAAGCGGCGCGCATGGTCAAGGCCTTCATCGACACCGGCCTGCCCGAGGACGGGCTGCTGGGGGTCGCCCGCACGATCGGGATGGGGACGGCGCGGATCGCCGAAGCCAACCGCGAGCTGATCGTCCGCACGCTGATCCGCCCCGGCGACACCGAGCGCGACGTCGCCCGCCGCTTCCTCGGCGCCGCCGACTACATGCTCCCCCTGGTCGGGCCGACGGTCGTCTACGCCCTGCAGGCGCACCTGCTCGAACAGATCCGCCGCGACGTGATTGGCGCCACCGACCTCGCCTCCGGGGAGGTGGGAGGAGCCGTCAACCTGACCGTCTGCTTCGCCGACCTGGTCGAGTTCACCCGCCTCGGAGAGGAAATCGCGCCGGAGGAGCTGGGGATGGTCGCCGGACGCCTCGAGGAGATGGCCAGCGCGGTGGCCGAGCCGCCGGTGCGGCTGGTGAAGACGATCGGCGACGAGGTGATGCTGGTCGCCAACGAGGCGGAGCCGATGGTCGCCGCGGCGCTGGAGCTGATCAACGCCGCCGAGGCCGAAGGGCAGCAGTTCCCCTGGCTGCGCGCCGGCATCGCCAGCGGCCCGACCCTGCCCCAGGCGGGGGACTACTACGGGCGCGCCGTCAACCTCGCCAGCCGCCTCACCAACGTCGCCCGCCCCGGCAGCGTCGTCCTCGACGAGGCGACCAAGGACGTGGCCGGCGAGGGCTTCGACTACTCCTACATCGGCGAACGGCGGCTCAAGGGCCTCGACTACCGGGTCAAGCTGTTCCGCGCCCGCACACCCGGCGAAGCGAAGGACCGCGGGCCGCGCCTGCGCCGCTAAGCGCCTAGGCGGGCTTGCGCGCCGAGACGAGCAGGTTGTAGAAGAGCTCGGCCGGCAGGTAGGGCTCGAGCAGGCGGGTGTCGACCTTCTGTAGGGCGATGTAGCTGTTGAAGGCGAAGCGGCGCCAGCCGAACGGGATCGAGTCCGGCTCGGCGCTCGACTCGATCGTGCGCAGGCCCCAGCCCCAGGCGTTGGAGAGCAGCTCCTCGCCGCCGACGCGGCGCTGCTCGAAGCCGGCGTCGCGGAGCAGGCGGCGCAGGTCGGCGGGGGCGAAGGCGTGGACGTCGACCTCGCCCTCGAGCGAGTGGTCGTGGGACTGCTCGCCTTCGGCGACGGCGCGTTCCCGCGCCCCGATCGCCCGCCGCCACACCGGCGCCAGGGCCAGGCCCGCCCGCTTCGGCATCGCCGCCAGCCGGTCGCCGTAGCGGGAGGGCTCGCCGGCGAAGGCGAGCACGCCGCCGGGCCGCAGGACGCGGCGGATCTCGGCGAAGGCCTTGTCGAGGTCGGGAATGTGGTGGAGGACGGCGTGGCCGAAGACGAGGTCGAAGCTATCGTCCTCGAAGGGCAGCACCTCGGCCTCGGTGACGGCGGTCTCGACGTCCTCCAGGCCGAGCGCCTCGGCGGTCGCGGCGAGCCGCTTCAGCATTCCCGGCGAGATGTCGGTCGCGGTCAGCCGCTCGATCACCCCGAGCTGGACCAGGTTGAGCGAGAAGTAGCCGGTGCCGGAGCCGATCTCCAGCGCGTCGCCGAAGCTGCGTCCCTTCAGCCCGCCCAGGGCCTTGACCAGCTTCAGCCGCACCTGCCGCTGGCCGACCTCGCCGAAGTCGATGCCCCACTTGGCGTCGTACTCCTCGGCGGCGGCGTCGTGGTAGCGGGTGTTGACGTCCTTGATGTGCTCCGGCGTCGCGGAGGGGGAGGCTGGCATGCGCGGGAACTCTAATAGCGTCCCGCCCGTGGAGCGCGACTACGTCCAGCTCAACCAGCCGTCGGGGGTGCCGCCGCTGCCGCTGACGGGCGAGCGGACGCTGCCCGACGTGCCGGAGGAGAACTACTGGTTCCGTCGCCACCTGGTCGTCTACGAGTGGATCGCCGCGCGCGTGGAGGGACTGCGGGCCCTCGACATGGCCTGCGGCGAGGGCTACGGCTCCGACGTCCTCGCCCGCTCGGCCGCCGGCGTCGTCGGCGTCGATGCCAACCCGGAAGCGCACGAGCACGCGCGGCTCCGCTACCGGCGCCCCAACCTGCGCTTCGAGCGCGACCTGGTCGAGACGTTCTCCGAGCCCTGCGATGCGGTCGTCTTCCTGCAGACGATCGAGCACGTTCAGGACCCCGGCGCGATCCTCGAGCACTTCAAGTCGATGCTGGCCCCGGGCGGCGTCGCCTACGTCTCAACCCCGAACCTGCTGACGCTGGCGCCCCCGGGGGCGGAGAAGTCCGACAACCCCTGGCACGTGAAGGAGTACCGCGCCGAGGAGTTCCGGGCGCTCTGCGAGGCCCATTTCGCGCGGGTCGAGCTGCTCGGCCTCTTCCACGCCCGCAAGCTGCGCGCCCACGAGCTGGCGATCAAGCTCGGTTGGGACTCGGTCCACAAGCGCCTCGGCCTGTCCAAGCCCTTCTACGACCGCTTCACCCCGGCGATCTCGAGTTCCGACTTCAGCCTGCGCGACCGCGCCCTCGACCGGGCCCTCGACTTCCTCGCGATCTGCCACCCGGAGTAATGAGCCACGAGGGGACCGCCGGCGACCTGGCGATCGTCCTGCACAGCCACATGCCCTACGTCGAGGGGTTCGGGACTTATCCCTTCGGCGAGGAGTGGCTGTTCGACGCGGTGATCCGCTCCTACCTGCCGGTGCTGGAGGTGGCGCGCGACTTGACGATGACGGCGACGCCGGTCTTGGCCGACCAGCTCGAGGACCGCGGCGCGGCGGAGCGGCTGCGCCGCTTCCTGGTCGAGTGGCGGCTCGGCGCTGCCGAAGCCGATCTGCCGCAGGTGCCGCCGGAGTGCCGGGCGGCCTGCGAAGGCGAGCGCGAGCGCTACCGCCACGCGCTCGAGCTGCTCGACGCGGCCGGCGGCGATCCGCTGGCGCCGTTCCAGCGGGCGGCGGGGGAGGGGGGGATCGCCCTCGCCACCTCCGCCGCGACCCACGCGGTGCTGCCGCTGCTGGCGACGCGCCACGGGGTGCGGCTCCAGCTCGAGACCGGCATCCGCTCCCATCGCCGCCGCTTCGGCTGGGACGGCGGCCTCTGGCTGCCCGAGTGCGCCTACATGCCGGGGCTGGAGTGGGCGCTGGCCGAGCAGGGGGTGCGTTGGTTCTGCATCGATCAAAGCGAGCACGAGGAGTCGCTGGAGGCGCTGGCGCCGGTGCGGACCGAGGCCGGGCCGGTGGCGCTGCCGATCGACTGGGAGGCGATCTCCTGGCTCTGGTCGCTCGACGGCTATCCCTCCGATCCCGCCCACGCCCAGTTCGCCGGCAAATCGCTGCGGGGGATCCGGATCTGGCGGGTCGGCGGCGGCGCTTATGACCCGGACGCCGCCGCCGCGGCGGCGCGTCGCCAGGCGGCCGAGTTCCTCGCGGCGGCGGCGCAGCGCCTCCGCACCTACGCCGAGACCCGCAACCGCCGCGGCTTGCTCGTCTTCGCGATCGACACCGAGCTGCTCGGGCACTGGTGGTCGGAGGGCCCGATCTGGCTGCGGGAGGTGATCGCGGGGGCAGAGGCGGCGGGCATCCGCATGGTCACGGTCCCTCAGGCGCTGGCCGAGCACGAGCCGGTCGAGCGCCCCCTGCGCGCCTCGACCTGGGGCGAGGGCAAGGACCTGCGGACGTGGGACTCGCCGGCGGTCGCCGACCTCGCCATCGGCGCCCGTCGGCTGGAGCTGCGCCTGCTGCGGGCGGTCTCGGCGGGGCTGCGGGGGGCGCCGGTCGAGCGCGCGGCGCGGGAGCTTTTGGCGGCTCAGGCGAGCGACTGGGCGTTCCTCGACCAGCGCGGACAGGCCGGCGATTACGCCTACCAAAGGGCCACCGAACACTCACGGGCGATGTTGGAGGCCATAGACTGCGGCCGCGCCCCCGATCCGCGTATGCGTTCTCTCGCCCCGGACCTCAGCCTCGCTCCCCTCCTGGAGCCCTGAACCCAGCCACCGCCATGACTCGCGTCCTGATCCTCTCCTGGGAGTACCCGCCGCTGATCGAGGGTGGCCTCGCCCGTCATGTCCGCAAGCTCTCCGAGGCGCTGGTCGAGCGCGACGTCGAGGTCCACGTCCTCACCCGCGGCGGCGAGGAGTCACCGGCGACGGAGCGGCGCGGCGGCGTCGTCATCCACCGCATCCGCGAGCCGAAGCGCCCCACCGACCTCGGCGAGTTCGTCGCCTGGGTCGAGCGGATGAACTCCGACATGCTCGCCGCCGGGGTCGAGCTCGGCGACCGCTACAGCTACGACGTCGTCCACGGTCACGACTGGCTCGTCGCCAATGCTTGCGATCACCTCGCCAAGCGCTTCGGCGCGCCGCTGATGACGACGATCCACGCCACCGAGTACGGCCGCCACCAGGGCTGGGTCGACAAGCACCCGCAGACCTACATCCACGGGGTCGAGCGCTGGATCACCAACCGCTCCGACCGGGTCGTCACCTGCTCGCACTACATGCGCGAACAGGTCGCCGACATCTTCGGCGTCGAGGAGGAGCGGATCAGCGTGATCCCGAACGGGATCGACCCCGACGACCTGCCCGCCCAGCCGGCCACCGAGCTGGCGCGGCTGCGGGCGGAGTTCGCGAGGCCGGAGCAGAAGCTGGTCCTGCTGATCGGCCGCCTCGTCTACGAGAAGGGCTTCCAATTGGCGTTGGAGGCGATGCCGCGGGTGCTCGAGGAGGCACCGGGGACCCGCTTCCTCGTCGCCGGCTCCGGCACCCACGAGGCCGAACTGAAGCGCCAGGCGCAGGCGCTGGGCCTGATGGAGCACGGCACCTTCCTCGGCTGGATCGGCGACGACGTGCTGCACTCGCTCTACCGGATCGCCGACCTCACCGTGGTTCCCTCGATCTACGAGCCCTTCGGCCTGGTGGCGCTGGAGGCGATGGCCTCCGGCTGCCCCTGCATCGTCGCCGACACCGGCGGCCTGCGCGAGGTGGTTCCGCACGAGGAGGCGGGGCTGCGCTTCCGCGCCCACGACCCCGAAGCGCTGGCCGACGTGGCGATCCGCGTCCTCTCCGACGACGCCCTCGGCCGCCGTCTCGTCGCCGAAGCCTACGAGCACGTCCGCCGCTTCGATTGGGGCGACGTCGCCGAGCAGACGGCGGCGGTCTACGCTGAGCTGGTCGGCGCCAAGGCCTCTTAACCGCTCCCGCGCCGGCGGCGGGGAGGCGGGGGCTCGCTGATCGCGAAGCTGCCGGCGGCGCTGCTGCCGGGGGTCCAGTGGATGCCCTCGAGCAACTCGACGGGGGAGACGGCGAGAGAGCCCGCCAGCTTCATCAGCGTGTCGACACGGGGCAGGCGGGCGCCATGCTCGATCAGCCCAATCTCGGTTCGGTGCAGCGAGGCGAGCTTGCCGAGCTCCTCCTGCGACATCGCCGCACGCCGGCGGCAGCGGAACAGGTTCCGCCCGAACTTGATCGCGACCTCCTCCGAGCGGAGTCGTCCGTCCCCAGCCATGTGCATAGTTTTCATCCCGAATGTCATTGTCATCCAGACAATAGCCCTCGGACCTGATAGACTTCTTGCAGACAAACAATTTCGGCGCGGATCGGAGTAGCTTTTACCCCGATCCCGCCATGGCCCTGAAGATCAAGGACACGGAGACGGAGAAGTTGGCAGCGGAGGTAGCCGAGATGACCGGCAAGACGAAGGAGGACGCCGTGCGTGAGGCATTGCGGGAGAAAAAAGAGAGGCTTGAGGTGAGAGCGGGGAGGGGGAAAAAGCCGAAGCGCGATTTGCGCGAGTTCTTCGAAACCGAGATTTGGCCATTGATCCCCGAGGAGGAGCGGGGTAAGCCACCGATGACCAAAAAGGAAATCGAAGACATCCTGGGCTATGAGGAGGACGGGCTTTGATTCTCGACACCTCAGCAGTGATTGCCCTGATCCAGGAAGAGGAAGGTTCGGATGACCTGATCGAAAAGCTGAGCGAGGCAGGTCATGTAGCGATCGGCGCACCGAGCCTGGTGGAGGCGACGGTGGTCCTTGTGCGTCGCTTTGGTCCCAGCGGCCGACTGAGCCTGGACCGGTTCATCGAGGAGCGGGACGTGATCTCTCTCCCATTTGATTATCGACACTGGCGCGCCGCGCAGGATGCCTTCATGCGCTTCGGCAAGGGTCGGCATGCAGCAGGCTTGAACCTGGGCGACTGCATGAGTTACGCCACGGCTCGGGTAGCAGACGAGCCGCTTCTCTTCGTCGGCGACGACTTCGCTCGCACCGACATCGCTCCGGCTTAAGGCTGGGGCGAGGCGGTCTTCGGTGGCTGTAGCGTCGTCCAGGCGTCGGGGTCGGGTTCGACCGGCCGGTCCCAGCGCAGCTGTTGAGGGGCCTCACGCATGCGGATGATGCGGGCGGGGATGCCGCCGACGACGGCGTTGGCCGGGACGTCCTTGGTGACCACGGAGTTGGTGCCGATCACCGAGTTGTCGCCGACGCGAACGCCGCGGAGGATGCAGGCGCCGTAGCCGATCCAGACGTTGTTGCCGACCTCGACGTCGCGCTTGTAGATGCCCTGGAGGCGGATCGGCCGCTCCACCTCGACCATGCCGTGGTCGAAGTCGATGAACATCGCCCGGTCGGCGATCACGCACTCCTCGCCGATCCTCACGCGCTGGTAGGCGGAGATCGTGCACTCCTGGCCGAAGACCGTCTTCGCACCGATCTCGACCACGCCCTCGTGGCAGCGGATCTTGGTCCCGTCGCCGATCCAGACGAAGCGGCCGAAGCGGACCTCGCCGCGGGGCTCGACGTGGAGTTCGAGCTTGCGGCCGAGGAAGAAGGGGCCGTCCGAGCGCCAGCGCCGGCCCGCCGGGGTCAGCAGGCGGCGCCAGAGGTAGCGCCAGAGGAGGCGCGCGTAGCGCGGGGTCAGCATCCGGTTGCGGGCGAGGAAGCGCAGCAAGGCGGGGCAACTTTAGACCTCTTAGACTGGGCCGCCCTTGGCCGACGTTGCCAAAACCGCCCCGCTCGCCGAGCGTCTTGTCGCCGGCGAAAAGCGAGCGCTGGCGCGGGCGATCACCCTGATCGAGTCCGACGACCCGGCCGGCTGGGAGCTGGTGCGCGAGGTCTACCCGCGCACCGGCAAGGCCCGCATCGTCGGCTTCACCGGCCCGCCCGGGGTCGGCAAGAGCACCCTGATCGGCGCCCTCACCGCCGAGCTGCGCAAGGACGAGCGCGAAGTCGCGGTCCTCTCGATCGACCCCTCCAGCCCCTTCACCCGCGGCGCCCTGCTCGGCGACCGCATCCGCCTTACCGAGCACTTCCTCGACCCCGGCGTCTTCATCCGCTCGATGGCCTCGCGCGGCGCCCTCGGCGGCCTCTCCGAGGCGGCGCTGCAGGTGGCGTTGATCATGGACGCGGCCGGCAAAGACGACGTCCTGATCGAGACCGTCGGCGTCGGCCAGGCCGAGATCGACATCGTCGACCATGCCGACACGATCGTGCTGGCGCTGATGCCCGGCTCGGGCGACTCGATCCAGGCGCTGAAGGCGGGGGTGATGGAGATCCCCGACGTCATCGTCGTCAACAAGGCCGATCATCCGATGACCGACACGATGGTGCGCGAGGTCCGCGGCGTGCTCGCCCTCTCGCAGGACCCGGAAGGCTGGAAGGTGCCGATCCTCCGCACCGAGGCGGCCCGCGGCGAGGGCGTCGAGGAGCTGGCGGCGAAGGTCGCCGAGCACCGCGCCTTCATCGAGGAGAAGGGGACGCTGGCCGAGCGCCGCGCCCGCAACCTGCGCAGCGAGGTGCTCGGCATCGCCACCTCGCGGATGCGCCGGCGGCTCGAGCAGACCGTCTCCGAGGACCCGGCGACGGCGGAGTTGCTCGACCGGGTGGTGCGGCGCGAGCTCGACCCGGCCACCGCGGCAAGTCAGTTGCTGGAGAAGCACGTCGATGGCTGAGGAAGCGCGCCGAGCCTCGACCGCCGAGGCGATGGGCTGGCTGGGTGCCGACGTCGCCGAGCTCGGCGGCGGCGCGATCGGCCAAGTGCAGGGCTTCTATGTCGACGCGGACAGCGGCGAACCGGCCTGGCTGATCGCCCGCCTGGGGCGCCGCCGCCGCGCCCGCGTGGTCGCGGTCCCGTTCTCGAACTGCGCCGGCGCCCCCTTCGGCGTCTGGGTCGTCCAGGAGGCCGACGCGATCCGCAGCGCCCCGGTCGTCGACCCGACGCGGCCGCTGCGTCGCGAGCACGAGCTGACGATCTGCGCCCACTTCGGGATCGGCGAGAAGGTCGGCCGCGCCGCCGAGGTGGCGGCCCGCGAGGAGGGCGGCATCACCGCCACCCCGCCCAGCCGCTGAGGGAGCGCATCCAGCGCCGTCATCTCCTCGTAATCACCTTCTGGAAAGGTGATTGAGATGGCTTTGCTCGTGCTCTTCGGTTTCGTCGCCGGCGCCGCCACGGCGCTCTCGCCCTGCGTGCTGCCGGTACTGCCGATCGCCCTCTCGGCCGGCGCCACCGGCGGGCGGCGACGGCCGCTGGGGATCGTCGCCGGGCTGGCGGTCTCGTTCACCTTCGCGACCGTCGCCCTGGTCTACGTGATCGCCGCACTCGGCCTCCCCGACGAACTCCTGCGCAGGCTGGCGATCGCGGTCCTGATCGGGTTCGGCTTGGTCTTGATGGCGCCGCCGCTGGCTGCCCGGGTCGAGGCACGGCTGAGCCGGCTCGGCGGTCGTGCCACCCCAGGGAGAGCCGGGGACGGATTCTGGTCCGGCGCCCTGGTCGGGGTCAGCCTTGGCTTCGTCTACGCGCCCTGCGCCGGCCCAATCCTCGCCGGGGTGATCACCGTCTCCGCTTCGCAGTCGTTCAACGCCGGACGCCTCGCGGTTGCGCTCAGCTACGGGATCGGCTCGGCGGCCGCGCTCTATGTCCTCATGCTCGGCGGCCGCAGGCTGATCGCGCCGCTGGCCCGGCGCGGAGCCGGGCTGCAGGTGGCGATGGGGGCGGTGATGGTCGTCGTCGCATTGGCGATGCTCGGCCGCTACGACATCCGCTTCCAGAACGCGATCGCCGGCGACCTGCCGAGCTTCCTCGTCAACCCCAGCAAGCGCCTCGAGGACACGGCCCAGGCGCGGGCGGCGCTGGCCGACCTGCGCGGCGGCGGCGCTCATGGCATCGGCTTCGAAGCAAGCGGCGGTCCCCCGCACAGGAGCCCCGACGGCAGCCTGCGGCTGCCGGTGCTCGGCAAGGCGCCCGAATTCGTCGGCACCGAGCGCTGGTTCAACACCCCCGGCAACCGCCCGCTCAGCTTGAAGGAGCTGCGCGGGCGGGTGGTCCTGGTCGACTTCTGGACCTACAGCTGCATCAACTGCATCCGCACCCTCCCCTACCTGAAGGCCTGGGACAGGCGCTACCGCAAGGACGGCTTGACGATCGTCGGCATTCACACGCCGGAGTTCCCCTTCGAGCGGGAGGCGAGCAACGTCGAAGCGGCGATCGCCGAAAACGGGATCTCCTACCCGGTCGCCCAGGACAACGAAGATCAGACCTGGCTCGCCTACGGCAACCAGTTCTGGCCGGCCGAGTACTTCATCGACGCCCACGGGAACGTCCGCTACGTCCACTTCGGCGAGGGCGAATACGGGGAGAAAGAGCAGGTGATCCGGCAGCTCCTGGCCGAAGCCGGCCACCACGTCGGCAGGCGGATGTCGGGGGCACACGGGATCGAACCGTCGCTCGGCGTCACCACCCCCGAGACCTACCTCGGCGACGCCCGCGCCGAACGCTTCACCGACAAGATGCTCTCGCCCGGGCTGCACGACTTCAGCGCCCCGCCGCGGGTCCCGCTCAACGAATTCGCCTTCCGCGGGCTGTGGCGGATCGGCTTCCACGCGGCGACCGCGGCCGGCGGCTCGCTCGAACTGCACTTCGGCGCCCGGCACGTCTACCTGGTGCTGGGCTCGCCGGGCCACCCGCGGCGGATGCGGGTCCTGCTCGACGGGCGGCCGATCTCACCCGCCGTGGCCGGCGCCGACGTCCACGGTGGCGTCGTCACCGTCGACCGCCAGCGCCTCTACGAACTCGTCGACCTGCCGCGGGTCGAACACCACGTGCTCCGCCTCGAGCCGGAAGCGGGGATCTCGGGCTATGCCTTCACCTTCGGCTAGCGCTGCTGGCGCGAGGACCGTCGCAGCGGCGAGAATCGCCTCGATGGCGGAGAAAGGCAACGGCACGTTTCTCGTCTTCGACGCCGAGCCGACGATCGTCGAGATCGTCGCCCGCTACATCGAGCGCGCCGGCTACGAGACCTACCAGGCGGGGGACGGGCCGGAGGCACTGCGGCTAGCGGAGTCGCACCGGCCCGACCTCGTCGTTCTCGACGTGATGCTGCCCGGGCTGGACGGGATCGAGGTGATGCGCCGCCTGCAGGAGCGGCCGGGCCGCCGCATCGCGGTGATCCTCCTCACCGCCCGCGGCGAGGAGTCCGATCGGCTGGTCGGTCTGCGGCGGGGCGCCGACGACTACGTCGTCAAGCCCTTCTCGCCGGCGGAGCTGGTGGCGCGGGTCGAGGCGGTGATGCGCCGGGTCTCGCCGCCGGACGAGGAGGAGGAGGCCGAGGCGCCGCCGATCGAGCACGGGCCGCTGCGGGTGGAGCCGGCGACGCGCCGGGTGTTCCTCGACGGGACCGAGCTTGACCTGACGATGCGCGAGTTCGACCTGCTCGCCTACCTCGCCGCCCGTCCCGGCCGCGTCTTCTCCCGCGACCAGCTGATGGAAGCGGTCTGGGAATACCCCTTCTTCACCGACACCAGCACCGTCACCGTCCACATCCGCCGCCTCCGCGCCAAGCTCGGCGACGACTCGGCCGAGCCGCGCTTCATCGAGACGGTCTGGGGCGTCGGCTACAGGTTCAAGCCGTGAGGCGGGCGGTCCTGATCGCCGTCGTCGCCTTTCTCGCCGGCGCTGCCGCGGTGGCGGTGCCGCACGGGATGGGCGCCGAGCAGATCCTGCTCGCCTTCCTGGCGGCGGCTGGGGTCGCGCTGGCGGGAGCACTGGCGGCCCGGCTGGCGATGGAGGAGCGCGCCAACCGCGAAGTCGAGGAGGCGCGCCGAGCGCTCGTCGCCGCCGCCTCGCACGACCTGCGCACGCCGCTGGCCTCGCTGCGCCTGCTGGTCGAGTCGATCGACGACGGGGTGGCGACGGGGGAGACGCGCGACCGCTACCTGCGGGAGATCCGCACCCATGTCGCCGTCCTCAGTGACCTGATCGACGATCTCTTCGAGCTCTCGCGGATCGAGGCCGGCGACATCTCCTGGACGATGCGGCAGGTGGAGCTGAGGGAGCTGATCGACGACACCGTGGCGGCGATGCGGGCGCCGGCGGCGGAGCGGGGGGTACGGCTCAGCGTTGAGCTGCCCGCCGCCGGCCTCATCGCCCAGGCCAATGCCGAGAAGGTGCAGCGGGTCCTCTTTAACCTGATCCAGAACGCGATCCGCCACACCCCCGCCGACGGCAGCGTCACCGTGCGGGCGCGACCGCTGGGCAAGGCGGTCGAGATCGAGGTCGACGACGAGGGTGAGGGGATCTCGCCCGCCGACGGCGAGCGCGTCTTCGAGGCCTTCTACCGCGGCGACGCCTCCCGCGGCGAAGACGGCGCCGGGCTCGGTCTCGCGATCTCGAAGGCGATCGTCGAAGCACACGGCGGAGAAATCTGGCTGGAGCCCGGCACCCCAGGGGCCCGGGTCCATTTCACTCTTCCCGCATAGGATTGGTCAATGAAGATCAATCGCTGGGTGCTCTCGATCGGAGCGGTCGCCGCTCTCGCGGTGGGGCTCCTGGGATGCGGCGGGGGAACCGAAACGGAAACGACGGCGCAGCCGATCAAGCCCCTCCGCCCGGCGCGGGAAGTGGGGATAACGATCGACGGCTACCCGAGCCCCGAAAACGTGGGCATCGAGATGGCTCTGAAGCGCGGCTACTTCGAAGACCTCGGCATTGACCTCTTCCTCCACGAGCCGGAGAGCCCGCAGCGGCCGGTCCTCTACGTGGCCACCCGGGAAGTGGACCTGGCGGTTTCGCATGAGCCGCAGGTCGCGGTGGCGCAGGAAAACGGCGTCCCGGTCGTCGCCGTCGCCAGCCTGGTCCCGCGCCCGACCGCAGCGATGATCTGGCTGCGGAAGTCGAAGATCGGCGGGATCGCCGATCTGAAAGGGAAGACGATCGCGATCGCGGGTCTTCCCTTCGAAAGGGACCTTCTCCAGAGCATCCTGGTGCGAGCCGGCTTGACGCTCGACGACGTCAAGGTCGAGTCCGTCGGTTACGAACTCGTGCCCGCTCTGGCCAGCGGGCGGGCGGATGCCATCTTCGGCGGCTCTTGGAACGTCGAGGGGATCGAACTCGAAAAGCGAGGCCTGAAGCCTGTCGTCAAGCGGGTGCAGGACCTCGGCGTCCCGCCGTATGACGAACTGGTGCTGATAGCCCGCCGCGACCGTCTGGAGCGGGATCCCCAGTCGATCCGCAACTTCATCGCGGCGATGAACCGGGGCACCGCCGCGGCGATCGAAGACCCCAAAGCCGCCGCCAACCTGATCGCGTCGAGAGTCTCCGATCCCAACCGAGCTCCCATCAAACCCGAGGTCAACGCGACGCTGCCGATGCTCTCCAAGTCCGGCCGCATGGATCCCGAACAGGCGGGCAATCTCCTGAACTGGATGCACGAAGAAGGGTTGACCAAGCGGCCGCTGTCAGCCTCCGACCTGATCACCAACAGCTACCTGCCGCCGCAGTCATGAGGGGAGGGGCCGGGGGGCCCCCCCCCGGGGCCCCCATGTTCCCCCCCCGTACAAAAAACGTAACCAACAAAAAACAAAAAAAACAAAAAAAGGGGCCCCCGCACCACCACCCCACATAATCTGCATAATCCTTACCACCAAA
>JBQCIG010000061.1:0-9473 GCA_051953975.1 Solirubrobacterales bacterium | reverse complement strand
CACCAGGAACCCCCGCGCTCTGACGGACTAAATCCGGTGGCGTGGTTCCTTTTTCCTCTATAGGCGCAAAAAGCACCCACGCAACTTATTGCGGCTCAGTTCTCGGAGACGGCTGAGATCTTGGCGCGCTTGCGGTAGCTCAGCGAGGGTGGGACGAGCTCGCGGATCTCGGCGAGGAGGCGGGCGGAGAGCTCGCCCGGGTCCTCGCCGGGGCGGGGCTGGCCGCTGACCGGGTCGAAGAAGCGGACGCGGATGCGGGGGCGGCGGGGGAAGCCGGTGAGGTCGGTGGTGCCCTCGATCGCAACCAGGCTGACGTGCGCCTCGGGCACCTCCAGCGCCAGGCGACCGACGCCACTGCGGGCGCGCAGGACCTTGCCGCGGGAGCGGGTCCCCTCGGGGAAGACGCCGATGCAGGCGCCCGCGCGCAGCGTCTCGATCGCCCGCGCCAGCGCCTGCGCGTCGCCCTTGCCGCGTTCGATCGGGATCTGGCCCATCCCATTGAGGACGGGACCGAGCCCGCGCACCTTCCAGAGGTCGGATTTGGCGAGGGCGCGGATCTGCCGCCGCTTGCGCGCGGCGATCCCGACCATCACCGGGTCCCAGTGGCTGTCGTGGTTGCCGACGATCAGCAGCGGCCCCTCCGCCGGCAGCGTCTCCAGGCCCTCGATCCGCAGCCTGCCCCACCAGGCAACCGGGCGGTTGACCGCCATCGCCAGGCCGTAGGTGCGGGTCCGCTCGCGCATCGGGGACCGGAGTTCTACGCGACCGCGCCGTCCGAGGTCAGCCGGGTCCGCCGCATCGATAGCCTCGGCCTCTCAAGGATCACCAGTCGAGAGGACTCAATGACCGACAGCAACCAGCGCGGCGGCGGCATCGAGGTCGAAGCCCTCGTCCGCGAGTTCAAGAACGGCCCGCGGGCGGTGGACGGGATCGACCTCCGCGTCGAGCAGGGCGAGATCTACGGCTTCCTCGGCCCCAACGGCGCCGGCAAGTCGACGACGGTGCTGATGCTGACCACCCTTCTCCCTCCCACCGCGGGCACCGCCCGGGTCGCCGGCTTCGACGTCGTCAGGGAAGGCCCCAAGGTGCGGGCGGCGATCGGCGCCGCCCTGCAGGAGGCCGCCCTCGACCCGCTGCTCACCGGCCGCGAGCACATGCGCCTGCAGACCGCCCTCCACGGCCTCGGCAAGGCCGAGCGCGAAGAGCGCGGCAACGAACTGCTGCAGCGGGTCGGCCTCGCCCACGCCGCCGATCGCAAAGTCGGCGGCTACTCGGGCGGGATGAAGCGCCGGCTCGACCTCGCCCTCGCCCTCGCCCACCGGCCGCGCATCCTCTTCCTCGACGAGCCGACCACCGGCCTCGACATCCAGAGCCGCACCGCCCTCTGGGAGGAGGTCGCCCGGCTCGCCCACGAGGACGGCGTCACCGTCTTCCTCACCACCCAGTACCTCGAGGAGGCCGACGCGCTCGCCGACCGGGTCGGGATCATCGACCACGGCCACATCGTCGCCGAGGGCACTCCGGCCGAGCTGAAGGCGGAGATCGGCCGCCCGACGGTCGAAGCAATCCCCCGCGAGGAGGGCGACCGCGAGCGCATGACGGCGGTGCTGGAGCGCTTCGGCGAGCCCGCCGGCTCCTCCCCGCGCGCCGTCGCGGTCCGCCTCGAGGGAGGCGAGTCGCAGCTGGCCGAGGTAGTGCGGGCGCTCGACTCCGAGGACATCGCGATCGAGCACCTGCAGCTCCACGCCCCCTCGCTCGACGACGTCTTCCTCGCCAAGACCGGCCGCTCGCTCGAGGGCGCCGAGGAGCCAGGGGCGCCCGAGCCCGAGGCGGTGGCCTCGGCGTGAACGAGGGGCTCCGCAACCAGGTCGGTCAGCTCGCCCGCCGCTCGGTGCTGCGGACCCTGCGCCAGCCGGCGCAGATCGTCCCGGCGCTGATCTTCCCGATGTTCCTGCTCGCGGTCAACTCCGGCGGCCTCAAAGACGCGACCAACCTGCCCGGCTTCCCGACCAACTCCTACCTCACGTTCGCCCTCGCGGTGCCCTTCATGCAGGGGGCGCTGTTCTCGGTGATGAACTCCGGCACCGACCTCGCCCGCGACATCGAAACCGGCTTCCTCAACCGCCTCGCCCTGACCCCGCTGCGGGGCGCGGCCCTGCTCAGCGGCCTGCTGGCGGGAACGCTCATCCTCGGCCTGGTCCAGGGGATCGTCTACCTCAGCGTCGGCCTGATCGCCGGGGCCGAACTCGCCGCTGGCGCCGGCGGCGCGCTGGTGATCATCCTGCTCGGGGTGACGATCGCCATCGCCTTCGGCACGATCGGACTCTTCGTCGCCCTGCGCACCGGCACCGGCGAGGCGGTCCAGGGACTGTTCCCGGTCTTCTTCGTCTTCCTCTTCCTCTCCTCGATGGCGCTGCCGCTGGAACTGATCCAGACCGACTGGTTCCGCGCGATCGCCAGCGCCAACCCGGTCTCCTACCTGCTGCAGGCCTTCCGCTCGCTGCTGATCGAAGGCTGGAACGCCGGCGAGCTGGCACTCGGGTTCGGGATCGCGGCGGCGGTCTTCGCAATCGGCATGTACGCGGCCAGCGCCGCCCTGAAGACGAGGCTGGTGCGGACGTGAGCGCGCCCGAGCTCCGCCCCGCCCGCTTCCGCGCCGTCGCCCGCGCCGTCGCCTGGCGCAGCATCCACAACTTCCTCACCAACCCGGCCTTCCTGGTGCCGGCGCTGGCCTTCCCGCTCTTCTTCTTCACCTCCTTCGCCGGCGGCCTCTCCTCGATCCAGAACGTGCCGGGCTTCGACTTCCCGACCGGCTACACCGCCTTCCAGTTCGTCTTCGTGCTGCTGCAGTCGGCGGCCTTCGGCGGCGTCTTCACCGGCTTCGGGATCGCCCGTGACTTCGAGACTGGCTTCGCCCGCCGCTACCTGCTGGCGGCCAGCGACCGCCGTGGGATCGTCGCCGGCTACGCGATCGCGGCCCTGGCGCGGGCGCTGATCACCTGGACGGTGCTGACCACGGTGGCCCTCGTCGCCGGCATGAATGTCGACGGCCAGGGCGTCGAAATCGTCGGCCTCTACGGCCTCGCCCTCCTGGTCAACGTCGCGGCGACGATGTGGGCGGCGGGGGTGGCGATGCGGGTGCGCTCGATCCAGGGTGGCCCGCTGATGCAGTTCCCGGTCTTCCTGATCCTCTTCCTGGCGCCGGTCTACGTGCCGCTCGACCTGCTGAGCGGCTGGATCCACGCGATCGCCTCGGTCAACCCGGTGACGGCGCTGCTGGAGGCCGGCCGCAGCCTGATCGCCGGTAACCCGGAGACGATCGCCCTCGCCTTCGCAATCGGGCTGGTGCTGCCGGCCCTCTTCGCCATCTGGGCCCGCGGCGGCCTGCGCAGCGCCGAAGCCGCGGGGTGAGGTGAGGGGCCTCGGGTGGGTCCTGCAAAACGCTCGCTTCGCTCGCTTGAGTGTTTTGCAGGACCCACCCGAGGCCCCTTGTGAGCGCGTTGGTAGGGTCGGAGTATGCGCCGCTTCACCAGCCTCGTTGCCTGCTGCGCGACCCTGGCGCTGAGCTTCGCCGCCCCGGCCTCAGGCGCTGCGCCGAAGGGGTTCAAGTTCGGCGTCTCTTCCGGCGACGTCAGTACCAACTCGGCGATCCTCTGGGCGCGCGCCGACAAGGCTGGCAAGGCGCTGGTCCAGGTCCGCACCAGCGGCGGCTTCGGCGCCTGCGATCTCGCCAGCGCGAAGAAGCGGTTCCTGGCTAAAGCACTGAAGTCGAACGACCTCACCGTGCAGAAGAAAATCACCGGCCTCAAGCCCGGGCGCCATTACGAATACCGCTGGTGCATGGAAGGCGGCTCCCACAGCGCCGTCGGCCACTTCGACACCGCCCCCGCCCCCGGCCAGGCGAAGACGATCCGCTTCGCCGTCACCGGCGACCAGGACGCCTCGCCGCTGCCCGGGACGACGACGCCGTTCTGGAACGACTTCGGGGTCTGGCGTCAGATCAAGCGGGAGAACAACAACTTCAACGTGATGATGGGCGACACGATCTATTCCGACTCCGAGGTGCCGGGGGTCGGCGGCGTCGCCGGCACCGCGCTGACCGTCCCGCAGAAGTGGGCGAAGTACCGGCTCAACCTCGGGCAGAAGCCGTGGACGGCCGTGCGCGGCGCCACCTCCTACTACGCGCACTGGGACGACCACGAGTTCATCAACGACTTCGCCCGCTCCGAGAACGTCTTCCCCGAGGAAGGTGGCAACGTCGAATTCAACGGCGAACAGCTCTACAAGAACGGCCTCAAGGCGTTCCGCAACTACAACCCGATCACCTACTCGGCCAAGAACGGGATCTACCGGACCTTCCGCTGGGGCAAGAACCTGCAGGTCTTCTTCCTCGACGAGCGCTCCTTCCGCAGCGCCAAAGCCGACTACGGCGGCCAGTGCGACAACCCTCCCGGGAGCGGCAAGCCGGACCTCGCCCCGACGGCACCGGAATCGAGCCGCAAAACCTTCTCGCTGATCGTCCCCCAGCTGGCCTCGCCGCCGCCGAAAGCCTGCGTGGAAGCGATCAACAACCCCAACCGGACGATGCTCGGCCAACACCAGCGTGAAGTCTTCGAGCACGCGATCGAAAAGTCGACGGCCACCTTCAAGGTGGTCATGAATGAGGTCCCGATCCAGCAGTTCTACGCCCTCCCCTACGACCGCTGGGAGGGCTACGCGGCGGAACGGACGCAGGTGCTCAACTTCCTCCGCGAACACGTCAAGAACGTCGTCTTCCTCACCACCGACGTCCACGCCAACATGGTCAACGACGCCCGGCTGCAGACGCTGGAGCCGGGCGGGCCGGTGAACACCGGCATCACCGAGGTGACGACCGGGCCGGTGGCGACCAAGACCTTCGCCGGCGAGATCAACGACGCCGTCGGCAGCTCCACCGCGGCGACCGCGATCCGCGCCTTCTTCTTCAACGCGCCGCCGCCGACCGGGGTCGGGATGCAGTGCTCCGGCCTCGACCAGTTCAGCTACGCCGAGGTCTCGGTCTCGAAGACGCAGCTGACGGTCAACCTCAAGGACATCGAAGGCAAACCGGTCCAGAACACGGCCGACCGCAGCAAACCGGCGGAACCCTGCGCGCCGATCGTAATCCCGGCGAAATAGCCCCTCCACCCCACCGGATCAAGAGATCTAAGTGACGAAAGTCACGCCGTCCCGGGCCGCTGCGGTAGAAGCTGCGGATTCTTGGCTTACTGCTGCGGAAAAACCCAGTCTTCTTAACAAGCTTTAACGGACGATTTAAAGTGTCATTTGTGACGCAGAGGCCGCTGGAGCTGATCCTCGCCCGCAACCTGATGTCGGCGCTCTCGACCCCTGCCTTCCTCGTCGACGAGGGCGGCCTGCTCGTCTTCTACAACGAGGCGGCGGGGATGCTGCTCGGCAAGCGCTTCGAGGAGCTGGGGACGGTCGGACCGCAGGAGTGGGGCGCGCTGTTCGGGCCCTTCGACGAGAGCGGCGAGCCGATCCCCTACGACGACCTGCCGCTGGTCAAGGCGGTGCGGGCCGGGCGCCCGGCGCACGCCGAGCTCAGCGTCCGCTCGACCGACGGGACCCAGCACGAGGTCGAGGTCTCGGCCTTCCCGATCCTCACCGCGCACGGCTCGCAGGGGGCGATCGCGGTCTTCTGGCCCTCGCTGGCGAATGGCGCCGGCAGCAACGGAGCGGGGCCGGCGTGAAGGTCAAACTCTGGGGTACGAGAGGATCGATCCCCGCCCCAGGGCCGGAAACGATCCGCTACGGCGGCAACACCTCCTGCGTCGGCGTCACCCTCTCCGACGGCTCGATCCTCGCCCTCGACGCCGGCACCGGCATCCGCTGCCTCGGCCTCGCCCTCCCCGACGAGCCGACCCGGCTCCACATCCTCCTCACCCACCTCCACCTCGACCACATCCAGGGCCTCGTCTTCTTCGCCCCCGCCTTCCGCCCGCAGACCGAGATCGTGATCTGGGGGCCCGCCTCGCCGGAGGCATCGCTGCGCGACCGCATCGCCCGCTACGTCTCGGCGCCGCTCTCGCCGGTCGAGGTGCGCGAGCTACCCTGCGACGTCTCCTTCCGCCACTGTCCGGAGAGCGAGTGGGAGATCGGCCCGGCCCGCATCCGTTCCGCCTCCGTCTCCCACCGCGGGCCGACGCTCGGTTACCGGATCGACGACGGCGACTCCTCGCTCGCCTACATCCCCGACCACGAGCCCGCCCTCGGCGCCGACCTCGACGAGCTCGAGGAGGACTGGATCTCCGGCTTCGCCCTCGCCCAGGACACCTCATTGCTGATCCACGACGGCCAGTACACCGACGCCGAGTACCCCGAGCACGTCGGCTGGGGGCATTCGGCCCTCTCCCACGCGCTCAGCTTTGCCCGCCGCACCGGCGCCAAACGCACCGTCCTCTTCCATCACGACCCGCTCCACTCCGACGAGCAGCTCGACCGGCTCGGCATCGAAGCGCGGGAGCGCTGGCTGGAGCTGGGCGGCGAGGCGGGGACAGTGGAGGTCGGCGCCGAGCGCAGCGAGTACGAGCTGCCGGCGCGGGCGCCCAGCGCCGCCGGCGCCGCCTGAGCTTAGAAGGGCGAGCGCGAGGAATCGATCAATTAGGCTGCTGGCGTGGCCCCGGCCGAGAGGATCGAGGCAGTCGCACGTCGTTCATCGTTGGTGCGCGCGGCCTTGGAGAAAGCACGAGTCGCCCACGAGGGGCAGGTCCGCAACGGCAGCGGCGGCATGCCCTACGTCGAGCACCCGGTGCGGGTGGCGGCGCTGCTCGACGAACACGGCTACCGCGAGGAGGTGCTGGCGGCGGCGCTCCTGCACGACGTGGTCGAGGACTCCGACACGGATCTGGACGCGCTGCGCGAGGAGTTCGGTCAGGAGGTGGCCGGTCTGGTCGGCGCCCTCACCGACGATGAATCGATCGACTCCTACCGCGAGCGCAAGGCCGAGCACCGCGAACGGGTCGCCGCCGCCGACGGCGAGGCGCTCGCCATCTACGGCGCCGACAAGCTGACCAACTCGAGCACGTTGCGCGCCAGCTACGCCGAGGAAGGCGACACGGTCCGGGGCGAATTCAAGGTCCCGCTGGAGCTGAAGACGGAGATCTGGGAAGCCGACCTCGAGCTGCTGCGCGAGAAGGCGCCGGAGCTGCCCTTCCTCGACGACCTCGAAGCGGCGCTCAGCGCCCTTCGGGTTTCCCTAGAGGCTCCTGCCCAGCGCTGAGGCGGAGCCGGCGCTGCAGCGGCAGCGCGAACCAGAAGAAGACGAAGACGCAGAGCGCGAGCGTCGCGACGACGATCGCCGCGGCGGTGCTGAAGAGGAAGTCGGTGATCAGCAGGATCGCGCCGCTCATCGCCAGCGCCAGGAAGGCGAGGCCGGCGATCGCGTAGCGGTTCGCGTAGAAGACGAGGGCGCGCTTCTGCTGGTAGCGGAAGGTGATCCGGTGGTAGGCCGAGGGGGCCATCAGCATCGTCGCCGAGATCGCGGTGAGGATCAGGGTGGCGAAATAGACCTCCTTCTGGAACTCGGTCACTTCCGCGAAGCGTTTCTGGAACGGGACCGCGAGCAGGAAGGCGAAGAGGACCTGCACTCCCGGCAGTACCACCCGCAGCTCCTGCAGCAGCTCGCCGAGGTTGCGGTCGAGGCGTTCCTCCTCGGTCTCGTCGCGGCCCGAGGCCCGTTCCGCCCGTTTCTCCTCGCTCCCAGACGAACCTTCCGCCATGCCCGCACCATATGCGAAGCGAGAACGTAGGATCGCCGAATGGGACGGTTGGCCGTGATCCTCGGCAGCAACGCGCTCGGGCCGGGCGGCGAGGAGATCGCCGCGGCGGCGGCCGAGCACGGAGCGGCGATCGTCCAGCGCCACCGCGGCGCCGACGGCTCCTTCGTCCTCCCCCACGCGATCGACTACGAGGCGCACCTGCGGCCGCTGGTCGAGCAGGGATGCGACCGGGTGCTGGCGATCGGCTCGGTCGGCTCGCTGCACCCCGAGCTCGCGGTCGGCAGCCTCGTCTGCCCTGATGACTTCATCGCCCTGAACCTCGGCGAATCGATGTACGCCGACGAGCGCGCCCACTCGGCTCCCGGCTTCGAGCGGCGCTGGCGCAAGGAAGTGATCGTCGCCTGGAGCGAGGGTGGGCAGCCGCCGCGCGACGGCGGCGTCTACTGGCAGGCGCGCGGGCCGCGCTTCGAGACCCCGGCCGAAATCCGGCTGATGGCGGCGCACGCCGATGTGGTCGGGATGACGATCGCCTCCGAGTGCGTGGTCGCCGGTGAGCTCGGCCTCGACTACGCGGCGCTCTGCGTCGTCGACAACCTCGCCAACGGCCTCGCCGAGCAGCCGGTCAGCGTCGCCGAGATGCAGGCCGACCGCCTGATCAACGCCGAGCGCCTCCGCGAGGGGCTGGCCGCGGTACTGCCGCGCCTCGGGGCGGTGGGCCGATGAGGTGCGTGGTTACTTTGTACAATTATACCGGACCAATGAACCCCGGAACGGGGTGCGCGTGGCGTTGACGGTCGAGAACGCGCTGCTTGACGGGGAGCGCGTTGGCCTCCGCTGCGAGGACGGGAAGATCGCGGTGCTGGGACCCGAGGTGGTCGTGCAGTCCGGTGACGAAGCGATCGACGCCGGCGGCGCCCGCCTGCTGCCGCCGCTGGTCAACGGCCACACCCACGCGGCGATGACGCTCTTCCGCGGCTCCGGCGACGACCTGCCGCTGATGCCGTGGCTGGAACAGCGAATCTGGCCGATCGAGGCGAAGCTCGAGGCCGAGGACGTCTACTGGGGCGCGCGCCTGGCCTGCGCGGAGATGATCCGCGGCGGCGCCGGCCGCTTCTGGGACATGTACTGGCAACCGGAGGCGACGGCGCGGGCCGTCGAGGAGATGGGGATCCGGGCGGCGATCGGGGCGCCGCTGATCGACCTCGGCGGCGAGGGCGCGAAGCTGCGCGAATCGGCGCTGCGCAGCCTCGAGGCGCTCGCCCAGTTCGGGCCGCTGGTCACCCCCGCGCTCGCCCCGCACGCGATCTACACGGTCAGCGAAGAATCGCTGCGCTGGATCGCCGAGCTCAGCGCCGAACGCAACCTCCCAGTCCAGATCCACCTCTCCGAGACCGAGAAAGAGGTCCAGGACTGCATCGCCGAGCACGGCTGCAGGCCCGTCTTCTACCTCGAGCGGCTCGGCCTCCTCAGCGAGCGCGCGATCCTCGCCCACGGCGTCTGGCTCGACCCCGACGAGCTGGCGCTGATCGCCGAGCGCGGCGCCACTGTCGTCACCAACCCGGCGGCGAACATGAAGCTCGCGGTCGGCGGCGTCTTCTCCTTCCCGGCGGCGGGGGCCCCCCGGGCGCCGGGGGGGGGCGGCCCCCCAAGCGGCGCCGCCCACCACACACAAGACCAGCTCGCCCCAAATAAAAAAAAAGACCACCCCCCAAAAAA
>JBQCIG010000060.1:0-9642 GCA_051953975.1 Solirubrobacterales bacterium | reverse complement strand
AGCGGCTGGTTGACAAGCAGCTCCTGGACGAGCTGCCGCTGACCGGCTCGGTGGCGGCGGTCAGCGTCGGCCTCGTCAACGGCCGCGCCCTCTGCGACCTCGACTACGGCGAGGACTCCAACGCCGAAGTCGACGCCAACGTGGTGATGACCGGCGAGGGAGGGCTGGTCGAGGTGCAGGCGACGGCGGAGCGGACGCCGCTCTCGCGGGCCTCGCTCGACGAGCTGCTCGGCCTCGCCGAGAAGGGCATCGACCGCCTGCGGGAGGTGCAGGAGCGGGTCTCGTGATCCTCGCGACCGGCAACCCGCACAAGGTGCGGGAGATGTCCGAGCTGCTGCCGGGAGCGGTGCTGGAGCCGCTGCCCGAGGGGGTGGAGCTGCCGCCGGAGACGGGCGACAGCTTCGAGGCCAACGCGCTGATCAAGGCGCGCGCCACCCACGCGGCCACCGGCGAGGTGACGGTCGCCGACGACTCCGGGATCGAAGCCGCCGATCTCGGCGGCGCCCCTGGCATCTACTCCGCCCGCTACGCCGGCGAAGGCGCCAGCGACGAGGACAACCTGGCGAAGCTGCTGCGCGAAGTCGACGCCGCCGGTGGCGATCGCCGCGCCACCTACGTCTGCGTGATCGCCTTGATCGACGAGGGCGGCCACGAGCACCTCTTCGAAGCCCGCTGCGAGGGAACGCTGCTGCGCGAGGGACGGGGCAGCGGCGGCTTCGGCTACGACCCCGCCTTCGTCCCCGACGAGACCGGCCCGCGCGACCACCGCACCTTCTCCGAGCTGACCCCGGCCGAGAAGCACGCGATCAGCCACCGCGGCAAGGCGGCGCGGATGCTCGCCCGCCACCTCGGGCTCGGGCCGGAGGCCGAGGTGCCAGGGTCCCTGCCATGAACGGCAAAAGCGGGGCGGCTGCTCTCTCGATCGCCTCCAACTCGCTGCTGATCGCGCTCAAGCTGGCCGCCGGGGCGATCACCGGCTCGATCGCGATCGTCGCCGAGGCGATCCACTCGCTGATCGACCTCGTCGCCTCGGTGATCGCCTTCGTCTCGGTCCGCAAAGCCGACGCCCCGGCCGACGAGGAGCACCCCTACGGCCACGAGAAGGTCGAGAACCTGGCGGCGACGATCGAGGGGATCCTGATCCTGGTCGGCGCGGCGCTGATCGTCTACGAGGCGACCCGCCGCCTCGTCATCGGCTCCTCGGTCGAAAGCCTCGGCGTCGGCATCGCCGTGATGGGGTTCTCGGTGCTGGCCAACCTCGCCGTCTCGACCGTCCTCTCGCGCCAGGCGCGCGCCCACGATTCCGCCGCGCTGGAAGGCGACGCCGCCCATCTGCGCACCGACGCCCTCGCCTCGGTCGGGGTCCTCGTCGGCCTCGCCTTGGTCAAGATCACCGGCGCCGCCGCCTTCGACTCGATCACCGCCCTCGTCGTCGCCGTGGCGATCGTCTGGGCCGGGCTCTCGATCGTCCGCCGCTCCTCCGGCGTCCTCGTCGACGAAGCCCTGCCGGACGCCGAGATGGACCGGATCGAGGCGGCGATCGCCACCGCCCGTACCCCCGAGGTCGCCGGCTACCACAAGCTCCGCGCCCGCCGCGCCGGCAGCCGCCGCCACATCGACTTCCACGTCCAGTACCGCTCCGGCACCACCCTCGAGCGCGCCCACGAGCTCGCCCACGAGATGCGCGACTCGATCGAGGCCGAGATCCGCCAGGCCGAGGTCCTGATCCACGTCGAGCCCGAGACCTCCTACCGCGACCGCGAAGAGGGCCCCTACAGGTCGGGGTGAGATGCTAAGGCGCCGGCAGCAGGTTGACGCCGGCGGCGAGGCCGATCGCGACGAGGGTGATCGCGTAGCCGGTGTAGCCGCTGAAGGCGAAGAGGACCGCGGCGATCACGCAGACGGCGACGACGATGATCCAGGATGCTCGGGCGAGGGTCACGGTCGGTATTTTCACGCAGATGGCCGACGCCTCCGTAACCACCTCCCCGAGCCAGGAGTCCGCGGAGGCGGCGCTGGCGTTCCTGACCGAGATGTCGCCGGACCTGCGGGGAGCGGCGATCCTCGGCTCCGGGGGTGAGGTGTTGGCGGCCACCGGGTCCGAGCCGGAGCGCTGGCGCGAGGACGCGGCGACGCTCTTCGCCGCCGCCGACGCGGCCGAGGGGGTGCCGGTTGAGCAGGTCCACATCGCCACCGAGCAGGGCGAGGTCTTCGCGATCCGCAACGAGGGGCTGGCCGCGGTCGCGGTCACCGACCGCTTCGCGCTCGCCTCGCTGATGCTCTACGACATGCGCTCGGCCCTGCGCGAGTTGGCGCGTTCGACTCCGAACTTTGGGCCCCCCAAGGGGACCAAAGGTCGGAGGGAGGACTGATGCCGGCTAAGCCGCACCGCGTCCTGCTCGACCGCGTCTCCGGCTACGCCGACGAGGCCGCCGCCTTCATGCGCCGTCGCCGGGTGGCGCGCCGTCCCTTCGCCCGCCTTTACTACCCCCACGGGCGCAGCGCCGACCACGCCCAGGACTCGCGCAGCGGCGCCGAGCTCTTCGTCGCCGCCGGCCGCCTGATCGAGGTCGCGGGGAAGAAGCCGAGGGGATGAGCGAGCTGCTCGACCAGGACGTCGCCGCGCGCGTCCTTGCCCGCGCGCTCGCAAACGGCGGTCGCTTCGCCGAGGTCTTCGCCGAACGGCGGCGAGGTCAGTCGCTGACGATCGACGAGCGGCGGATCGAGTCGGTCCAGGCCGGCGCCGAGGAGGGCGCCGGCGTGCGTGTCGTCGACGGCAACACCACCTACTTCGCCCACGTCGACGGGCTCGACCCCGCCGACCTCGAACGCGCCGCCGACGAGGCCGCCGCGGCGCTGAAGGGCGGCCGCGGCGAGCCGCGGCCGCTGCAGGCGCGGGCGACGACGCCGTTGCCGATCGAGCGCCCCCCCGAAGGGGTCCCCGCCCGGCAGAAGGCCGAGCTGCTGCGCGAGCTCGACGAGCGGGCGCGCTCCAAGGGCGCCGAGATCGCCCAGTTCACCGCCTCCTACGCCGAGGCCCGCCGCGAGGTGGCGCTCGCCAACTCCGACGGCCTCTTCGGCGGCGACGACCGCACCCGCGTCCGCATCGGCGCCCAGGCGGTCGCCCGCCGCGACTCCACCGTCGAGACCGGCGCAGAGACGCTCGGCGCCCACCGCGGCTACGAGCTGCTCGAAGACGACCCGGGCCAGATCGCCGAGCAGGCGGCCGCAAAGGCCCTGACCCTGCTCGACGCCGTCGACGCGCCCTCGGGCTCGATGCCGGTCGTGGTCGGCGGCGGTTTCGGCGGCGTCCTCTTCCACGAGATGACCGGCCACGGGCTCGAGGCCGACCACATCCAGAAGGGGGCCAGCGTCTACGTCGGCAAGCTCGGCGAGCGCGTCGCCGAGCCGCTGCTGAACGCCTTCGACGACGGCCGCCTGCCGGGCGAGTGGGGGAGCGACGCGATTGACGATGAGGGCCAGCCGACGCAGAAGACGCAGGTGATCGAGGACGGCCTCCTCACCTCCTACCTCTACGACCACCTCACCGCCGAGCGGGCCGGGGCAGCTTCGACCGGCAACGGGCGGCGCGAGAGCTTCCGCCACCTGCCGATCCCGCGCATGACCAACACCTACATCGCTCCCGGCGACGCCACGCCGGAGGAGATGATCGCCGAGGTCGAGAGGGGCTTCTACGCGGTCTCCTTCGGCGGCGGCCAGGTCGACCCCGCCACCGGCGACTTCGTCTTCGGCGTCTCCGAGGGCTACCTGATCGAGGGCGGGAAGGTGACCAGCCCTTGCCGCGGCGCCACCCTGATCGGCAACTGCCTCGACGCCCTCGCCGCGATCGACGCCGTCGGCGACGACTTCTTCATGAAGACCGGGATCTGCGGCAAGGGCGGCCAGAAAGTCCCGGTCGGCACCGGCCAGGGCCACGTCCGCCTGCGGGCGCTGACCGTAGGAGGGACGGCGCGGTGAGCGAGCTGAGCGCGGTCGCCCGCCGCGCGGTCGAGGCCGCCACGAGCGCCGGCGCCGGGGACGCCGAGGCCTACGTCGCCCGCGAGAGCGGCCGCGAGGTGCGCGTCCACGGTGCCGAGGTCGAGAGCCTGACCGCGGCGACCCAGAGCGGCGTCGGGGTCCGGGCCTGGATCGGCCACCGGGTCGGCTACGCCTTCGGCACCGACTTCTCCGAAGCGGGGGTGCGCGCCGTCGCCGCCCGCGCCGCCGAGGCTGCCGCGGTCGCCGACGAGGACGAGTTCGCGGCGCCGCCGCAGCCGGCCGAGGTCGAGGCCCTGCCGGGGCTGGGCGACCCCTCGATCGGCGAATGGGAGACCGGCCGGGCGGTCGAGCTGGCGCTGACGGTCGAGCGCACTGCCCTGACGGCCGACGAGCGGCTGGTCGGGGTGGAGACGGCCGTCTACGCCGACTCCGACGAGCAGGTCGCGATCGCCTCGTCGGTCGGCGTCGCCGGCGAGTACGAGACCTCGGGCTGCTACGCCTACCTGCAGGCCCTCGCGGAGGGGGAGGGTGCGCGCGAGACCGGCCTCGGCTTCGGCCTCGCCCGCGGCCCTCGCGGCCTCGACCCCGAGGCGATCGGCGCCGAAGGGGCGACGCGGGCGCTGGAGATGATCGGCGCCGGCAAGCCCGAGTCCCGCGCCTGCCCGGTCGTCTTCGACGAGACCGTCGCCGCCAGCTTCGCCGGCCTGATCGGCGCCGGCTTGAGCGCCAAAGCCGTGCAGCGCGGTCGCTCGCCCTTCGCTGACCGCCTCGAAGCGGAGGTCGCGAGCTCGGCCTTCGCCCTCCACGACGATGGCCGCCTGCCGGAGGGCCCCGCCTCGGCCCCCTTCGACGCCGAGGGGATACCGCGGCGCCGCACCGCCCTAATCGAGGACGGCCGTCTCTGCTCCTACCTCTATGACACCTACAGCGCCAACCGCGAGGGGGCGAGCTCGACCGGCAACGCCGCGCGCCAGGGCTACCGCTCGCTGCCCTCGGTCTCGACCTCCAACCTCGTGATCGCCCCCGGCGCGCTCTCGCTCGAGGGGCTCCTGGCCGAGGCCGGCGAGGGCGTCTACGTCACTGACGTCGCCGGTCTGCACTCCGGCGTCAACCCGGTCACCGGCGTCTTCTCGGTCGGCGCCTCGGGCCGGATGATCCGCGGCGGGGCGCTCGCCGAGCCGGTCCGCGAGTTCACGATCGCCGGCGAGCTGGTGGCGATGCTGAGCGCGGTCAGCGCCGCCGGAGCGGAGCCGCGCTGGGTGCCTTTCGGGGGTTCCGTCAGCACGCCGCCGCTGCTGATCGCCGAGATGGCGATCAGCGGTTCGTGACATTTGGCTCCAGAGCGCAAGTTCTTACGCCGTGGGCACTGTTAGATTGCGCGCGTCTTCAAACCCCGAGGAGGAACTTCGACGTGACCAAGGCTGAGTTTCTGGACCAACTTGCCAATGACGATCGGCTCGGCAGCAAAAAAGCCGCCAGCGACGCCGTGGACGCCGTTCTCGACGCGATCACCGACACCCTGAGCAAGGGGGACGAGGTCAGCTTCACCGGCTTCGGCAAATTCCACGTCGCCGAGCGCGGGCCCCGTCAGGGCGTCAACCCGCGCACCGGCGAGCGCATCACGATCCCGGGCGGCAAGGTTCCGCGCTTCTCCGCCGGCTCGGCCCTGAAGACCAAGGTCAAAGGCTGAGACGCCGCTGACCTGCTTCGCCGATCGACTCGCGGCGCTCGTCGAGGAGCGCCGCAGTCAGATCTGCCTCGGCCTCGACCCCGACCCGGCCAAGCTGGCCGGGTCGGGGGAGATGCCGGACGATCCCGGGGCGCCGGCCGCTGAGCTGGCCGCCGCCGCGGTCGCCGCCCACTGTCGCACCCTGATCGAGCGCGCCGGCCCCGCCTGCGTGGCGGTGAAGCCGCAGCTCGCCTGCTTCGAGCGGCTGGGAGCCCCCGGCTGGGCAGCGCTGGAAGGGGTCTGCGCCGCCGCCCGCGAGGCCGGCCTGCTGGTCGTCGCCGACGGCAAGCGCGGCGACGTGCCGGTCACCGCTGCCGCCTACGCGCAGGCGCTGGTCGGGGAGACGCCGACCCCCTGGGGGGCGGTCGCGGGTCTCGGCGCCGACGCCTTCACCGCCAACCCGCTGCTCGGCCGCGACGCGCTGGAGCCGCTGGTCGCGGCCGCGGCGGAGGCCGGGGCGGGGATGTTCGCCCTCGTCCGCACCAGCAACCCCGGCGCCGCCGACCTGCAGGACCTGCCCGCCCCCACCGCGCCGCTGCACGAGCGGCTGGCGGGGATCGTCGACGAGTTCTCCGGACAACTACTCGGCGAGGCCGGGCTGAGCGGGATGGGAGCGGTTCTTGGCGCCACCGAGCCCCAGCACTTCGCCCGCATGCGGGAGCTGATGCCGCGCTCGATCTTCCTCATCCCGGGGGTCGGCGCCCAGGGCGGCAAGCCGGAGCTGCTGGGAGCCGCCTTCTCCGCCGGCCGTGCCGCCGGCCTCGTCGCTGCCTCCCGCGGCATCGCGGCCGACCCCGATCCGGCTGCCGCGGCGGAGCGCCTGCGCAGCGCGGTTTGGGAGATATCGACCGCCTGAGATCGGCCGCCGCGATTACGATCAGCCGCGTCAACCGGTCCACACCGCAGTCAAATGGAACAACGCACCAGCGCCACCGCTCGGATCTTCGCCGCCCTCGCCCTCGTGGCGGCGGTGCTGGTCATCGCGGTCGTGGTCGCCTCGGCGCTCAGCGGCAGCTCTTCCAGCGGTCACCACCATGCCGGGCACCACGCTCAGAAGGAAGCCAAGCGCCCTCGCACCGAGGCGAAGACCTACACGGTTCAGACTGGTGACACCTTGACCGCGATCGCCCACAAGACCGGCGTGCCGGTGGCCGAACTTCTGGCGCTAAATCCGGAAGTCGATCCGCAGATCCTGATCGCCGGCCAGACGCTGAAGCTCAAGTGAGCGCTCGGCGCTACGGCGCCGCGCTGCTGCTCGCGGTGGTGGGCTGCTTGCTTCTGCCTGCTCTCGCCGAGGGCGCGCCGCAGTACGCCCAGAAGAAGCCTCACAGCGGAGACGGGGAACCGCGATTAGAGGCCCGCGCCTGGGGATTGATCGACGCCCGCACCGGCGAAGTCCTCACCTCCCACGCGCTCGACAGACCGCTGCCGATCGCCAGCACGACCAAGCTGATGACCGCCTATGTGGCGATGAAGGACCTCCCCCTGGACAAGATCGTCCGCGCCCAGCCCTACGAACCCGAATACGGCGAGTCGCTGATGGGCCTGCGAACGGGGCAGAGGATCAGCGTCCGCGACCTCCTCTACGGCCTGATCCTGCGCAGCGGTAACGACGCCGCCCATACCCTCGCGATCGCCGCCGCCGGCTCGGAAAAGCGCTTCGTCGCCCAGATGAACCGCTACGCGGCGGCGCTCGGGCTCTCCCACACCCACTACGCCAACCCGGTCGGCCTCGACGAGAAGGGCAACTACTCCTGCGCGGCGGACCTGATGACGCTGACCCAGCACCTGCTGCGCGAGCCCGCCTTCGCCAAGATCGCCGCCTCCCGCAGCGCCGTCCTGCGCAGCGTCCGCCCGCGGCGGCGGATCGAGTCGATCAACGAACTGCTGCAGATGGCCCCCTGGGTGACCGGGGTGAAGACCGGCCATACCTTCGGGGCGCTCTACGTGCTGGTCGGCTCCGGTCAGCAGCACGGGGTGAGCCTGATCTCGGCCGTGATCGGCACCTGGACCGACGAAGAGCGCTTCGACGACAGCCTCGAGCTGCTCGAATGGGGCTTCTCGCAGTACCGCCGCCGGCTGCCGGTCCGCGCCGGGCAAGACCTGGCCGACCCGGAAATTCGCTACTCCGGCGGAACTTTGCCGCTGCGAGCGGAAAAAGCGCTGGCGGTGGGGCTGCGCCGCGGCCAGCACCTGGAAGTCGAGGTGCGCGCTCCGCGGGAGGTCGAAGGGCCGCTGCGGCGCGGCGTCAGGCTCGGCAGGGCCGCCGTCTTCGTCGCCGGTCGCGAAGCCGGTTCCGTCGCCCTTCGGGCCGGCCGCTCGGTGCCCAAGGCAAGCGCTTTCGACCGCCTTCGCGGCTTCGTCGCTGACAACTCGATCCCTATCGCGCTGGCCGCGTTCGTGATACTCATGGTCGCGGTGATCCTGCTCCTGCGCAGGGGCCGCAGAAACCAGTTGAGGAGCGAAATCGGGTGAGGGCTAAGTGATCCTGACGGTGACCCTGAACGCGGCCATCGACCGCACCGTCGCCGTGCCCAACTTCCGCCTCGGGCGGCGCCACCGCGCGGTCGAGAGCCGCACCGTCGCCGGCGGCAAGGGCATCAACGTCGCCCGTGCCCTCACCCTGCTGGGGCGCCCGGTGATCGCCACCGGCTTCGTCGGCGGCCCGACCGGGACCCGCATGCTCGAACAGCTCCGGGAGGAATCGGTCCTCACCGACTTCATCGACATCGCCGCCGAGACCCGCATCAACCTGGCCGTGATCGACCCGACCTCGGGCGAGCAGACCGAGATCAACGAGCGCGGCCCCGCGGTCAGCCCGGAGGAGGTGGGGCGGCTCTTCGACCGCATCGCCTACCTGGCGGGCGGGGCGAAGATGTGTGTCCTCGCCGGCTCGGTGCCGCCGGGAGCGGGGGACGACCTCTACGCCCGCCTCGTCTCCGACCTCGCGCGACGCGGCATTCCCGTCGTCCTCGACGCCGAGGGCGAGGCGATGCTGGAGGGCATCCGCGCCGGCGCCTCGATGGTGACCCCGAACGAGCGCGAGGCCGAGGAGCTGGTCGGGCAGGAGTTCGCCGACCGCGCCGACCTCTCGCAGGGGCTGCTGGAGCTGGTCCGCCTCGGCGCCACCGAGGCGGCGATCACCCGTCCCGAGGGCTGCGTCGCCGCGGTCGGGGAGAACGCTTCGCGGCGGCTGCTGGAGGTCCACACCGAGCCGCTCGACCCGGTCTCGACGGTCGGCTCGGGCGACGCCTTCCTCGCCGGCTACGTCGCCGCCCGCTACGACGGCCGCTCGCCGGAGGACTGCCTCGCCTACGGGGTCGCCTGCGGGGCGGAGTCGACGCAGCACTTCGGCGCCGGTACCGTCGACCGTAACCAGGTGGAGAGGCTGCTGGGCGAGGTCTCCGTCCACGACTTGGAGGTCCACGCCGAAGTGTAGGCTGACTGTTTCAACGCCAGCCGCCTTGGAGGACTAACTTGGAAATCGAAATCGGCCGCGGCAAGAAGGGTCGCCGCGCCTACGGATTCGACGACATCGCGATCGTTCCTTCCCGCCGGACGCGGGACCCCGACGACATCGACATCAGCTGGACTCTTGGTCCCTACCGCTTCGAACTGCCGCTCGTCGCCTCGGCGATGGACGGGGTGGTGAGCCCCGACACGGCGGTGCTCGTCAACGAGCTGGGGGGCCTCGGGGTGCTCAACTTGGAGGGGATCTGGTCCCGCTTCGAGAACGCCGAGGAGAAGCTGGAGGCGATCGCCGCCGCGCCCAAGCACGAAGCGACGCGGCTGATGCAGCAGATCTACACCGAGCCGGTGAAGTCGGAGCTGATCGCCAAGCGGGTGGAGGAAATCAAGGCCCGCGGCGCGGTCGTCTGCGGCTCGCTGACGCCGCAGAAAGTGCGCGAGCACTA
>JBQCIG010000059.1:0-2739 GCA_051953975.1 Solirubrobacterales bacterium | reverse complement strand
TTTTTTGGTGGTGGTGGTAGAGGGGTGTGCCCCTGTAGGGTTTGGTTTGGGGCTTTGGGTACACCCCCTCCACACCCCCCTCGTTTTGCTTGGGGGTTGGGTGGCGGGGGGGGGTGACCCAATCGCCCTGCCATCGTTGCTGAGACGACGCGTTGGCGATGTCGGCTACCTCGGCGCCGTAGTAGCGCGGGTGCGGGACGAAGTTTTGGAGGATCACCTCCTGCAGGTGGCCGTGGCGGCTGTGGCTGGCCGCGAGGGCTTCCAGGGATTCGATGCGCTCCTGCTCGGTCTCGCCGATGCCTACGAGGATGCCGCTCGTGAACGGGATCTTCAGCTCTCCTGCTGCTTCGATGGTGGCTAGGCGGGCTGCCGGGTGCTTGGTGGGGGAGCCGGCGTGGACGGTGTCCATCAGGCGCTCTGAGGTCGACTCCAGCATCAGGCCCTGGGATGCGGTCACCTCTCTTAAGCGGGCCAGGTCCTGCTTGTCCAGCACGCCGATGTTCGTGTGGGGCAGCATGCCGCGCTCCAGGGCGCGTTCGCAGGCCCAAATGACGTAGCTGGTGAAGTCTTCGTGGCCCCAGGTTTCGAGGCGTTCGGCTACGACGGGGTTGACCTCGGGGCGCTCGCCGGTGAGGACCAGGAGCTCCTTGGTGTTGCGACGGACGGCTTCGTCGAGGATCTCTTCGACGCGCTCAGGCGCGTGGATGTGCGCCTGGTGCGTGGCGAAGGCGCAGTACTTGCAGTAGCACTGGCAGGTCCGGGAGAGGGAGAGCGTGAAGTTGCGGGAGAAGGTAACCCGGCGCACGACGCTCAAGCTACTGCAAGCGCCAGCTCGGCAAAGGCCAAAAAAGAGGCGCCACCCGATTTGGGTGGCGCCTGAAAGCTGCTCCGCTCAGCTGCTGCCCTAGTCGGCGGGCTTGTCGCTGGTCGGCGTCGCCCGTTTCGGAACCGGCGGCCGCACGTGCTCCGGCGGTTCGGTCGGCGGCAGGCCGCCCGGCTCGAGGACGAAGCGGTAGACCGCCGCGGCCAGCAGCGAGCCGACGATCGGGCCGGCCAGGTAGGGCCAAACGCCGCCCCAGGTGTTGCCGACCAGCGCCGGGCCAAACCAGCGGGCCGGGTTGAAGCTGCCGCCGGTCAGCGGGCCGCCGACCATGACGATGAAGCCAAGCGTGGTGCCGATCGCCAGCGGCGCCCACTCCTTGAAGCTCTTCTCCGAGTAGACGGCGGCGAGGATGACGAGGACGAGGCAGAAGGTACCCACCCCCTCGACGACGGCACCGGCGAAGTTGCCGGCAAGGATCGAACTCACCTGAGCCGCGCCGTAGTGGGTGGCGCGTCCCTCGTCCAGCAGCAGCGCCTTGGTCAACAGCGCGCCGAGGACGCCGCCGGAGAGCTGGGCAAGCATGTAGATGACGGCGTCGAGCGGGCGGATGCGGCGGATCGCCAGCGCGCCCAGCGTCACCGCCGGGTTGAAGTGGCCGCCGCTGACGACGCCGAACATCACGATCAACCCGAACAGCAGGAAGGCGTGAACGAGCCCGACGACGGCGAAGTCGGAGCCGAAGCTCGCCTGACCACCGGTGGACACGAACAGGACGACGACACTGGTGATGAAGAAGACCAGCAGCAGCGTGCCGATCAACTCAGCCAAATATGCGGCTAGACCTCGTTCCTGCACTCTTTCCTCCTCGATTCCCGTGATCAGGTAAGCGGCGGCAGTGTACTCATATTCGGTCGATGAAATAGGTTCCCTGCCCAGATGACTCGGGTTGTCGCGCTGCTGGCGACCGCCCTCGCGCTCGCCGGGCTCGCCGGCTGCGGCGGAGGCGGTGCTGAACCGGGCGCGCCGCAAGGCGCGACGCTCGTGCTCGATTTCACCCCCAACGCGGTCCACAGCGGCATCTACGCAGCGCAGGCCGAGGGCCTCTACCGCAAGGCGGGCGTCGACCTGAAGGTGCAGCCGCCGGGCGAATCGACCGACGCGCCAAAGCTGCTCGCAGCCGGCCGCGCCCAGTTCGCGATCCTCGACATCACCGACCTTGGGATCGCCCGCGAGCGCGGCATCGACCTGGTCGGCCTGATGCCGATCGTGCAGCGCCCGCTGGCCGCCGTGATCGCCCGCGGCGACGGCCCCGTCCACCGCCCCCGCGAGATGGAAGGCCACCGGGTCGGCGTCACCGGCCTCCCTTCTGACGAAGCCGTGGTCGACTCCGAGGTGGAAGCCGACGGGGGCGATCCGGCCAAGGTCGATGAGGTGACGATCGGCTTCAACGCGGTCGCTTCGCTGGCCGCCGGCAATGTCGACGCGGCGACCGGTTTCTGGAACGCCGAGGCGGTGGCGCTACGGCAGCAAGGGGTGCCGATCCGCGTCTTCAAAGTCGACGAATTCGGCGCCCCGCCCTACCCCGAGTTGGTGCTGACGACCTCGCGCAAGGAGCTGGAAAGCGATCCGAAGCTGGTCGACGAGGTCGTCTCCGCGACGCAACAGGGCTACGAATTCACGGAGGAACACCCGTCGAAGGCGCTCGACGACCTACTCGGCGCCAACAAGTCGCTCGAACGCGCCGACCAGCAGGCGCAGCTGAAGGTCCTGTTGCCAGCGCTGCACCCCAAGCCGTTCGACAAGCAGGTCCTGGGCGAATGGGCCGCCTGGGACCTGAAGCACGGGTTGCTCGAAAAGCCGCTGAGGGTGGACGAAGCTTTTCGGTTGGGGTGAGCGGGAGGCCCTCCCCCAGACAC
>JBQCIG010000058.1:0-7034 GCA_051953975.1 Solirubrobacterales bacterium | reverse complement strand
CGTCGGGGGGGCCCGCCGCTTTTTCGTGTCCTAGGGGGGGGGGGCTCCAGCGCGGCCGGTGCGGCCCGTCCGGGGGGGTGATTTTTTCGACCTTCACCCGATCCCCGTGGCGCCCCTGCCGGCGCCGAGTCTCTCCTTGCTCGATTGCCATCCCGCTTGCTCCTCCCTCAGCGTTTGAGCGGCCGCACCGGCAGCACCGTCCGCCCGAACGTCGAATTGGTCACCGCTGCAAAGGATGCATACCAAGCAGCGGCCGCCGTCGCCAGCCCGCACCAGCCACCGACTTCGATCAGCCCTTCGCTTTCGTTGGCGTTGCCGATCCCGAGCAGGAAGAAGGTCGCGGCAAGCAGGAGGAAGACCAGCGCGATCGCGGCCGTCGTCCGCAACGAGGCGACGAACATGTAGGTGGTGAAGATCCCCCAGGCGATCAGGTAAAGGCCGAGCGCGGCGCCGAGGTGTTCGGCGGGGATTTTGTCGGCGAAGAACGTGATCAGCGCCCAGAACGAGATCCAGAAGGCCCCGAACGAGGTGAAGGCGACGGCCCCGAAGGTGTTGCCGGTGCGGAACTCCCACATCCCGGCCAGCAGCTGCGCGATCCCGCCATAGGCGAGAGCGAGGCCGAGCACCACCGGCTCGCCGGCGTGGCTGACGAGGTTGGCGTTGAACATGCTCAGCACGAAGGTGGTGAGGGCGAAGGCGGCCAGCCCGAGCGGACCCGGATCGGCGGGCGCCCAGCTCGGTGACCGTTCGGAAACGGGTTCCCGCCGGGGCTCGCGCCCTGGCACGTCACGTCCCGGCACCTCGTGATTCGAGACGGTGTGCGACTCCATGATGACTCCTTCCCTTGAGCGCCCCCCAGCGCAGCCCCTTTCCGAGGACCATCCCTTAAGTACCCGCTTCGGGGCCGGGTGAATCGCCCTGGAGGGCCTGGCGAAGCCCTCCTACAGCGCGAAGATCAGCGTGCAGAAGAGGCCGGCGATGATGCAGTAGACGCCGAACGGGGTGAGGCGGTTGGTCTCGAAGAAGCGGAGCAGGAACTTGACCGCGAAGTAGGTGGTCACCGCGGCGGCGATCGCCCCGACCAGCGCCTGCCCGCGCACCCCGTCGCCCGCCGAGCCGAGCAGTTCGGGCAGCTTTAGCACCCCGGCGGCGCCGATGATCGGGGTCGCCAGCAGGAAGGCGTAGCGGGCGGCGTCCTCGTTGGAGAGCCCGGTCAGCAGGCCGCCGCCCATCGTCACCCCCGAGCGGGAGATGCCGGGGACCAATGCCGCCGCCTGCGCGGTGCCGATCGCGATCGCCCGCCCAAAGCCCATACCGGCGATGCGCCTGTCGGAGTCACCTTGGTAGTCGCCGGGGCGCGGCGGCCGGCGCCGGAAGCGCTCGAAAACGAGCAGGAGGACGCCGTTGATCGTAAGGAAGATCGCCGCCGAGGTCGGCGAGGCGAACAGCGCCCGCAGCGGGTGCTCGAGCAGGAGCCCGAGGATGCCGGCGGGGATCGTGCCGACGACGATCACCCAGCCGAGGCGGGCCTCGGCGTCGTCGTCGCGGACCTCGCGGTCCCGCAGCGAGCGGCCCATGCCGCGGAAGATCCGCTTCCAGTCCTCCCAGAAGAAGACGAAGAGGACGGCGGCGGTGGCGCAGTGGGTGGCGACGAGGAAGGCGAGGAAGAATTCGTCGTTCTGGTGGATGTTCCAGCCGAGCAGGCTGGGCAGGATCACCGCGTGACCGAGACTGGAGATCGGGAACGGCTCGGCGATCCCCTGCAGGGCACCGAGCACCAGCGCCTGGAAGTAGGAGATCGGTTCCATCGGTGCCGGCTCAGGCGTCGGTCTTCGTCTGCGGCCCGCTCTGGAACCAGGCGAAGACGAAGCAGCCGATGGCGACGACGAAGGCCGCGATCCCGTGCTTGAAGTGGTGGTGGCTGGAGCCCGCCTCGTGGCCGGGGAAGAAGGAAGGCAGGGAACCCGCCGGCTCGGCCCAGTAGATGATCGCCACGACGAGGAAGAGGATCCCGAGGACGACAGCCGGGACGATCAGGTTTCGGCGCTTGGTGGTCAATAGTGGCTGGGGTGGCGGGGGGTCGCCGGCGCGGGAAGCTATTCAGCCCGGCTAAAAGCGGATTAAAGGTAGCTGCTGAGGCGGCGGATTAGTAGCCAGCCGGGTGACGGGCGACGAAGCCTTCGGGCGAATCGACCCAGGGATCGTGCCAGCGCGGGCCGGGACCGCCGACGGTGTCGAAAGCGATGCCGGCGACGACCATCCAGGCGTGTTCGGCATTGGCGTAGACGGTGATCCACTGGCCAGGGCCGGGTTCGCCCCAGGTCTCGAGGCCGGTCGAGTCGAGCGGGCTTTCGAGGAAGCCGCCGCCGTGGAGGGCGAAGCTGACCGCGCCGGAACAGTCGTAGCCTTCCGATTCGAAGGAGCCGTGGCCGCCGCCCCAGATATAGGGGGTGGTGGCGATCGAGTTGCCGGCGGCGATCACTTCCTGGACCGCCTGCGGCGCCGAGGCAGGGGCGCTGGCCTCGCTTTCGTTGATCACCCGCGCTTCCTGGCCGGGGGTGAGCGGCGCCGGCATCAGGCCGGTGGTGGCGTCGCCGCCTTCGGAGGCGACCTGTTCGGAGATCGCGGCGAGGTTGTTGCCGAGCGCTTCTTCGCGCGACTCCAGCGCTTCCAGCGCTTCGCGCCGCTGCGCCTGGGCGGCCTTCAGTTCGGCGAAGCGGGCCTCGGCTTCGCGGCGGGCGGCAGCGACTTCGCGCTCGATCGCCGCGACCGCGTTGCGCGCTGCTTCGATTTCGGCGCGCTGCTTGGCGAGCTTTTCGACCGCGGCGGTGACCTCGTCGCGCAGCGTCTTCACCCGTTCGACGACCGAGTCGTCGTAGCTCTGGATCCGGTTCAGGTATTCGGTCTGGGCCGCCATGTCGGACCAGTTTTCGGATTCGAGGATCGCGTTGACGACGTCGGGCGAGCCGGCCTCGTAGATCGCGACCAGGCGCTCGCGCAGGACACCAAGCGCGCGCTGCAGCTGTTCCCGCACCTTTTCGAGGTGTTCTTCTTCGGCTTCCAGCGCCGCCGTCGCCTTGTCCAGTTCGGCCTGCTTTTCGGCCAGTTCGGCCGCGACCGCGGCCTGCTTGCGGCGCAGCTCCGAGACTTCGCCGATCATCGAGTCGATCGCCCGGTTCTGTTCGGCGATCGTTTCCGCCAGGGCGCTGGAGTGCGCGCGCACTCCTTCGAGCTTGTTGCGCGTCGCTTCCAGCTTTTCCTGCGGCGTCTGCGCCGGAGCGCTCCCCGCCCAGGAGACGGCGACCGCGCAGAGGGCTGCGAGGAAGAGCGCGGCGAAGATCAGGGCGCGGCGGCGAACCGCGCTCGTGGTGGAGGCGAACTGCACGGCGGCGCAGGGTAGCGAAGCCCCCGCGCCGCCTCAGAAGTGGTCGATAACCCGCAAGTTTCCTTGCAGGTGCAGGACTTTTCCTACGCGAGTAGTTTGGCCTTGGCCTGGTCGAACTCCGCCTGGCTGAGGGCGCCTTTGTCTTTGAGCTCGGCGAGCTTGTGCAGTTCGTCGGCCGGCGAGGCGGCGTGGGCCTGCGCTCGAACGTATTCGTCGAAGTGCTTTTTCGCGTCGGCCTGGGCTTTGATCGTCCGGTCCCGCATCCCCTCACCGCGCGCGATCAGGTAGACCAGCGCGGTCAGGAAGGGGATCACGACGAGGAATAAAACCCACGCCGCCTTCGCCCAACCGGAGAGCTCGTGGTCGCGGAAGAGGTCGGTGAGGATCGTGATCAGGATCCAGATCCAGATCACGAAGAAGAAGATCTCCAAGGCGACGAGGAGGACTTCCCCGAAGCTGATGTCGGCGAGCGGCATGGACGCTCCTTTCGTTACGAGACTGGGTACGCGACGGTTCGCGCTCTTGGTTATTCCTGAACCTAGCCGCCGCTCCTGCCGGCGCCATCCGTATTTCTCAACCTCATGACGAAGAGGACAATCGCCACCGAGGTGGCGAGGTTGAGGCTGGAGACGCCCTCGCGCATCGGGATCGAGACGCGGGCGTCGGCCCGCTCGAAGACCTCGCCGCTGAGGCCGTGGCGCTCGGTGCCGAAAGCGAGCACGGCGCGGGCAGGCAGCCGCTCCGGCGCCAGCTCCTCCCCCTCAGGATCGATCGCCAGCAGCGACCGGTCGCTGCGGGGCAGCGCGTCGACCCTTGCCACCGGCAGCGCGAAGTGCAGGCCGGCGGCGCCGCGGACCGCGTCGGGATGCCAGGGGTCGTTCTCGCCGGTGGCGATGACCGCCGCCGCCCCGGCCGCCGCGGAGACGCGGATGCAGGCGCCGATGTTGCCCATGTTGCGCGGCTGCTCGAGCAGGACGACCGGCGCCGGCGCCGCGTCGGCCAGGGTCGCGTCGAGGTCGATCGCCGGGCGGCGGGCGATCGCGGCGACGCCGGTGCGCGGCACCAGCGGCACCAGGTCGGCCAGGCTCTCGGCGTCGATCCGCTCGACCCGGTCGGCGAGCTGCCCGGCCAGGTCGGGGGCCAGGTCGGCCGCCAGCGCCTCCAGCCGCTCGGGCTCGACCGCGACCGCCTCGACCAGCTCGGCGCCGAAGCGCAACGCGTGCTTGAGCGCGTGGAAGCCCTCGACGACGGTCAGCTCGGGATCGCGCCGAGCGGTGCGGAAGCGCACGGCGCGTTCGTGCTCTGCGCGGCCCATCGGCCAATCATTACGCGGACATCGGAGCTTCGGCGATCTGGTCGCGCCCCCCGGCCTTGGCTATGTACAGCGCCTGGTCGGCGCGGCCGAGCAGCTCGTCGATCGTCTCGGTGAAGTCCCAACAGGCAAGGCCGGCCGAGCAGGTCTGTCCCATTGGTGTGGTCATCCGCAGCCGATCGACGATTTCGGCCGCCTGCTCGGGGCCGGTGTTCGGCAGCAGGACGAGGAACTCCTCGCCGCCGAAGCGGACGATCGTGTCCTCCCCGCGCAGCTCCTGGTCCCAGGCGCGGGCGCAGGCGCGCAGTACTTCGTCGCCGGCAAGGTGACCGTGGGTGTCGTTGTAGTCCTTGAAGTGGTCGATGTCGACGATCGCGACGCAGAGCGGCGAGCGGTCGCGCCGGACGCGCGCCATCTCCCGCGGCAGTTGCTCCTCCAGCGCCCGGCGGTTGGGCAGGCCGGTGAGCGAGTCCTGGCGGGCCATCTCCTGCACGGTGCCGAGCAACGCCTCGCGTTCGGCCTCGAACTGCTTCAGCTCGGTGACGTCGGCGGCGCGACCGTAGAGCAGCGATTCGTCCGGCGCCAGTTGCGCGCTCCAACGCAGCCAGTGCCAGGAGCCGTCTTTGGCCAGGTAGCGGTTTTCGAAGCTGAGGGTCTCGGTGCCTTCGAACAGCGCGGCGGCCTCGATTTCGGTGCGCTCGCGGTCGTCGGGATGGATGAACTCGATGAAGGGGGTATCCCGCAGTTCGTCGAGGTCGTAGCCGAGGCTCTGCGTCCAGGCGTCGTTGAGCTCGAGGAAGTAGCCGTCCATGTTGGTGGTGCAGAGCATGTCGCGGGAGAGGTCGAAGAAGTGGCGGGCGCGCTCGTCGGCGCGGGCGCGGCGGGCGACGATGCCGGTGATCAGCAGCATCACCACGCCGAGCGAGATCAGGCTGAAGAACCAGCGGGTCAGCGGCGAGTAGCCGGCGGTGTTTTCCACCAGCAGCAGGGTCGCGCCGTAGGTCGCGAGCAGCCAGCCCAGGTGCATGGCCGCGACCCGCCGCGGGAAGTAGCAGGAGGTGACCAGGGTCGCCCAGACGAAGATCGTCCCGTACTGGCCGACCGCGATGCCGCTCTCGTAGATCAGCACGCAGGTGATGAGGGAAACCCCAGCGAGGATGGCGTGGATCGTCGCTAGGGGGATCTTGCCGGCGACGGACCAGACGATCCCGCCGGCGACCGCCATCCCGAGTGCGGTGAGGGTGAGCGCGGCGGCATCGGCACCGCTCGGGTGGGGCAAGACGAGCGAGATCGCGACGAGGCCGGCGCCGGCGACGAGGAGCGCCGCGGCTGCTCGTGCCCTGGTGCGCCCGGCCGGCCGGAGGCTTACCCGATTTTCATGACTCCCCATGGTGGGGAGATCGGCAAACGTCCGTGTTTTCTTTAACCGTTTCGGATGCTTATTTCAGTCCCGAACCACCTGGAACTGGCTCATCAGGCCGTGATCCTCGTGGTCGAGCATGTGACAGTGGATCACGAATTTCCCGGTGTAATCGGAGAAATGACCGGCAAGGAGAATTTTTTCATTGGGGAAGACGAAGAAGGTCTCCTTGAGACAATCTTCCCAGGGAGGCGGCTTCTTGCCGTTGCGCTCGAGTAGGTACCAGTCGGTGTGGTGCAAATGCATGATGTGGGCGACGTTGGTTTTGTTGACGATCTCCCAGGTCACCGTCTCGCCGAGCTTGGGGAAGGCCTCGACGTAGGCGGGGTTGAAGGTGCGGCCGTTGATCCGCCAGGTGGTCTTGAAGAAGCCGCCGATCGTGATCTCCCAGCGGTGGTCGGGCTTGCGCTTGGCCTTGCGCGTCCACTCCGGTAGCGGGCGCAGGTGGCGGGGGACGCGGGTGCGGTCCGGGAGGTGGCCGGGGGCGACCCGGAACTGCATCAGCGCGCCGCCGTAGGTGCGGGCACCGGTTGGGTTGCGGCCCGGGTGGCGCTTGCTGCTGCGCAGCTCGACGGTCTCCCCCGCGGCGTCGGAGAAATCGACGATCACCTCCACCCGCTCGGCCGGGCCGAGGAGGATCTCGCGGCGGCGGATCGGCTTCGGCATCAGGCCGCTCTCGGTCGCGATCTGGACCATCGGCGCGCCGCTGGAGAGGTGCAGGTTGTAGCTGCGGAAGGCGGAGATGTTGAGGATGCGCAGCCGGTAGCGCTGCGGGGTGACGCGGTGATGGGGCATGTAGGCGCCGTTGACGAGGACGCTCTCGCCGAGGATGCCGTCGGCGGGGGGCCGTTTGTCGGTGAAGGGGTCGATCAGCTGGTTGTGGCGATCGAAGGTGCGGTCGGCGATCATCAGCGGCA
>JBQCIG010000057.1:0-8528 GCA_051953975.1 Solirubrobacterales bacterium | reverse complement strand
AAGGAAGGGGTCACGAGTTCGAGTCTCGTTCCGGGCTTCACAGAAGTTCCTGCAAGTCGGCTAATTCAGTAGCTGATTCCGCAGTGATTTGGCTCGTCACGATCTCGCCTATCTGCCACTCGAGTGGCAGATAGCGCCGCGACTACTCTGAGCTTCCGCTATCATTGCTATCACTGTGGCGCAGCTACTAGTTCGAGATATAGAGAGCGATGTCGTGCGCGAGCTGAAGATCCGCGCCGCTCGCCACGGCCGCTCGGCCGAGGAGGAGCACCGGCAGATCCTCCGCGAGGCGCTCCGCGGCCACGGCCCGTCCAAGCCCCTTAAGGAGCTTCTGCTTGAGATGCCCGATGTCGGCGAGGACCGCGACTTCGAGCGCCCCGAGGATCGCGGCCGGCCGGTCGAGCTTTGAGCTACCTGCTCGATGCCAACGTCATCTCCGAGCTGCGCAAGGGCGAGCGAGCTGACGCGAACGTCACTGCCTGGTTCGCCGATGTCGCCGAGGAGGAGATCTTCCTCAGCGTACTGACGATCGGCGAGATCCGCCGCGGGATCGAGAGCGTGCGACGCCGCGACCCCAACTCAGCGGCCGCCTTGGACCGCTGGCTAAATCTCGTCAGCGAGGCCCACGGCGACCGCGTCGTCCCGATCGACCGCACGATCACGGAGGAGTGGGGGAGGATGAACGTGCCGAATCCCCTGCCCGTCGCCGACGGCTTGCTGGCTGCGACGGCAAAAGTCCTCGGTCTGACGCTCGTCACCCGCAACGTCGCCGATGTCGCGGGCACGGAGGTCGAGCTGCTCGATCCGTTTGCCAGCTCCTAGGGTGCCCGCCTGGTTGTTGCTGTCGGTGCTCGTATGTGCATATGGAGCGTCGAGTTCAAACGACTACCCATCGCCGCTGCCCAGGGCGGACTCCACCCGGGACAGCGGCGGATGTCGGTGACTAGCCCGATCGTAGGCCGCCGACTGCCAGCGCTCCGGCCAGTAGCAGCGAGAGGACGGCGACCGGGACGCCGAGGACGCGCGCGGCGTTACCGGTCGCCTTATGGCTGAGTAGCGCCGCGCCGAGCGCCAGGGCAACGGCCGGCGCGGGCTGGTCGAGTGGATTGGGCTTCATCTGATCACCTCCAGTCTGAGATTTGTTCGGTCCTCTGCACCGTAGGTGGGCGCCTGCCGGCTTCATGCCGGCCCTCACGTAGCCTCTAAAGCGTGAGTGAGAGGGAAGAGATCGAGGGTGGGGAGAGTGGCCGGGAAGTCCTTGCCGAAGCTCGAGCCGCGGGCTTCGACCTGAGTCCTTCCCAACTCGCACGCCGTCACCGTGCCGGTCTGATCGCGCGCCCTGAGACGCGAGCGCTCGGCCGCGGAAAAGGATCGATCTCGGTCTACCCGTTGGGGACCGGGCGGCGCCTGGTTCGGATCCTCGAGCTCGTGCGTGGTCGCGAGAGCTTTGAGAACGTCGCCTGGCGCGTCTGGTGGGAGGACGGTGGTGACCTCGGGCCGCTTGTGCGAGAGCGCCTGCTTCGCGACGGCGCCCGGTGGGAAGCGGAACTCTCGCGCCTCGCTGATCTGCTCGCCGGCGAGGACGCCGGGGACCCCGATGCTGTGAACGAGATGGACCGCGCCTACCTTGCCGCCTCCTCCGAACGGATGCCCGCCTCGCTGGGGCGGGTCCGTCGCAAGGTCGGCCGCGAGCGGTTTGCGACCGTCTTCCGCGTCTTCGCTGAGGTGGCTAGCGGCAGGTTTACCGGCTACCCCGATGAGGAGTCCGAGGTTGCGGTCGAGCGGGCGCTGGGACTTGACCGGGCCAGAGTCGACCGGCTGAAGGACGTCGAGCCGTGGTTCGAGGGCAGCTCGGCAGAGGATTTCTGCCGACTTTCAACGACGGTCCGCCACCGCAGCCTGGTGCAGCTCGCCGAGGCAGGCGCCGAGGAACTCGACATCGCGCGGCGTGAGCTGCGCAGCTTCTGGCAGGTGTTCGAGGCGATCGGACCACTCTTTCGGCGCGTGCTGAGGTCCGATGCCTTCGGCTTCGGCACCGTTGGCGCCGTTTTCGCTGGGCAGGGGGAGGACACCCAGCCTTTCTTCGTGCTGATGTGGCTGGCCCTGCGCGAGGACCCGCAGTTGCGCGAAGGGATGGCGGAGATGATCGCGGTGCTCCCCGATGCACTCGCCGCGCGTAGCGCCCTTGAGCTGATCGACCTTCTGCGCGCAGAGTCCCCGGCCTTCGCGGACGCGGTAAGCGATGCGCTACTCGCGGCCGCGCTGCTGGATGAGCAGGGCGGAGAGATGCTGGCCAGGGAGCTGGCGCGTCTATATGAAGACCACCGAGTCGAGGTCGATCTCTTCTTCGCCCGCCACCCAGAGTTGATCGGGCTTCTCTGAACCTCAGCTGTCATGTGGCTTTGAGGTTCGATTGAGAATCTTTCATCCAGTGTCTCAACGATCCCTCCAGATCCGCACTCTCGTTCTCGGCGCCCTGATCGCGGTGGCTACGGTCTTCTCGGTCTGTCCCGGGATGGCCGCGTCGTCACCCCCTGTCCCTAGCTTCCGGGTGGCGCATAGGGGAAGGTGCCTCGGCAGGCCCGCCACGATCGTCGACCATGGATCCATCCACGGCACCGCCCACGCCGACGTGATCATCGGCAGCGCTGGTGACGACCACATTTTTGGTGGCGGCGGCAACGACCGGATCTGCGCGGGCGGCGGCGACGACACGATCGCAGGCGGGACCGGCAGCGACCGGATCGAAGCGGGAGCGGGCAAGGACGAAGTGATCGGCGGCAACGGCAGCGACCTCGTGCTGGCCGGCCCGGGGACCGACACCGTCTTCGGCGAACGCGGCAACGACCGTCTCTACGGCGGGCCGGGCGGCGACTACCTCAACTCGGGGCTGGGCGACGACACCGTCGGCGGGGGGCCGGGCAACGGCGACCTCGTGATCGGCGGGGTGGGCAACGACCATCTCTCCGGCGGCCCAGGCAACGGCGACGTGCTCGAGGGAGACCTCGGCACCGACTCGATCGACGGCGGCCCCGGTGCCCACGACACCGTCTCCTACGCGCTCGCCGGCCAGAGCGCGGTCTACCCGGGCGGCATCGGCGTGAATGTCAACCTCGCCGCCGGCACGGCCAGCGGCGATGGCGACGACACGCTGAGCGGGATCGAGGACGTGGCCGGAACCCCCTTCGCCGACACGATCGCCGGCGACGCCGGACCGAACGAGCTCTACGGCGGAGGCGGGCCCGACGAACTGATCGGCGCCGGTGCCGGCGACGCGGCCTTCGGCGGCACCGGACTCGACCTCTGCCGGGGGGTGGCGGTCGCCGAATCGTGCGAGCTCCACGGCGGACGTGCCGACAACGCCGCCGACGAAGCCGCGTTGATCGCGTTCGAAGAACACCTGCCGCCGACGTTCGAGGTCGACTTGCCCGGCGGCCCCGGCACCGGCGATCTCACCGGCATCGTCGAACACGGCGTCAATCTCGTCGACAAGCAGGGCATCGGGGTGCACGTCGCCTTTCTCGGCGACGCCTGGGTCGTCACCGAGCAGGGGTTGCCGATGGCGGTCGGCGCAGGCTGTTCGATGCTCGGCCCGGAAACCGCGAGCTGTCCGACCGCGACGACGCCGACCGGGCTCCTCCTCGACGGCGGCGAAGGCGCCGATCTGCTCGCGCTCGAACCCTCGATCCCCGCCACCGTCTCCGCGCGGCTGATCGGCGGCAACGGCGCCGATAGCCTGATCGGCGGCGCCGGGAACGACAGCCTCAACGGCAGCTCCGGCCCGGCCGGTGGCGATCAGCTCTACGGAGGGCCGGGGGACGATGCCATCGCCGAAGGTTCGGTGCTCGATGGGGAAGGTGGCTCGGACCTGCTGATCGCCCATCCCTGCGGCGAGACGATCGACGGTGGCCCCGGCATCGACAGCGTCTCCTTCGCCCGCTCCACCTACGAGGGCGTCGAGGCGACGCTCGGCGGCACCGCGGGCATCGCTCCCTATGGCAGCTTCCCCGGCGGCTGCCCGACCGAGCATGGCGGCCCGCCGCCGAGCCAGATCTCGAGCTCGGTCGAGCGCATCGAGGGCAGCCCCAACGGCGACATCCTCACCGGCGACGGCGGCCCCAACGTCCTCCTCGGCCGCGGGGGCGACGACGAGATCCATGGCGCCGGCGGCAACGACTTCCTGGTCGGCGGGCAAGGGAGCGACGCCATCTACGGCGAAGCCGGAGCGGATCGCCTCTACGCCCGCGACGGCCGCCGCGACAAAGCGATCGACTGCGGCCCTTCCCTCATCCGTGGCGACGTCGCCTTCACCGATCCAGGCGACCCGCCGGCGCGTAAATGCACCGAAGCGGGCTTGCGCTCGCGGTCCAGGTGAAGAGCTGGCGCTCACCGTCTACGTCGGCGAAGGGGAAGTACTGCAGGCCGAGTATCGGAGCCTGAGACGGCAATCGAGCCCGTTGGTCGCCGGTAGCCTCGGGTCATGCCCTGGGGACCGCTCCACGCCGAGAGACACCTCAGCCTCCGCTCGAACTGGCTGCGCGCGGCCGTGCTTGGCGCCAACGACGGCATCCTCTCGACCTCTAGCCTCGTCCTCGGCGTCGCGGCGTCGGGTGCCTCGCGCAGCGCGATCGTCACGGCCGGCATCGCCGGTCTGATGGCTGGCGCCGGCTCGATGGCGGCCGGCGAGTACGTCTCCGTCAGCTCCCAGCGCGACACCGAGGACGCCGATCTCCGGCTCGAGCGGCATGAGCTTGCGTCGGACCCCGAGGGCGAGCTGCGGGAGTTGACGGGCATCTACGAAGGCCGGGGACTGAGGCCGGAGCTCGCCGCCGAAGTTGCGCGCGGCCTCACCGAGCACGACGCGCTCGAAGCGCACGCGCGCGACGAGCTCGGCCTGCCGGAGGACCGCCGCGCGCGGCCGCTACAGGCCGCGGGCGCATCCGCGCTCTCCTTCGCGGTCGGCGCGCTCCTGCCCCTGCTCGCGATCGGCCTCTTCGGCTCCACGAGCCGGGTCGCCGCCTGCATCATCGTGACCCTGCTGGCGCTGGTCGGGCTCGGCGCCCTGGGTGCCAGGCTCGGCGGCGCGCCCGTCCCGCGCGCCGTCCTCCGCGTCGTCTTCTGGGGCGCGACCGCGATGGCCGTGACCGCAGGGGTCGGCGCCCTGGTCGGAACCGCCGTTTAGCGCTTCCCGCCCTCACATCTTTCGACGAACAGCGCCGCGAGCTCTCGGCAGACGCTTCAAGGCTGTTCTGCCACTCGGATTCCACGAGCGGCAGAAAGCCGGGCGAGGTCTCTGAAAAGGGCCGCTTCGGCGGCCCTTTTCACTCCGGTCGTGCTGCGTCAGGTCAGTGTGGTCCAGGGCAATTCGGTTGATCGTTCGGTCCCTGGCACGGATTGCTGTTCGGGTGGAAGTGACCCGAGTTTCCAGCCGAGTTCGGTCCGCCGAATGCGTAGGCGGGCCCTGCTGCCATCAAGGCGATCGCTGCAGCGAGAGCGGTCACCCGACGGATACGCGTTTTCATTCGCTCCACCTCCTTTAGCGCAGTCATGCGCGTAAAAGGGGCTCCTTTTCCTTCTCCGGAGGCGAAACCACCCCGTCCTCGCCGATATTGGCCTAAACGGGCCATCGCATCGAATATCAGGGCGATCATTGCCATGATTGGCTGCGCAGCCAACCTTGCCCCCGCCAGATAGGCTCCGCCCGTGGACTTCGCCCTCAGCGACGAGCAGAAGGACTTCGTCGACGCGATCCGGGACTTCTGCGATCGTGAGTGTGGGACGGCGGACCAGCGCGAGCGGCTGACCGACGGCTATCGGGAGCACCACAGCTTCGACATCTACAAGCAGATGGCGGAGCTGGGCTGGCTCGGGGTGACGATCCCCGAGCAATACGGCGGCTCCGGCGGCTCAATGCTCGACGCCTGCCTGTTCATGGAGGAGACCTCGCGCGGGCTGGCGCCGATCGGCGGCTACGCGACGACGCTGATCGTCGCCGGCGCCACCCAGCGCTTCGGCACCGAGGCGCAGAAGGAAGAGATCCTCGGCGGCATCGCCTCCGGCTCGGTAGAGGCGATCGCGATGACCGAGCCCGAGGCCGGCTCCGATGTCGGCAACCTCTCCTGCAAGGCGGAGGCGGTCGACGGCGGCTTCGTCATCAACGGCCAGAAGGTCTTCTGCTCCAACGCCCACATCGCCGACCACGTCCTCGTCGTCTGCCGCACCACCCGCACCCCCAACAAGCACGAGGGAATGACGATGATCTGGGTCCCCCGCGACGCCGAGGGGATGGAGATCGTCCCGATCGAGACGATGGGCGGCCGCGAGACCAACCACCTCTACTTCACCGACTGCCCGGCCCGCGCCGAGGACGTGCTCGGCGCGGTCGACCAGGGCTGGATGCAGCTGATGGCCGGGCTCAACGTCGAGCGCCTGATCCTTTCCGCGACGATGCTGGGGATCGCCCAGCGCGCCTTCGACGACCTCATCCTCTACGTCAAGGAGCGGCGCCAGTTCGACCGCCCGATCGGCTCCTTCCAGGCGCTGCAGCATCGCATCGCCGACCTCGCCACCGATCTCCAGGCTGCCCGCCTGATGACCCACTGGGTCGCCACCCTGGTCGACGAAGACCCCGACCAGATGCTGCCCCAGCAGGCCTCGATGGTGAAGCTCTTCGTCACCGAGGTCGCCAAGCGCACCACCCTGGAAGGGATGCAGATGATGGGCGGCTACGGCTACTCCTCCGAGTACGACATGGAGCGCCTCGTCCGCAACTCGCTGGTCTCGACGATCTACGGCGGCACCTCCGAGATCCAGCGCGGCATCATCGCCAAAACGCTGGGGCTCTGATTCAGGCCGCGGTGCCGAGCTGGGCGCTGTCGACCAGCGCCGGCTCGCCGATGTGGAAGCCCTGCGCGTAGTCGATCTCGAACGCCCGCACCATCGCCAGGGTCTCGGCGTCCTCGATTCCCTCGGCGACAGTCTCCTGGCCGAAGGCCTTGGCGAACTGGACCATCGCCTGGACCAGGCGCTGGTCGGTGGGGGAGGTGGGGAGCTCGCGGATGAACTCGATATCGAGCTTGAGGTGCTGGACCGGCAGTTCTTTTAGGTAGCTGAATGAGCTGAAGCCGGTGCCGAAGTCGTCGAGGCCGAGGCCGCAGCCCAAGGTGGTGACGGTCTCGGCGAAGGCGCGGGCGGTGTCCATGTTGGTGATCGCCGCCGTCTCGGTTATCTCGAAGTCGAGCCAGGCGGGATTGAGTCCGTCGGCGATCGCCGCCCGCACGTCCTCGATCAGCGCCGGCTCGCAGAGCGAAGAGCCGGAGACGTTGACCGCCATCGGCCGCGAGCGGCCGGCCAGCTCGATCGCCTTCGCCAGCACCAGCCGGTCGATCTCGCAGATCATCCCCAGCTGCTCCGCGGTCGGCAGGAAGGAGGAGGGCGGAATCACGTCGCCGTCCTCGTCGAGCATCCGCACCAGCAACTCCTCGCGGGCGACGCACTGGTTGCGCAGGTCGAAGATCGGCTGCGCGTAGACGACGATCCGCTCCTGGTCGATCGCTTCGCGCAGACGCTCGCCCCAGGTCAGTCTGCGGTTGGGCCCGTTGGCTGAGTCGACCGCGCGCCCGCCCCCTTCTTCCTTGGCTTCGCAGAGGGCGATGTCGGCGGCGATCATCAGCCCTTCGGCGCTGATCGTCTCGCCGGTGCCGCCGAAGGTGGCGATGCCGACGCTCGCCCCGACCGCCGGTTGCCCGCGTTCGCGCACCAGGGCGATCAGCCGCTCCGCGGCGGCCATCGCTTGCTCAGCCGTCGCCCGCTGCAGCAACAGCGCGAATTCGTCGGCGCAGATCCGCGCCGGCAGGTCTTCGGCTCGGGCCTCCTCGCGCAGCATCGCCGCCACCGATTCGAGCAGCCGGTCGCCCGCCTCGTGTCCGAGCGAGTCGTTGACGATGTGGAAGGAGTCGAGGTCGAGTAGCAGCAAGGCTCCCGGCTGCTCGCGGTTGCGGGGGTCGAGCAGGCGTTCTTCCAGCTCTTCGACGAAGCTGTCCCGGTCGAAGAGCTGGCTCTTGTTGATGGCCTCGCGCACTCCCGCCGTCCTAATGCCCGGAAAATTGCTTTGCAAACATTGCTTTCGAAACGACTGTACAAAATAGTTGGTAACCAAGGGAAAACTGAGCTGGACTCGGTCTAGGCAATAGTCCCCAGCTACCGCAGAGCGCTATCCTTGCCGTCAGCCTCGCGCTTCGGCCGAGGTTTTTCTTCTGTAACGACTACCTCCAGGCACGGAACGAGGGAGAAGATGGCTCGCGGAGACGTCCGCATCGCGGTGACGCTGGCTTGTGAAGAGTGCAAGCGGCGGAATTACCAGACCAACAAGTCGCGGCGGAACACGCCGGACCGGATCGAGATGCGCAAGTTCTGCCGCTGGTGCGGCCACCACACCCCTCACAAGGAGACCCGGTAGCTCTCGATGGCCAAGACCCGCGCACAGCGCAAGGCCGAGCGCCGGGCTCGGGAAGCTGAAGAGCGGAAAC
>JBQCIG010000056.1:0-12203 GCA_051953975.1 Solirubrobacterales bacterium | reverse complement strand
GGTTGTTGGGCACGACGATCAGCGTGTCCACCTCGGCGGCCAGCGCCTCGATCCCGCGCTCGGCCTGCTGCATGCGCCGCGAGCCCTCGAAGCCGAACGGCTTGGTGACGATGCCGACGGTCAGCGCGTCGAGCTCACGCGCGATCTGCGCCACGACGGGCGCCGCGCCGGTCCCGGTCCCACCGCCGGCTCCGGCGGCGATGAAGACCATGTCCGAGCCGCGCAGCATCGCCTTGATCCGGTCGTGCTCGGAGTGGGCGGCGAGCCGGCCGAGCTCGGGATTGGAGCCGGAACCCAGTCCACGGGTGATCTGCTCCCCGATGTGCAGCGTCTCGTGGGCCGCCGACTGCTGCAGCGACTGCAGGTCGGTGTTGATCGCCAGGAACTCAACCCCCTCGACCTGGGCCTCGACCATGCGGTTGACGGCGTTGACGCCGGCGCCGCCGACGCCGACGACTTTGATCACCGGCTGGTGGGGCTCTCCACTCCCCGGCGGCTCATAAGCAGGCTCCTCCCGCCCATAGCGCGGGTTGTCAGCCACATACTGCTCCCGCCGAGGCCTCGGCTCCTCGGCAAAGACCCGCTTCAACCGCTCAGGCGCCGACTCGGTAGAGCCCTCGATATCACGCCCCGATTCCTCCTGGTCGTACAGCGTGGGTGCCCCCTCCGCCTGGAGAGGAACGTCTGCCGAAGCCGCCTCTGACGCGGGTGGCGTCGTAGGGGGGACCTCCCCCTGCTGCGCAGGGGGAGGTGGGTCCCCTGCGGCGACAGGACCCGCGTCCCGAGCGCCTTCGTCCCGCTCCTTCTTCGCCTCGGCCGGGTCTTCGCGCCCATAACGAGGCGCCTCCGGTGGATCCATCGGCGCGTCCTCGGTGGTGGACCGGAACAGGTCGGACAGCGGCCCCTCGCGCATGCTTGCGCGCTTGTTACGCCGAGCCATGGGACAGAACCTCCTTCGCCAGCTCCCGGTAGTAGTTCGCGGCGCTGCTGCCGGAATCGTACTTGAGCACGGAGGACCCTTTCACAGGCGCCTCGGCGAATTTGATCGCCTTCTTGATCCGGGACTGGAAAACGAGGTCGCCGAAGTTCTCCTCGAGGATCTCCACCGCCTCCTTGGCGTGGACGGTCCGCGAGTCGAGCATCGTCGGCAGGATGCCCTCGATCTTGACGTCGGGGTTGAGGTTCTCCTGGATCATCCGCAGCGTGTTCTGGAGCTGGACCAGCCCGCGCATCGAGAGGTACTCGCACTGGACGGGGACGATCACCTTGGTGGCGGCGGTGAGCGCGTTGATCGTCAGCAGCCCGAGGCTGGGCGGCGTGTCGATGCAGACGAAGTCGTATTCGCCGGAGACCTCCTTGAGCGCCTTTTCCAGCGAGCGCTCGCGGCCGATCTTGGTGCTCATCGCGATCTCGGCCCCGGCCAGGTCGATCGAGGCGACGGCGATGTCGATCTCCCGTTTGACGATGATCTCGGAGATCGGCAGGTCGTTGACGAGCACGTCGTAGAGGCTCTTTTCGACCTTGTCGGGGTCGATCCCCTGGCTCATCGTCAGGTTCCCCTGCGGGTCGAGGTCGATGCAGAGCACGCGGTAGCCGGACTCCGCAAAGGCCACAGCCAGGTTCAAGGTGGTGGTCGTCTTGGCGACCCCGCCCTTCTGGTTAGCAAAAGCGATCACTTCCGCCGTCTTGACCGGCTCCTCCCCCTCAGCCTCCTTCTCCGCGAGGAAATCAAGTCGAGTAGGCGCAATCAAATCCACAGCCTTCATCCGCCCCTCCCCCTCGTCCTCGGACTCCGCGGCCTCGGGCTCGTCAACCTCGACCTCGGACGGCTCCTCCTGCTCAACCACCGACGCCTCTGCCACGGGTGGCGACGTAGGGGGGACCCCCTCCTGCCGCGCAGGAGGGGGTGGGTCCCCTGCGTCGACAGGACCCGTGGCCCCAGGCTCCTCGTCCATAGCCCTCTCAGGCACGGCCTCTTCCATCTCCTGCAACTCGTCGACCATCGGGTGCTCCTCCTGGATCTCGACGGGAGCAGGCTTCGGCTTCTTGCGGCTTAGAAATCCCATTGCGCGGATATTCGTATGGGACCCGGTTTTTCCTGCCGGCCCCCGAAATTGCTAGGAATCAGTCAATCCCCGACCTCCTCGACAAGCGGCTCGTAATCGTCACCGGCAAGGGTGGCGTCGGCAAGACGACGGTGGCGGTCGCGCTCGGGCTGCGCGCCGCCGGCGAAGGCAAGCGGACGATCGTCTGCGAGGTCTCCTCGCAGGAGAACGCCTCGCGGATGTTCCACCACAGCGCCGTCGGCTTCCACGAGGTCGAGATGGAGGAGAACCTCTGGTCGATCTCGATCGACCCCGACGAGTCGATGCGCGAGTACGTGCTGCTGCAGCTGAAGGTGCGGGCGATGCGGGACATGCTCTTCCGCAGCCGCATCTTCAACTACCTCGCCGCGGCGACGCCGGGGCTGAAGGAGCTGGTGACGATTGGGAAGATCTGGGAGCTGGCCCAGCTCGATCGCAAGGTGAAGAAGGGGCGCAAATACGACCTGGTGATCGTCGACGCGCCGGCGACCGGGCACGGCGTCGGCTTCCTGCAGACGCCGCGGACCTTCGCCTCGATCGCCCGCGTCGGCCCGATCCACTCCCAGGCCCAGACCCTCGACCGCTTCATCACCGACCACAAGCACACCGGCACCGCGATCGTCGCCCTGCCGGAGGAGATGCCGGTGAACGAGTCGATGGCGCTGGAGCGGGAGCTGACCGGCGAGGTCGGCGTCGCGGTCGACCGCGTCTACCTCAACGGGCTCTATCCGGAGCGCTTCAAGAAGGAGGAGGCGGCGAGGCTGGCGCAGCTGGCCGAGAACGAGAACGGCGCGGCGCGCTCGGCGGCGCGGGCGGCGCTGTCGGAGTTCGGCCGGGCGCGCTCGCAGCGGACGCAACTGCAGCGCCTGCGCCGCGGCGTCGAGGCGCCGGTCAAGACCCTGCCCTTCCTCTTCGAGCCCGAGCTCGGGGTCGAGTCGGCGCGCGAGCTGGCCGGGAGGCTGTCCTGATGGCGTCGGTGAACGAAGTCCTCGAGGGCAAATCGATCTGCATCTGCGCCGGCTCGGGTGGCGTCGGCAAGACGACCACCTCGGCGGCGATCGCGACCGGGATGGCGGCGCAGGGGCTGAAGGTCTGCGTGCTGACGATCGACCCGGCCAAGCGGCTCGCCGACTCGCTCGGGCTGGCGGAGCTCGGCAACGAGGCGTGCCGGGTCGACCCGGCGCTGCTCGAGGCCCAGGGCGTGGAGATGAAGGGCGAGCTGTGGGCGATGATGCTCGACGCCAAGGCGACCTTCGACGAGCTGGTCGCGCGCCAGGCGCCCGACGAGGAGTCGCGCGATCGGGTGCTCAACAACCGGATCTACCAGCAGATCTCCAACGCGCTGGCCGGCTCGCAGGAGTACATGGCGATGGAGAAGCTGTTCGAGCTGCACAGCGAAGGCGAGTTCGACCTGCTCGTCCTCGACACGCCCCCGACCCGCAACGCCCTCGACTTCCTCGATGCGCCAAAACGGTTGACCCAGTTCATCGAGGGCAAATCGCTGCGCGTCTTCATGAAGCCGACCGGGCTGGCGGCAAAGGTGACCGGCCGCGGCGTCTCCGTCGCCCTCTCCGTCTTCAAGAGGATCGTCGGCTTCGACCTGCTGGCCGACCTGGCCGAGTTCTTCAACGCCTTCAGCGGCATGGTCGACGGCTTCCAGGCGCGGGCCAAGCGCGTCAACAAGCTCCTCGCCGATCCGGAGACCTGCTTCCTCGTCGTCTGCGGACCGCAGGGCGAGCCGATCGACGAGGCCGTCTACTTCCACCGCAAGCTGGTCGAGGCGAAGCTCCCCTTCGGCGGGGTCATCGTCAACAAGGTCCACTATCCCGCCGACGAGCTGCAGGGGGACATCGAAGACCTCCCCGAGACCCTGACCGAAAAACTCGGCAACCACAGCCTCGCCAAGCGCGTAGCCGCCAACTTCGCCGACTACCAGGCCCTGGCCGAGCGCGACGCCCGCAACATCGACCACCTGGCCTCCGAGCTCCGCACCAGCTGCGTCATCCGCGTCCCCTACCTGGACGAGGACGTCCACGACCTCGCTGGCCTCGCCCAGATCGACCGCTATTTGTTCGCGACGGCCGAGGAGCGAGTTGAGATGGCGGCGGGACGGGCCTAAGGCGCCAGTTAACGACACTCCTTGATCAGCACGCGTGAGCACTCAACGAGCGTGGTTCCCATGGAGGCTCGTATTGGTAGCCAACCTCGGACTCAATTGGCTCCAAGCCAAGATCAAGCGTTTGTTGCCCCTTAATGCGGTTGCGGGCTTCCTCCAGCATGTCAGGCAAACGCTTAGCGGCATGCGCATAGATGGCCGCCATGATCCGGGTACCGGCATCATTGTCGGTGGCAAAGATCATGTGGTAGAGGGTGCTTCCTTTAGTATTTTTCAGCTCAAATGGGTGAGCGAAACGGTAACCAAGGGTGTGCTCTAGGCGCCAGCGCATTAAGTTGACGTACTCCTCGCGAGCCTGAGCAGCGCTGATCTTCTTAGCAAGTCGCAACTCGTAGATCGGCTTCCACTCGTCGCTCCCAAACAGGCGGGTGGCGCGAGCGATGTCGTCATGGGAGACCTTCCCTTCTTCATGTGCGAGGGTGCGCACTATTCCGCTCGTGGGGAAGAGCATCCACAGCTCGACCTTGTACTCCGGCTTGGTTGACGCACTGGATCGATAACCGTGCTTATGGTCTGCGAGGGCGCGGAGCGTGTTCCAGGCAAGCTCCATCCCATCTGGATCAAGGAATGCAAAGGTGGGGGCCCAGTTGAGGCCCTTCAGCTCGCTCAGCGCATCGAGGATGGTTGTGTTGCAATCGCCCTCGTAGACCTTGATGTCTCGGTGCGGATAGTCATGGCGTAGCTGGGCCTCTAGATCATTAGCCCGTTGCCCTTTCTCGAAATATCGAAAGCGCGTGAAGGCGCTACCCCCTCCAGCCTCAAGCGCGATCCGCGCGGAGCCGAGGAACTCTTCACCGGTCAGCCGATCGAGTCCATGGCCCTCGCCAGCGAAAGCGTCCAAATAAATACGCTCGCTTTGACCCTTGGAGGCGGTAGCGAAGGCGGCCAAATAGTCCTCCAGCATTTCAAGCTTCGCTCGGGTCCAATAACCCCAGGATCGGCCCGTACTGTCGTTCATACGGCAGCGGCGTGCTGAGTGGGCATTTCGTCCCAGCTACGTCCCTCAAGTAGACGGCCACCACTCTTGGGTCGCGCTCCACCCCACTGCTTGAAAAAGAAGGCGACGTCCTCCTGGCTGCATCGGTCGCGCAACTCGGTAAGCCACTCTTCGCGCACAGGCCGATGTCCTGGGCCAGACTCCCCTCCAGCAATCAGCCAGTCGATGCCGGTGAGGTCCAGTGCTTCTAGCGGTCCGAGTAATGGCTCGGCAGAGATGAACCGCACCGCAGCTGGCACTTGGCGCAGATAATCAGCGCGATGTACGAACCGGCGGTTCTCAATCGAAACCCCAATCCACACATTAGAGGGCCAAGGAAGGCGATCACAAAGCTCAAGTAACCGCTCATGCCGCTTCGTGAGTATCTGAAAAATATGCCAATCAGCTTTCCGCATGACGCGGAAAACCTCTTCAATGAAGGTGACCGGAATTGCCTCATGGAAAAGATCGCTCATCGAATTGACGAAAATGACCCTCGGGCGCCGCCAGCGAAGCGGCTGATCGAGGCGCTTGGGCCATAGCTTCAACTCGAATCCCTGCTCGTAGGGATGATCAGGAACGCCGCGCCATCGTTCAGCGAAGGTCTTCGCATAACAATGGGCACAACCAGGGGAAACCTGCGAGCATCCAGTCACAGGATTCCAAGTCGCCTCAGTCCACTCAATGGCACTTCGATCAGCCATGGATGCGCTCAGAGTAGTAGTTCGGTAGGACGAACGTGTGTTCGCCTAAGGGATTGTCCCGCTAGCGAGACCGTTAGCTCGCGCGGTTGCGCGAGTACTCGAACTCCAGGTGCTCGACCTCCCAGTCGGAGTCGGGGACCGGGAAGAGGTGGCGGACGCGGGGGGTGTCGATGCGTTCGCGGTGCTGGATGTCGCGATCGGAGGCGACGGGCCATTCGAGGGAGTCGCCGGGACGCTCGTCGGAGACCTCCTCCAGCCACGGGGTAGCCGTGATCTTGATCTCGTCTGCGGCCGGGATCGGCTCCATGATGCGGGTCTCCTGCTCCACGTACTCCTCCTCCGATAGTTCGACGGGCAGCTGAAGTTCTGCGGACGGCTGGGGCTCGGCGATCGGCTCCGGCTCGTCCAGTTCGAGTTCGACCAGTTCTGACTCGATCGCCTTGGGCTCGATCGGCTCAGGCTCCGGCTCGGCCGGCGCCTCGGACTGGACCGAGACGGTGATCTCGGCGTCGCCGGCTTCGAGGCCGTGGACGATCAGGGTCTCGTCGGCGACGGTGCTGAGGTCGTTGCCGAGCTCTCCCAGGGCCGCTTTGCGCAGCAGGCCGCGCACTTCCTCCTCGGCCCAGCTCGCCAGCTCCACCGCGCCCATCACCGGGCGACCGTTCATCATCGCCCGCTCCAGCTCGAGCAGGTCCTCGAGCCGCTGGCGCGCTTCGACCTGGTCCATCCCCTCGTCGGCGATCAGCGCCGCCGCCCGCAGCGGCAGCGAGGCGCCGACCGGGCCGTGGCCCTCCAGCACCGCCCGCATCGCCAGCAAGTGGTCGCTTAGGCCCTCGAGCGCGCTGGCGCGCTCGCAGCCCATCTCGAAGCGACCGACCGCCCAGGTCAGGGCGCTGTCCGGGTCGGGTCGGGCCTCCAGCGCGGTCCCGAACTCGATCAGCTCGCTCGCCTCGGCCTCGCTGAGCCGGTAGCCCCCCGGCCGCGTCGCCGGCGCGCCGGTGGCGATCCGCCGCCAGCAGCCCTCGCCGGTGGGGGCGAACGCGTAGGGGCCGAGGCCGATCCCGCCCCCCTTGAAGAGCCTCATCACGCTGATCAGCTCGCGCAGTTGCTGCAGCGCCGCCTCGGCGCCTTCGCCGGGATGCCGTTCGGCGACGGCCAGGTACTGCGGCTCCCAGGCGGCGCGGCCCATCCCCTCGCTGCGCATCGCGTCAACCGGCGCCTCGATCGAGTCGGCGCGGACGATCCGCACCCCGCGCGGCAGTTGCAGTCGTGGCATAGACATCCGCAGCCCGACGACCGGAACGATCAGGACGTCGGCCTCGTCAGCCTCGCGCGATTCGGCGTCGAGGGTTGCGATCGCGGCCTCCAGCCGCCCCCGGTCCAGCGCGAAGCCGGCCGAGCCCTCCCAGAGCTCGGCGAAGAAGGTGGTAAGCATCAGCTCGGCACGGGCGCCGGGGTCGGCGGGCACGGCCTCGCCCCGCGCCTCCAGATAGGACGCGGCAACGCCGGCCTCGACCGTCGCCTCGCGCGCCGGCGCGAAGCTCGGCAGCGAGCGCAGCTCCTCGCCGTGTTCGACGACATAGCGTCCGGTCATCGGCACGTAGCTGTAGAAGGCCGATTCCTCGCCCCCATCGGCGGCGACGTCGAAGGGGATCTCCTCCCCCATCGCGACCAGGGAGCTGAAGCGGGTCGCGGCCTCGGTCGCGAGGCGCTTGATCGATTCGTTCAGGAGGAAATCACGCACCCCCCAGGCTTCCGTAGGCAGGCGAGCGCTCCTGCGCCTGCACGAACGCTTGCAGCGGGAGGGTTAGACGGCGGCAGGCGCGCGCTCGGCTTCGGCGCGCTCGGCCGCGTCGCCGAGCAGCCAGCGCATGCCGTAGCTGCGCATGTCCTCGACCAGCGGCACCAGGGCCTCGCCCTTCGGCGTCAGCGCGTACTCGACCCGCGGCGGCACCTCGGGGTAGGTATGACGCTCGACGATCCCCTCTTCCTCAAGCGCCCGCAGGCGCAGCGAGAGGGTGCGGGGGCTGATCCCCTCCAGCGAGCGCTCGAGCTCGCAGAAGCGGGCGCTGCCCTCGGCGAGGTCGCGGATCAGCAGCAGCGTCCACTTGCCGCAGACGACTTCGGCGGTCCTACAGACGGGGCAGCTGGAGTTGCTCTCGGCACTCATCGCAAAGAGCGAGGAAATCGGTTGGCAAACCTCGCTTCAACAAGTGTAGCGCTGGCGCTTCACTTACTGAAGCTTTGCGCAGAAACGCGGCTTATTCGGGGTGGATCGTGGTCTTGCCCGACTTGACCGGCTTGATTTCGAGGACTTCGATCTTGTAGCGGACGCCGTTGGGGCCGTAGTCGACCGCCTCCAAGGTCTTCGGCTTCAGCGCCAGCAGCTGGCACGTGGAGGTACCGGAGATGCATTCGTTGTCGCCGAACAGGCCGGTCACTTCCGGCGAGACCAGCATCATCGCCTCCTTGCCGTCCTTCGGATCGACCCCGAGGTAGGTGAGCGCCGGCGATTTCTTCCCCGGCAGCGGCGTCGTCGGCAGCACTTCTTCGCGCGTTTCGAATTCGCTCATCTTGCGGGTGCCGTCTTTGGCGAATTCGGTATGGGCGACCCTGACTTTGATCGCAAAGGTGAAGAGCTCGATTTCTCCCGGAGCGGGCGCGGGGATGGAGCCGTTACCACCACCGCCGCCGCCGGATTCGCCGGGGGCAGGCAGCGATTCGGTCGAGGGCGAGCTTTCCGATCCGCCTGCGCTCCCTTCGGCCACTTCGCTAGAGGAACCGGTACCGCCACCGCCTGAGCCTTCTTCGATCGGGGCGGAGCCCGGGTTGAACACCGGGCCGGTGTAGTGCTGGCGGAACGGGTTCTTCGCCGCCCTCCCGGCCAGCCGCTTGCTCGGTTCCCGCAGGCCCGGCTCGGCAGGAAGCACAGTGAGGCTCGCCTCGCGAGCGGAGGAGCCGGCGGCGGGCGGAGGCGGCGGGATTGGTTCCGGCGTCTTCTCGCCGCCCCCGAGCAGGAACGGCGCGGCGACGATCGCGACGAGGATCAGGGCGATCAGCGGCAGCAGGCGCCGGTCCCGCAGGTCCCAGTAGAGGTCCCGGAGCACCTGGGGCACCTTCAGCTCGGAGAGCTTCAGCTCGGGTCCCTTGAGACGTTTCACGGCGTGCCTCCAGTCGTAGCCGCGGTCGGGGTGGCGGTCGCGGTCGGCGCCGGCCCGCTCGGCGTGGCGCCGCCGGTCAGCCCCTGTTCGGGCGGGGTCAGATAGGTCGTGACCGAGAAGCTGGCCTGCAGGTTCGGGAAGCCTTCGCTCGACGCGGTCAGGGAGAAGGAATTGATCGTCAGCAATCGCCCGTCAACCGAAACCTTCGCGTTGGTCGTCTTGACGAGGTTGTCGAGGCCGTGGATGAAGTCGGCGACGTGGAAGAAGCTTCCGGTGAAGTTGAGCGAGTAGGGCATCACGCTGAGACCGGCCGGCCCGATCGACGCCCCCAGGGGCATGGTCGAGGCGGCCACCTCGGTCGGCGAGGCGAGTTCGGTGCTCGCACCCGACGCCGGGGCTTCGCCCACCGCACCGGATTCCACCCCTTCACCCGAGGAGGAGAGGCTGATTTCTTCGAACCGCACATGCGAGCGTTCGGCGATGTGCTGGATCTGCACCAGCAGGGAGGCGGTTTCCGAGTCCGCCGGCACCGCCTTGCCGAGCACCACGAGCTGGCTGTAGTTGGTGGAGAATTCCCCCCGCGCCGCTTCCGCGCTGGCCAGTTCGGCCTGGTCCTGCGAAAGCGAGGTTTCCAGCTGTTCCACTTTCGTGCCGAGCTTGCTCGCTTCTTCTCGCTTCGGCGAGATCAGCAGCATCCAGAAAGCTCCCGCCAGGACGACGAGCACCAGCATCGCGATGACGAGCCTGTTGTTTCCCTTCATCAGCCTTCCGAGCCTTCCGAGCTTTCTTCGCTTCCTTCGGAGCTTTCAGAGCTGGGTTCGGTCGCTTCCGCTTCGCTCACTTCGGCAGAAGTGGGCACCGGCGCGGCGTCGAAGGCGACGACCATCTGGAACTGGGCGATGAAGTTGCGGGTCTGGCAGTTGCTGCCTCCGCCTCCGCCGGAGCCTCCGCTTTCGGCGCTGCTTCCTTCCTGGGGCAGAGCGGAGGACTGCACCCCCACCCGGGTGACGCCGTCGATCTGCTTCAAAGCGGTAACGAAGCCGGCAACCCCGTCCTGGCCGTCGGCACAGCCGCTGATTTCCAGCGCGGGCCCCGCGATGGAGCCTCGCAGGCTGGAGCCGGAGCTTCCCCCCGCAGAGGTCGATTCCCCTCCCGCGGAGGCTTCCGGGGAGGCGCTCGCGTTGAGGCTGGTCAGCCAGACGTCGGGGGGCAGGATTTTCGAGAGTTCGCGCATCACCCGTTCCCAGTCGAAGCGGCTGTCGGCGAGGCTGTTGACCGTTTCGGTCCGCTCCTGCCGCAGCTCTGCCAGCTGCACGTAGGGGGCGAGCCGCTCCGCCTTTGCTTGCGCGACCTTGTCTTCCCGCTCCAAGGTGACGAGTTCGGACTTCCGTTCCGAGATCTGGTTGTTGGTGATCACCAGCAGGGCAATCCCAGCCAGCAGGGCGACCAGCCCGCCCAGGAGCAGGTACGGGAGCGGCCCGGTCCGTAAGGGGGACTGGCTGCCATGGCGCTGCTCGGGCGGGATCAGGTTGACCGGGCGCATCAGCTCTCCAGGGCGAGGCCGAAGGGCAGGGTCAGGCGGGCGGCGGAGCCGGCGTCGAAGCCGGCGAGCGCCGGCGGCTGGAAGGGCAGCACCTGCAGCCCCAGGCCCTCTTCGACGCGGGCGGCGAAGCCGGCGATGACGCTGCCGGGCCCGCTCAGCACGATCCGCTCGACCGGCACGGCTGAATCCTGAGCGCTGTAGTAGTCAAGTGAGAGGCGCAGGTCGTCGATCAGGGCGGAGACGCCGCCTTCGAGAGCGCGGCGCGCCTCGGCGACGGTCTCGGGGTCGCCTTCGATCGTCTCCACCGGCTGTTCGACGCCAACGTAGGAGAGCCACTGCATCGCGTGCTCGTAGCTGAGCCCGCACGCCCCGGCGAGCCGGCCCGCTAGCGCCTCGAGGCCGGCGTGGGAGACACGGGTGAAGAGGCAGGCGCGGCCCCGCGCCACGGCGAGGTTGGCGACATCGCCGACGTTGCAGAAGAGGACCGCTTCCTGGGCCGGCGGCTGACCCTCGGCGGGAACCGACGCTCCGGCGCCGGCGAGCGCACGGATCATCCCGAAGGCGGCGACGTCGACGCCGACCGGTTCGAGGCCGGCGCGGCGAATCGGGTCGAGGAAGGAGGCGACCATGTCGCGCCGCGCCGCCACCACGACGACGTCGATCTGCGGCGCCGCCCCTTCCTCACCCGGAACCCCGCCGACGACGTGGTGCTCGAGCACCGCCTGGTCGAGCGGCATCGGCATCTGCTCCTGGGCCTGGAAGCGGATCGCCGCGTCGAGCTGCTTCGGGTCCTCGATCGCCGGCAGCCTCAAGGTGCGGACGACGATCCGCTGGTTGCCGACGCCCAGCCGCACCTGCTTAGAGAGCTTGTGGGCGCTGAAGAGATCCTTCAGGCCCGCGGCCAGGGCCTCGGGATCGGCGACCTCCCCCTCGCCGAAGGCGCCGGGCGGCAACGGCGCCACCGCCGCCGTCTTCACCGAGACTCCGCCGTTGAAATGCAGCTCGGTCGCGGCGACGCTACCGGCCTCGATGTCGAGGCCGACCACGTTGGTCGCCTTTTTGCTCTTGGTGAGCTGGAAAGAAGGAGCGCGCAGAGGCATCCCCTCCTTGATCGACAGAAAGGCCGCGAACCTTTTGCCTTGCAATTACCGATTTCTAGGAGAACCTGGACGTCTCTACGAGAAAGTGCCGAGATACCAGTCCACGAGCTGGTTTCCGGCCAGCAGACCGACCACGGCCCCGAGCGCGAGGAACGGTCCGAACGGGATCGCCTTCTTGCGAGCCGAGGCGCCCTCGCGGGCGATCAGCGCAAGCCCGACGACCGAGCCGGCGATCAGGGCAACCAGCAGGGCGGGTGCGACGTTGCGGCCGAGGAAGAAGCCCATCACCGCGGCGAGCTTGACGTCGCCGAGGCCCATGCCGGACGGGTAGATCAATGCCGTCAGGAAGAGCAGGCCGCCGGCCGCGGCGGCGGCGATCGCCCGTTCGGGCAAGCTCGAAGTGTCGAAGGCCGCGGCGACGACCAGCCCGATGGCCATCGTGACCAAGAGGATCTTGTT
>JBQCIG010000055.1:0-17810 GCA_051953975.1 Solirubrobacterales bacterium | reverse complement strand
CTCCGCGCCCGTCCTGTTTGCCCTTGGCGATGTCGCGCTGCTTGCGGTCGCCGGTGGAGGCGGGCAACATCGCGTACTCGGCCGTCACCCAGCCTTTCCCCTTGCCCATCATCCAGCGCGGCACCTGCTCCTGCACCGAGGCGGTGCAGATCACCCGCGTGCGCCCGATCGAGATCAGCGCCGACCCGGCGGCGCTTTCGACGAACCCGGGGTCGATCGTCACCGGCCGGATGTCGGCCGGCGCCCTGTCGTAACTGCGTGAAGCTGGCATCGCGCGAGTCTCTCATGCGAGCGCCCGGGGCTGCCGCCTCGAAGGCGAAGCGGTGCGCCTTTTCCTTGCCATACCGGGATAAGGCGCACCGCTGCGTGACCATCTATTTGAAGGCGACCTTGTCGACGGCCTCCTTGATCTTGTTGACGATCACGTCGGCCAGCTCGGTGCCCTGCTTGCCGTTGAACCCCTTCATCGCGGCGACCATGCCGACCATCAGCAGCGAGACCAGCAGGATCAGGCCCACGTACTCGACCGTCCCCTGCCCCGTCTCGCCCGCCAACCTCCTGATTGCCCGCACCCGCCAGGAGATGGCGGCGTGCAGGTAGCCGATCAGCGAATAGATCATCGGTTCCTCCCTTCGTCTGGTTTGGGAGGCGGATGCTCAGGGGTCGGGGCGCACGGAACAAGACCTGGGAGTGCCTATTGGCGCGCAGGGATGTAACGGCTATGTGACGAGCGCACATTGCGGTTTACCCCAAACCGGGGATGCACTAATTCAGCTGAGTGAACGACCCTTCTCGGTATGAACGAGCAAGCGGTGATGTCCCAGACCTGGGTCAACCTGGCGGTGATAGGGATGAACCTGGCCGTCTGGCTGGACGCGATCGCGAGGTTGGGCTCGTGATCTCACGCTTTTCGGATCTCTTGCCGATCCAGGGCCTTGACAACGGCCTCGGTCCGGGTCCTGGCGTCGAGCTTCCCCATCGCGTTGCGGACGTGGGTGCGGATCGTCTCGGGCGAGAGGACCAGGCGCTCGGCAACCTGCTCCCCGGTCAGGCCGGTGGTGAGGAGCTCGAGGATCTCGGCCTCCCGTCGGCTGAGGACCCGCGGCTGTTCTGAGCCGGCACGGGAGAGCGCGATCAAGACCGGGTCGCGGTAGCGGTTGCCGCGGGCGACTTCTCGCAGACCCTCGATCAGGACCGCGAGATCGCTGGCCTTGGCGACGAAGCCGTCGGCGCCGCAGTCGAGTGCCTCCGAGAGGATCGCGGAGTCGCTTACCCCCGTGTAGACGAGGAGCTTGAGCTCGCCGCCGCGAGCGGCAAGGCGCCTGATCAGTGCCGCGCCGCTTTCGTCGGGGAGGGCGAGGGCGACCACGGCGATGGCCGGGTTGTGTTCGCCGATCGCCGCCTCCCCCGCCCTCGCGGTATCGGCGGTGGCGAGAACGCGGAAGCCGCGCCGTTCGAGCAGAACCCCGAGCCCGTCGCGCAGGGCGCTGTGGTCGTCGATGAGGACCAGCGACGGCGTTCCATTGGCCATGCAGCGAGCATCGCCCGGCCCGGTAGGAACTTGAGAGCTCCCCGGGTGACTTGTGTTTTACCTAAACGCGTCGATCCCGGTGACGGCGCCGCCGATCACCAGGGCGTGGACGTCGGCGGTGCCCTCGTAGGTGACCACCGACTCGAGGTTGTTCATGTGGCGGATCACCGGATACTCGAGGGTGACGCCGTTGGCGCCGAGCACCTGGCGCGCACTCCGTGCCACCTCTAGCGCCGCGTTGACGTTGCCGAGCTTGCCGAGGCTGACGTGCTCGGGCCGCAGCGTCCCGGCGTCCTTCATCCGGCCCAGGTGGATCGCAAGCAGGCTCGCCCGGTTCACCTCCAGCACCATCTGCGCCAGCTTCTGCTGCTGGATCTGGAAGGAGGCAATCGGGCGGTCGAACTGGACCCGCTCGAGCGCGTACTCCAGCGCCGCCTCGTAGCAGGCGCGCGCCGCCCCGGCCGCGCCCCAGACGATCCCGTAGCGGGCCTCGTTGAGGCAGGAGAGCGGGCCTTTCAGCGAGCTCACCTCCGGCAGCACCGCCTCGGCCGGCAGCCGCACGTCGTCGAGCAGCAGCTCCGAGGTGATCGAGGCCCGCAGCGAGAGCTTGCGATGGATGTCCTGCGTGGTGAAGCCCGTGGTCCCGCGCGGGACCAGGAACCCGCGGACGCCCTCGTCGGTCTGCGCCCAGACCACCGCCACCTCGGCGACCGAGCCGTTGGTGATCCACATCTTCTGCCCGTGCAGGATCCAGTCGGAGCCGTCGCGTCGCGCCCGCGTCCGCATCGAGCCGGGGTCCGAGCCGGCGTCGGGCTCGGTCAGGCCGAAGCAGCCGATCGCCTCCCCCGCCGCCATCCGCGGCAGCCACTCCTGCTTCTGCTCCTCCGAGCCCCAGCGCCAGATCGCGTACATCGCCAGCGACCCCTGCACCGAGACGAGGCTGCGGATGCCGCTGTCCCCCGCCTCCAGCTCCATGCAGGCGAGCCCGTAGGCGGTGCCGCTGGCGCCGGCGCAGCCGTAGCCCTGCAGGTGCATCCCCAGCACCCCGAGCTTGCCCAGTTCCGGCGCCAGCTCGGCGACCGGCGCGGTCGCCTCCTCGAACCACTCCCCCACGTTGGGCACGACCTTGTCGCGGACGAAGGCGCGGACGGCGTCGCGGATGTCGCGCTCCTCGTCGCTGAGGAGCGCGTCCAAGGCCAGGTAGTCGCTGGGGCGGATCGGCGGTGCGGCGGTGGTGGATGACATGGCGGTCCTTGACTTCGGTTGCGGGTCCATAGGATCGTGACCTAATGGCCGCTTCCGCGCTCGGCCGGCTCCGCATCCTCGACTTCTCCCGCGTCCTCGCCGGGCCGCTGGCGACGATGACGCTCGCCGACCTCGGCGCCGAGGTGACCAAGGTCGAGCGGCCGGGCAGCGGCGACGACACCCGCTCCTGGGGGCCGCCCTACGACACCAGCGGCGAGGCGACCTACTTCCAGGCGGTCAACCGCAACAAGCGCAGCGTCGCGCTCGACCTCGGCGACGCCCGAGACCGGGCGGAGGCGCGGCGGCTGGCGCTGGCCGCCGACGTCGTCGTCGAGAACTTCCGGCCGGGGGTGATGGCGAAGCTGGGACTCGACTACGAGAGCCTCGCCGCCGAGAACCCGGAGCTGGTGTTCTGCTCGATCACCGGCTTCGGCGGTTCCGGCCCCGGCGCCGAGCTGCCGGGGTACGACCTGCTGGTACAGGCGCTGGGCGGACTGATGAGCATCACCGGCGAGCCCGAGGGCGAGCCCCTGAAGGTGGGCGTCGCGCTGGTCGACGTGATCGCCGGCCTCTACGCCGCGGTCGGGATCCTCGCCGCCCTGGAGCACCGGCGCCAGAGCGGCGAGGGCCAGCTGGTCGAGGTCGACCTCCTCTCGGCCCTCCTCGCGGGCCTCGTTAACCAGGCCTCTGCCTACACCGTCGCCGGCGTCGTCCCGCAGCGGATGGGGAACCGCCATCCCAGCATCGCCCCCTACCAACTGCTGCGCTGCGGCGAGGGCGAGATCGTCCTCGCGGTCGGCAACGACCGCCAGTTCGCCGAGCTCTGCGAGGTGCTGGGCGAGACGGGCCTCGCCGTGGACGAGCGCTTCGCCACCAACCCGGCCCGCGTCGCCAACCGCGAAGAGCTGCGGCCGCGGCTCGAGGCGGCGCTCGCCGCCCGCCCGGCGGCCGAGTGGGTGGAGCTGCTGCGGGCGCGGCGCGTCCCCGCCGGCGTGGTCAACGACGTCGCCGCCGCCTTCGCGTTTGCCGCGCAGCTCGGCCTCGAGCCGATCGTCGAGATCCCCCGCCCGGACGGCGACCCGGTCCGCCTGCCGCGCAACCCGATCCGCCTCTCGAAGACGCCGGCTAGCTATCGCCTGCCGCCGCCGCGACTACCCTGACGCCGGTGCGCGTCCTCGTCGTCACCAACTTCATGCCGGATGCCTCGGCCCCGCAGCGGGGGCGCTGGGTGCGGGACCAGGTCGACGAGGTGCGCAAGCGCGGGGTCGAGGCCGACCTCTTCGCCTTCCCCCCCGGGCGCGGCGAGTACATCCCGGCCACCCGGCGCCTGCGGGTGCTGCTGCGCCGGCAGCGCTTCGACCTCGTCCACGCCCACTATGGCCTGGCGGGATGGGTGGCGCGGCTGGCCGGGGCGCGGCCGCTGCTGGTCACCTTCCACGGCACCGACGTCCGCCACCACCTGGTCGGCCACCTCTCGCGCCGGCTCGCCTGGCGGGCCGACCTCGTCGCCGGCGTCTCGCGGGCGTTGTTCGAGGCCGAGGACGGGCGACCCGGCCTGCCCGCCGTGCCGGGCGCGGCGGTGCTGCCCTGCGGTCCCGACCTCAGCCGCTTCGGCCCGAGTCCGCGGCGGGAGGCGCGACGGGCGCTCGGGCTCGACCCCGATGCTCCCTTCCTCTTCTTCCCCGCCAACCCGGCGCGGCCGGAGAAGCGGGGGGACCGCGCCGCCGAGCTCGCCGCCGCCTGCGGGGCCGAGCTGCGCAGCGGCGGCTCGATCGAGCCCGAGCAGATGCCGCTCTGGCTCAACGCCGCCAACGCCGTCCTCGTCACCTCCGACTACGAGGGCTTCGGGATGGCGACGGTCGAGGCGCTCGCCTGCGACGTCCCCGTTCTCTCCACCCCGGTCGGGATCGCGCCCTACGCCCTCGCCGGCATCGACGGCTGCCTCAGCGGCCCCTTCGACCTCGCTACCTGGGCGCCGCTTGCGCGCCGCCACCTCGAGGCACCGGACCCGCACGTCGCCGGCGCCGCCCGCGCGTGCATGCTCTCGGCCCCGCGAATGGCGGAGCGGGTGATCGAGGCCTACCGCGCGGTGTTGGACGATGCGGTGCCGACGAAGCTTCCGGAGCGGTAATAGATTGACAGCGATGAGCGCTGAAACCGGTCCGGGAGGCGACGGCCTGGAGAGCCAGGTCCGCGAGGCCGAGCAGCGGCTGGAGGAGGCGGCGACGCTGGCCGCCGAAGCCGAGCGTCGCGCCGCCGAAGAGATCAAGGCGCTCGAGGCCGACCTCGAGCGCGAGCGCGAGGAGAAGGAGCGGGCGCTGGCCGAGGCCGAGCAGCGGCTGGGCGAGATTGAAGGCCAGGTCGAGGAGGCCGAGAAGCGGGTCGAGGCGGCCGAGCAGCGCGCCAGGGTCGCCGAGGAGACGATCGCCGACGAGCTCGCCCGTGCTCGCGAGAGCGCCGCGGCCTGGTTGCAGGAGCAGCTCGACAACCTGCGCCGAGAGGCTGAGCGGCGATAACCGCAGGCGGCGAGTTCGACGTCGCCGTGGTCGGCGGCGGCGCCGCCGGCCTCTGGAGCGCGCTGCGGGCGGCCGAGCTCGGCGCCCGGGTCTGCCTCGTCTCGCGCACGCCCCTGAACGAGAGCGCCAGCTTCTGGGCCCAGGGCGGGCTGGCGGCGGCGCTCGAACCCGACGATTCCCCCGACCGCCACGCCGCCGACACGATCGCCGCCGGCCGCGGCCTCTGCCGCACCTCGGCGGTGCGGGTTCTGGTCGAGGAGGCGCCGGCGACCGTCCGCGACCTGATCGGCCGCGGCGTCGTCTTCGACCTCGACCACGAGGGACGGCTCGCGCTCGGGCTCGAGGGCGGCCACACCCACCGCCGCATCGTCCACGCCGGCGGCAGCCAGACCGGCCGCGAGCTCACCGCCAAGCTGGCGGCGATGGTCGCGGCGCAGGAGCGGATCGCGGTGATGGAGCGCGCCTCGGCGGTGGCGCTGTGGAGCGACGGCGAGCGCTGCCACGGCGTGGTCACAGAGGACGGCGCGGTGGCGGCCGCGGCGACGATCCTCGCCACCGGCGGCGCCGCGGCGCTGTGGCGGCGGACCACCAACCCGCGCGGGGCGATCGGGGCCGGGATGGTGCTCGCCTCGCTCGCCGGCGCCGACCTCGCCGACCTCGAGTTCTGCCAGTTCCACCCGACCGCGCTGGCGCTGCCGGGCACCCTGCACGACGGGACCCTGATCACCGAGGCGATCCGCGGCGAGGGCGCGAAGCTGCTCGACGCCGCCGGCGCGCGCTTCACCGACGAGCTCGCTCCGCGCGACGCGGTGACGGCGGCGATCCTCGAGCAGATGCGCGTCGACGGCACGCCCTCGGTCGCCCTCGACCTGCGCGAGATCGATCCCGCCCGCTTCCCCAACGTCTTCGCCTCGCTCTCCGAGGCCGGCCTCGACCCGCACGCTGAGCCGGTGCCGGTCGCCCCCGCCGCCCACTACACGATGGGCGGGATCGCCGTGGACATCGACGGCCGCTCCTCGCTGCCGGGCCTCTATGCCGTCGGGGAGGTCTCCTGCACCGGCCTGCACGGCGCCAACCGCCTCGCCTCCAACTCGCTCAGCGAGTGCTTCGTCTTCGGCGGCCGCGCCGCCGCCGCCGCGGTCGAGGAGGAGCCGGCGGCGAGCCGCCCCCAGCCACCCGAGTGGCGTTTCGAGCCGCCCAGCGGCGAGACCCGCGAGGCGGTCTGGCGCCATGCCGGGCCGATGCGCAACCCCGACGACCTGGCGCGGCTGATCTCCAATCCCTACCCGCTGGCGCGGGCGCTCGCCGCCAGCGCCCTCGGCCGCCGCGAGTCGCGCGGCGGCCACCTGCGCCGCGACTGCCCCAAGACCGACCAAAGGCTCGACGGCGTCCACGTCGTCGTCCATCCGGACGGCAGTGTCCGCGAGGAAAAGTGGCTCTAAGGCCGTCTTAGTCGTTAGCGTCGGCGCATGCTCCTGGGGGTAGATGTCGGCGGGACCTTTACCGACGCGGTTCTGCTCGACGGCGGCGCCGTCCACACGGCCAAGGTGCCGACGACGCCGCGGGAGGAGTCGGCGGGGGTGATGCGGGCGGTCGAGGCGGTGCTGGAGCGGGCCGGGGCGAGCGCCGTCGACGTCGAGGTCTTCGCCCACGGGATGACGGTCGGGACCAACGCGCTGCTGGAGGAACGCGGGGCGCGGACGGCGCTGGTCGCCACCCGCGGCTTCGCCGACTTACTCGAGATCGGGCGCCAGGACCGCCCTCATCTCTACCGCCTCTGCGCGCCGAAGCCGGCGCCGCTGGCGGAGCCGGAGCTGCGCTTTGAGGCGGCGGAGCGGACCGGCCCCGATGGCGTCGTCGAGCCCCTCGCCGATGACGAGCCCGAGCGGCTGGCGGCTGCGATCGCGGCGAGCGGCGTCGAGTCGGTAGCGGTCTGCCTCCTCTTCTCCTACCTCGACCCAGACCACGAGCAGCGGATCGCGGCGGCGCTGCGCGAGCGCCTGCCCGCCGTCCACGTCTCCGCCTCGCACGAGGTGCTGCCCCGCTTCCGCGAGTACGAGCGCTGCTCGACCACCGTCGTCGACGCCTACCTGAGCCCGCTGCTCGGCCGCTACCTCGGCCGCCTCGGCGAGGCGGCGGCGGGCGCCGGGCTGCCGCAGCCGCAGGTGATGCGCTCCTCCGGCGGCGTCGCCCCCGCCGGGGAGGCCGCGCGCGCCGGCGCCTGGAGCGTCCTCTCCGGCCCCGCCGGTGGCGCCGTCGGCGCCGGCCTCCTGGCGGAGCTGAGCGGCGACGGCAACGCCCTCGGCTTCGACATGGGCGGGACCTCCTGCGACGTCTGCGTGGTCGAAGCCGGCGAGGTGCGCCGCACCGAGGGCCGCGAGATCGATGGTCGCCCGATCCAGTTGCCGATGGTCGACGTCCACACCGTCGGCGCCGGCGGCGGCTCGATCGGCTGGCGCGACAGCGGCGGCGCCCTGCGGGTCGGCCCCCACTCGGCCGGCGCCGACCCCGGTCCCGCCTGCTACGGCCGCGGCGGCGAGGAGCCGACCGTGACCGACGCCAACCTCCTGCTCGGCCGGCTCGCCGGCGGCTCGGAGCTGGCCGGGGGCGTGGCGCTCGACGCCGGCGCCGCCGAGCGGGCGGTGGCCGAGCTCGGGCGTTCGCTCGACCTCGAGCCGCTGGAGACCGCCGCCGGCATCCTCCGCGTCGCCAACCAGGAGATGGTGCGGGCGCTGCGGGTCGTCACCGTCTCGCGCGGCGTCGACCCGCGCCGCTTCGCGCTGCTGCCGTTCGGCGGCGCCGGGCCGATGCACTCGGCGGCGATTGCCAAAGAGCTCGGGATCGCGAGGATTTTGTGCCCGCGCGCCGGCGGCGTCCTCTCCGCCCTCGGGCTCTGCGCCTCCGACCGCCGCCGCGACACGGCGCGGACGGTGATGCTGGGCGAGGCAGAGCTGACCGCCGAGCGGATCGCCTCCGAGGTTGCGGCGATGATCGAGGCGGCCGGCGCCGGCCTCGATGCCGAGGCCGAGGCGCGGATCGTCTACAAGCTGCGCTACGCCGGCCAGGCCTTCGAGCTGCCGGTGCCGGGACCGGTGGGCCCCGACCCCGCCGAGCTGGTCGAGGGCTTCGAGCGCGCCCACGAGGAGCGCTACGGCCACCGCGACCCCGAGGGCGAGGTCGTCCTCGTCGATATCGACCTGGCGCTGGTCGTGCCGGGCTCCTCGCCGCGCCCGCTGGCGGCCGGCACCGAAACGCTGCAGCGCGGCTCCCGCCCCGTTTTCTTCGACGGCGAGTGGATCGAGACCCCCGTCCTGCGCGGCGAGCCCGCCGCCGGGTCCGAGGCCGAGGGCCCGGTCGTCTTCGAGCTACCCGAGGCCACCCTCGTCCTCCCGCCCGGCTGGAGCGCGTGCGTCGACGACCACGGCACCATCGTTGCGCGGTTCCTTTGTCCGGATATAGACGACAAAGGAACCACGGAACGGGGAGAGGAGCGATGAGCGGGCTCGACCCGATAGCCCTGCAGGTGCTGGTCGGCGGCCTGCGCGCCGCCTGCGACGAGATGGGGGCGACGCTGATCCGCTCCGCCTACTCGGCCAACATCAAGGAGCGCCACGACTGCTCAACCGCGCTCTTCGACGCCGCCGGCGAGCTGGTAATGCAGGCCGAGCACATCCCCGTCCACCTCGGCTCGATGCCCGACGCGGTGGCGGCCGTGCTGGGCGAGGAACAGCGCCTCGGCCAGAGCTGGATCCTCAACGACCCCTATCGCGGCGGCACCCACCTGCCCGACATCACCCTGATCTCGCCCGTCTTCGCCGGCACCGAGCTGCTCGGCTTCGCCGCCAGCCGCGCCCACCACGCCGACGTCGGCGGCCCCACCCCCGGCAGCATGCCGGCCTTCTCGAAGACGCTAGAGGAAGAGGGAGTGGTGATCCCGCCCACCCGCGCCGAGGCCGGGACGCTGGAGCGCCTCGTCGCCCAGATGCGCAACCCGCCCCAGCGGCTCGCCGACCTCCGCGCCCAGCAGGCGGCGAACCGGATCGGCGAGCTGCGCCTCGGCGAGCTGCGCGAGCGGCTGGGGACCGGGGCGCTGCGCGCGGGGATGGCGGAGATCCTCGCCTACACCGAGCGCCGCACCCGCGCCGCCCTCGCCGAGCTCCCAGACGGCACCTACCGCGCCGAAGACGTGCTCGAAGCCGACTGGGACGGCGCCGAGCGCGACCTGCGGCTGCGGCTGGAGGCGACGATCGACGGCGACTCCCTGCGGCTCGACTTCGGCGGCAGCGAGGCCCAGGTCGAGGGCAACCTCAACTGCCCCCTCTCGGTGACGAAATCGGCCGCCTTCTTCGCCGTCCGCGTCCTCACCGACCCCGAGGCGCCGCCCTCGGCCGGCGCCCACCGCCCGATCGAGGTCCTCGCCCCGCCGGGCTCGCTCCTCAACGCCCGCGCGCCGGCCGCGGTCGTCGCGGGCAACGTCGAGACCTCCAGCCGCGTCGCCGACCTCGTCATCGCCGCCCTCGCCGGGGCGCGCCCCGCTCCCGCCCAGGGGCAGGGGACGATGAACAACCTCACCCTCGCCGGCGAGGGCTTCACCTACTACGAGACGATCGGCGGCGGCCAGGGCGCCTGCCCGGACGCCGACGGCCCCAGCGCGATCCACGTGGCGATGTCCAACACCCTCAACACCCCGACCGAGGCGCTCGAGACCGAGTTCCCGCTGCGCGTGCGCGAGCTCTCGCTGCGGCGCGGCAGCGGCGGTGGGGGCGAGCGCCGCGGCGGTGAGGGGATCGTGCGCGAGCTGGAAGCGCTGGCGCCGCTGCACTTCACCCTGCTCAGCGAGCGCCGCCGCCACGCGCCCGGCGGTCGCGACGGCGGCGACGACGGAGCGCCCGGGGTCAACCGCCTGAACGGCTCGCCGCTGCCGAGCAAGGCGGGCGGCGAGATGCGCCCTGGAGACCGCCTGCGGATCGAAACTCCGGGCGGCGGCGGGCTCGGGCCGGGACCAGTTACGTGAGATATCGCAAATTTCGCAGTTTTTTAGTTGAGATTTCGCTGCACTCGTCTAGAATGCGCGCCTCCGGGCGGGCGGAAAAAGCCTAAGCAAAGCGCTCTGGCTTCGGCCCAGCCCCAACTAGAACTACGGAATCCCTGCTGAACTCACTGCAATGCCGATCGCTCTCAAGGAATGGGCTGTAACCGTCCGCGCCCTCGCCGAGGGCGAGCAGCTGCTGACCCTGCGCAAGGGCGGCATCCGCGAGGAGAACAAGCACTTCGAGCTTGAGCACGAGCGCTTCTTCCTCTACCCGACCTTCGACCACCAGCGGAACAACCTGGTCCGCGAATCCCACCACCCGGAGCTGAAACGCGCTCTCGAGGAGGGGGTCTGGCCCGACGAGGAGCCGCCGCCGAAAGCGCTGCTCCAGGATGGCGGCATCCCCCAGCCCGAGCGGGTGCGGCTGCGCGCCTGGGCCGAAGTGGTCGACCACGTCACGATCAACGACCGGCGCACCCTCGACTCGCTCTCGCCGTACTACATCTGGACGCCGGACTACGCCGAAAAGCGCCTCGCCTGGAAGCGCCGGCACCCCCTCCACGTGCTGCTGCTGCGGGTCCACCGGATCCCGCGCCCGGTCACGGTGCGCGTCCGCGACGAGTACCACGGCTGCCGCTCCTGGGTCGAGATCGACCGCGAACTGCCCTTCGAGGGCACGCCGGTGATGGCCGAGGAAGAGTTCGACCGCGCACGTAGCGAGATCATGGACCGCTGCGGCGCCGCCGAACCGGTTCTCGCCTAGGCCACAGCCTCCTCGCTCGCTAGTCTCGCCGTCGATGTCTTGGGTCGAGACCGAGAGCCTGAGCTTCACGGCTAGGCACGATTCCGACGACTCCGCTTTCGCCGAGCGCACGCTGGACCGGCTCGAGCACCTGCGGCTGCGGCTCGAAGACCGCTTCGAGCGGGTGCCGGAGGAGGTGACGATCGTCATCCACACCAACCCGGTCTGGCTGACGATGGCCCACCCCTTCCTGCCGGCGGCGCGCTGGTCGGCGGCACCTGCCGGGCGCCGCTACCTCGCCGGCTGGCCGATGTCGACCGAGCTGCACGTGCTCAACGACCCCCACCTGGAGCGGCGCGCCGCTGGCGACGACTCTTACGAAGCGCTGCGCGGCACCGCCGAGCGCCTCTACGCCCAACTTGTGATCTCCACCAACAACCCGGACCTCCCTCCCTCCTGGACGCCGCGCCGCTTCGGCCGCTATCTGCGCTGGGCCTGGCTGGTCGAAGGCGGCGCCCAGTACTTCGCCCGCCAGGTCGGCCTCTACCGCGCCGCGACGATCCGCCGCCTGCGCGAGAGCGCCCGCCCCTCCTTCCCGCCCTCGCGCCGCGACGCCGTCATCCTCGGCGGCACGATCTTCGACCTGCTCGAGAACGAGCGCGGCCCCGAGGCCTGCGAGCGCCTGGTCGACCGGCTCCTCCCGCAGGGCCCCGAGGTGCAGCTCGAAGACGCCTTCGACGCCCGCTTCCGCGACATCGAGGACGCCTGGCGCGACTACCTTCGCGAGATGGTCCGCGGCCCCGCCGCGGTCAGGTGACCCTGGCTCAGACGGCGCGCAAGAGCGTGAAGACGCCGAAGGCGACCGCCATCGCCGCGAACGACCAGAGGTAGATCCGCGCGTAGGCGCCGACCAGGCCGTAGCTGCGCGGCTTGTGGCCGCCGGCTGCGTCTTCGAGGTAGCCGGCGTTGACCGGTTCCGTCGCCCCGTTTTCGTTTTCTGCCAGGACATCGGCCAGCAGAGCGCGAGCTTCCTCGGCTTGGCGCGCGTGAACCATCACCCGGCGCGAACCTCCCCCAGGATTCAGTAGCCCGTAACCGAGCATCGGCCCAGCCGGCCCGATCTGTTGCTGCAAGCTGCGAATCCCCTCGTCTTCGAGCAGCGCCTGGACCATCGCGGCCTCGGGCTCGCTCCCCACGAATGCGACCTCCACCAGCTCCTCCACTTCATCCCTCCCTTTCAGGTCACCTGGTAGAGCACCCAAACGAGGATAAGGGCGAAGAGGGCGAAGGCGCAGATCCAGAGGGCGAGCCGCGCGGGCGAGGGGCCGTCGCCTGCGCCGCGGGCGAGACGGCGCTGCTCTTCCAGCTCCGCCAGCTCGTCGCCTTCGTCCTCGAGCATGGTTTCGGCGAGAACCTCGCGGGCGCGCTTCGCCATGTGCGCGGCGACCATCACGTCGACCGGCCCCGGCACGTAGCTGACCGAGTAGAAGCCCTGCGCGCGGTGGAGCATGCTCGGGATCCCCGCCTCCGAGAGCAGCCCCTGCAGCATCTCCCCCTCCGCCTGGGTTCGCGCGAAGGCGACCTTGACGAGGTCGTCGCCGCCGCCCCCGCCACCGCCACCGCCGCCTTCGTCGCCGCCGCGGAAATCGTCGCCGCTGCCGCCCGCGCTGCGCGTCGGCGGTCGCCTAGGGGCTGACGTCGAGGCCGACATCGGCGATCTTCAGGTCCGCCAGGTCGTAGGCCTTCACGTCCGGCGCCTCTTCGTTCTCCAGCGAGACGATCACATAAGTCTGTTCGGGCCACATCCGCGCCTCGTTCACATCGGTCTGCGAGGGATAGGCGGCGCTGCGGGTGTGGGAGTGGTAGATCCCGATCAGCTCTTCGCCCGCGTCTTCGATCCGCTTCAGCGCGTCGTACTGGCCCTGTGGGTCCATCTCGTAGCGCAGCGGGCTGGCGGCGGCGTTCCCGACCCGGACCACGCTGCTCGCCTCGCCGTCCCTGCCGCCGATCATCCCGCAGCACTCGTTCGGCAGGTCCTCGCGCGCGTGCGCGACCATCTCGTCGATCAGGGACTGGGAGATCCGCATCGGGCGAGCCTAGCCAGCGCTACCACCAAACCGTCGAATCGAGGTTCTCTATCTCCTCGATCGGCTTGGTGTAGACGCCGGAGGAGAGGTACTTCCAGCCGTCGTCAGGGATGATGAAGACGACGTTGCCGCCCTCCAGCTCGCCGGCGATGCGGCTGGCGATCGCGGCGATCGCGCCGGCCGAGACGCCGGCGAAAACGCCCTCCTCGTCGAGCAGTTTCTTGGTCCAGACGATCGCGTCGCGGTTGGAGACCATGATCTTGCGGTCGAACAGCGAGATGTCGATGATCGGCGGGATGAAGCCGTCGTCGAGCGAGCGCAGCCCCTGGACCAGCTCGCCCTGCATCGGCTCGGCGGCGACGATCAGGGTGTCGGGGTTGGCCTCCTTGAGTCGGCGCCCGTTGCCCATCAGGGTGCCGCCGGTGCCGAGCCCACCAACGAAGGCGGCGACCTCGTCGAGCTCGTCGAGGATCTCGACCGCGGTGCCGTTGTAGTGGGCGAGCGGGTTGGCCTCGTTCCCGTACTGGTAGGGCATGTAGTAGCCGGGCTCCTCGGCCATCTCCAGCGCCACCTCGACCGCGCCGTTGGAGCCCTTGGCGCCCTCCGAGTAGACGATCTCCGCCCCGTACATACGCAGCAGCGCCGTCCGCTCCTCGGTGACATTGTCGGGCATCACTACCTTCAGCGGGTAGCCCTTGCGGCGGCAGATCATCGCCAGCGAGATGCCGGTGTTGCCGGAGGTCGGTTCGAGGATCGTCTGGCCCGGTTCGATCGCCCCTTCCGCCTCGGCGCTCTCGATCAGCGATTTGGCGACGCGGTCCTTGACCGAGCGGGTCGGGTTGCGCCCCTCGAGCTTGGCTTAGATGCGGACCTCCGGGTTGGGCGAGAGCCGCGGCAGCTCCACCAGCGGCGTATTGCCGATCGACTCGACGACGTTGCCGAAGCGGCCGCCACAGGGTTTGTTGAGTAAATCTCGCGCCATCTCCGCCCTTTACTTCAGAAAGTGTAGCGAGGGGTTTTGGCTCTGGGGATAGACCTTTGTAGGGCGCGGCGTGTATCTTCGCCGGGGTTTCGGAAACCAGGGAACGGAGGATTGATGAGCAAGATCCGGTTGACCTCTCTTTTCGCGGCGCTTCTCCTCGCGTTGACCGCGCTGGTCGTGGTCGGCTGCGGCGGCGGCGGCAGCACCACCAGCGGCGGCGGTGAAGGCGGTGGCGGCGAAAAGCTCGTCGTCGGCTCCGACATCCCCTATCCCCCGTTCGAGCAGGGGAAACCGGGCCACTACACCGGCTTCGACATCGAACTGATGGAAGCGATCGGCGAAAAGATCGGCCGCGAAGTCGAATTCCAGGACACCTCCTTCGAAACGATCTTCCGCGACGTCGCCCAGGGCAAGTTCGACGCGGTGATCTCGGCGGCGACGATCACCGAAGAACGCGAGAAGGCGGTCGACTTCTCCAACCCCTACTACCTCTCCGAACAGGCGGTCCTGGTCAAAGAAGGCAGCCCGATCAAGTCGCTCGAAGAACTGGAAGGCAAGACCGTCGGCGTCCAGCAGGGCACCACCGGGCAGGAACTCGCCAAGGAAGAAATCGGCGGGGCCGAAATCCGTCCCTACCCCGAAGGGCCAGACGCGGTCAACGCGCTCAAGTCGGGAGTCGTGGAAGGCGTCGTGATCGATGCGCCGGTGGCCCAGAACGCGGTCGAAAAATCGGGCGGCATCGAAATCGCAGAAAAAATCCCGACCGAAGAAGACTATGGAATCGCCGTCGCGCAGGGCAACACCGAACTGCTCGAAGAAATCAACAAAGGCCTGGAAGAAGTGAAGAAGGACGGGACCTACACGGAAATCTTCGAAAAGTGGTTCCACGCCCCGCCCCCGAAGGCGGTCTTCTCCGCCACGCACGAAGCGGAATGACGAGCCAGGCTTGACCTAAGAGGAGAATTGAAGGGGCGCCACGGGAATGGCGCCCCTTCGTTTTGGGCTAGTAGCGAAAGCAGGAGAGACCGATGAGCGAATTCTTCCACCAGTACTTCGACTTCACGATCATGGGAGCGCACTTCAGCGAAATCCTGGAAGGCTTCCTGCGCAACTTGCTGCTCTTCGCGGTGACGGTGGTCCTGGCGCTTGCCTTCGGTCTCTTCCTTGCGCTGATGCGCCAGCTTCCCGGCAGGAAATTCATGCCGCTGCGGGGACTGACGATCACCTACATCGACGTCTTCCGGGCGATTCCGGTGCTGATCGTCCTCCTGCTGATCTCGGGTGGGATTCCCTACCTCAACTTCCTTCCCAAAGACATTCGCATCCCCCACTGGTTCGGGCAGCCCGATCCGTTCTGGTATGCGGTCCTCGGCCTGACCCTCGTCTATGGCGCCTACATGGCCGAGGTTTATCGAGCGGGAATCGAAGCGGTGCCTGGCGGCCAGAGGGAGGCAGCACGGTCGCTGGGAATGAGCCATTGGCAGGCGATGCGGCACGTCATCGTTCCCCAAGCGGTGACCAAGATCCCCGCTCCGATGCTGAACGAAATGATCTCGCTGCTGAAGGAAACGTCTCTGGCCAGCGTCATCGCCTATTCCGAGTCTGTGCTGCTCAGCCGTGAAGTCCTGGCGGAAACCTTCAACAGCTCGGCGATCATGCTCTCGGGCTTCATGTTCTTGGCGATTACGCTTCCGGCCGCTCGCTTGGTCGACTACCTGATCAAACGCAACCAGGGCAAGATCACCCGCGGTTCCCACATCGAGGTGGCCTGATGGCAGAGGCGATGGTCAGCCTTCAGGGGATCTGCAAGCGATTCGGCGACCTCGAGGTGCTGAAGGGCGTCGACATCGAGGTCGGCCGCGGGGAGGTCGTCTGCATCCTTGGGCCCAGCGGCTCCGGCAAGAGCACGCTGCTGCGCTGCGTCAACCTGCTCGAGCCGCCCGAGGAAGGCGAGATCTTCATCGAAGGCCACGACATCTGCAAGGGACCTGGCTCGGGCACCGGCGAAGAGAGCTGGGAGCTCAACTTCGTCCGCCAGCGGGTCGGGATCGTCTTCCAGCAGTTCAACCTCTTCCCGCACAAGACGGCGCTGGAGAACGTGACGCTGGCCCAGGAACGGGTCCTCGGCCGCTCCAAGCAGGAGGCGCGGGAGAAGGCGACCGAACTGCTGGAGCGGGTCGGCCTCGGCGACAGGCTGAGCCAGTACCCGGAAACCCTCTCCGGCGGCCAGCAGCAGCGGGTGGCGATCGCGCGGGCGCTGGCGATGGACCCGCACGTGATGCTCTTCGACGAGGTGACCAGCGCTCTCGACCCGGAGCTGGTGAAGGAAGTGCTCGACGTGATGCGCGAGCTGGCCGAGGAAGGGATGACGATGATGGTCGTCACCCACGAGATCGGCTTCGCCCGCGAGGTCGCCGACCGCGTCATCTTCATGGACGGCGGCGTGATCGTCGAGGAAGGCCCGCCCGCCGAGGTGCTGGAGAACCCGCGCGAGGAGCGCACGCGGCAGTTCCTGGGTCTTGTCCTGGACCGCTAGGCGGCGCCGCCGGCCATCGCCGGCAGGATGACCACGGTGTCGCCGTCTTTGACGGCGGTCTCGAGCCCGTCGAGCACCCGCACGTCCTCGTCGTTGAGGTAGACGTTGACGTAGCGGTTGAGCTCGCCGTCCTCGCCGAAGAGCTGGCCTTCGGTGTCGGGGTACTCGGCGGTCAGCGAGCGCAGGACCTCGCCGACGTTGCCGCCGGCGGCCTCGACCTCGGCCTGCCCTCCCGTTTTCGGGCGCAGGACCGGGGGGATGCGAACGGTCGCCATGAGGCGGTGATCCTAGTCGAGCCGGCGCTTACGGCGTAGCCGCGCTTTGGCGGTCGCCGCCGGCGCCGGCGCAAAAGGCGTCGTAGTCGGGGAACTTGCCCATCTCCGACTCCGGGATCTCCTCGGCGTGCTCGCCGCAGATCGGGCAGTCGGGGTCGCGGCGGACCTTGAGCTCGGTAAAGCGGGTGCCGAGCGCCTCGTAGAGGAGCAGGCGGCCGACCAGCGGTTCGCCGGCGCCGAGCACGAGCTTGATCACCTCGTTGGCCTGCAGCGTGCCCATCGTCCCGGCCATCACCCCGAGCACCCCGTTGGCGGAGCAGCTCGGCGCCAGCTCGGCCGGCGGCGGCGTCGGGTAGAGGCAGCGGTAGCAGGGCCCCTCATAGGGGACGAAGGTCGAGATCTGCCCGTCGAAGCCGAGGATCGAGGCGGAGACGACCGGCTTGCGCAGCCGCACCGAGGCGTCGTTCAGTAGGTAGCGGGTGGGGACGTTGTCGGCGCCGTCGACGATGATGTCGTAGTCCTCGATCACCTCGAGGATGTTGCTCGCGTCGAGCCGGCCGTTGTGCTCGACCACCTCGACGTCGGGGTTGAGCCCTTCGATGAAGATGCGCGCCGAGGTGGTCTTCGGCATCCCGATCCGCTCGGTGTTGTGGATCACCTGGCGCTGCAGGTTGGAGGCGTCGACCACGTCGTCGTCGACGAGGCCGAGGGTGCCGACTCCGGCGGCGGCGAGGTAGAGCGCGGTCGGGGCGCCGAGGCCGCCGGCGCCGAGCAGCAGCACCTTCGCGTTCAGCAGCTTGACCTGGCCGTCGACGCCAACCTCGGGCAGGAGGATGTGGCGCGAGTAGCGCTCGCGCTGCTCCG
>JBQCIG010000054.1:0-6026 GCA_051953975.1 Solirubrobacterales bacterium | reverse complement strand
ACCAGTAGTTACAGACTTTCTGGCTCGGGACGATGTACGTCAGCGACGGCTTCAGCAGCCGGTTGGTGTCGGTCAGCAGTTCGAGGCCGTTGAAGACTCCCGGCGCTTCTTGGAAGTCGACCAGCGCTTCCGCGGTCGGCTGCAGCTGGGCGTTGAGGACCGGCGAGGCGTTGAGGACGGGGATGCCGGCGTGGAGCGATTCGGCGATCACCGGCGAGGTTTCGGCCAGCGCCTTCACCCCCGGCCGCAGGGCGGTGAAGAAGCGGCCGGTGTCGCGCAGGAACGGCCGCACCGCCGGCAGGTCGGCGTTGGCCGCGTCGAGCGTCGGCGGGCTCTTTTCGATCGTTTCCTGGATGAAGGGGCGGGAGACGCGGGCGAAGGCGGCAAAGGTGCGGTCGAGGGCGACGAACATGCTGGCCTGGGTTTCGGCGACGGGGGCGACGGTGGCCGAGAGGTCCTCGAGCGAGCGCCAGAAGCCGGCGAAGTCGGTGCTGGGTTCGACCAGGGTGTGCAGGACCGGCTCGCTGTGGACGGCGAAGCGGCGCAGGGCGCCGAGCGCTTCGTTCAGCTGCGGGCCGCGGCCGGCGAGGGCGTTGCCGAAGCCGGCGAGGTTCTGGCGGATGGCGTTGCGGGTGCGTTCGTTGAACATGTCGAAGAACTGGTCGATGTCGACCGGTTCCGGCCGGGCGGCGGCGACCGGGATCGTTTCGCCCGCCTTGAAGCCCTTCGAGGAGGTGCCCGGGGTGATCTGCAGGAACTTGAGGCCGAGGGCCGACTTCGGCCGCACCATGATGGTCGAGTCGACCGGCAGCGGTTCGGCGCTCTTGTCGAGGCTGAGCGAGAGTTCGGCCGCCTGCTTGCCGTCTTCGAGGTTGATCGCCTTCACCGACTTGACGATGCCGACGCGGACGCCGCCGATCCGCACCTCGTTGCCTTTCACCAGGGCGTCGGCGTTGGGGACGCGCGCCTTGAGGTTGTAGGTGGAGACGAAGGGGAGGCCGTTGTTGGCGTTGTAGGCGAGGAAGACGGCGACGATGACGACGAGCACGGTGACCGCGCCGACGAGGATCGGGTTGCTGGCGACGCCGCTGATGCCGCTGCGGTTCCTCATGGCCCGAGGAGGTAGTTGAGGAGGGGTTCGGTCCCTCCGGTTTTCGAGGACTGGGCGACGCCGGCCTTGCCTTCCGGTTCATGGCCGGTGCTGTTGCTCTGGCCAACGCCTATAGCGGGGCCTGGTTCGGTGGCGATGCCGCCGTTTTGTTCCTCCATCCCTCGCTCGAGAAGGCGGAAGAGGTCCACAGAGCTGGTGCTCGCTCCTCCTTCCGAGACGCCGGGCCCGTGGAATCGAGATGCGCAACCTCCTCCTGCCGTACCGCCTTGACCGGCCGCGTATTCAACGCAGGCAGTCAGGGTCACGAGCGTCCGTCCAAAGTGCCCATACTGATCAAACCCGTTGAATGATCCCGTGGTGTTGTAGATCAATTCGGTGAGGCTGTCCCATCCTCCCGTCTTCTTAAGGTTGACGAACAGCTTCGCCAGTTCGCCCGTCGGCACCACACCCGACTTGGCGAGGTCGCGCGCCTTCTTCACCACCGGGTCGGCTTTGGCGAAGAGCGGGCCGGAGGCTTCGCCGGCGTTGCCGAGGCTCTTCAGCGCCACGGTCAGCGCTTCCGAGAACGGGGTGAGGGTGCGGGTCGCGTCGGTCAGCGAGGGCGCCGCGGTGCCGAAGTCTTCGAAGACTGGGGTGCCGGCGTCGGAGAAGGATTTGAGGCTGACCATCGTCTTGCGGAATTCGCGCAGGAAGGTGGGGAACTTCTGCAGCGCTGCTTCCAGTTCCGGCCCCTTTTCGGCGCTGGCTTCGGCGGCCGCGCCGGCGTTGCTGAGGAAGCCGGCGACGTGGCTGCGCTCGCGCGAAAGCGGCCGCAGGATCGTCTCCGAATCGCTCGCCAGCTGCGCCAGCTGGTTGCGCTGGGCGGAGAGGATGCCGAAGAGGCGGTCGACGTCGCGCAGGACCGGGTTGGCGCGCTTGACCAGCACTTCGATGTCTTCGCCGCGACCGGCGAGGCCGGCGCCGAGTTCGTTGAGGATCAAGCGGAAGCGCTGCGCGTAGGGCAGGGTGTTGATGTCGTTGATCAGGTCGGGGTCGACGCTGGTGCCGTTGCTGCCGAGCGGCAGCAGGTACTCGCCGGCGCCGGGTTCCCCGCTGGGGACCTGCTTCAGCGGCGGCGGCGGTTCGGTGCCGGGCGCCCGCGGCAGGGTCGGGCGGCAGTCGACGAACTTCTCGCCGATCAGCGACTGCGGCCGGATCAGGCAGGTGGCGTCCTGGCGGAAGTCCTGGAAGCCGGGGTCGGTGATGTCCATGACGATGATCGCCTTGCCCGGCTTGGCGACCGGCTTGCCGTTCTTGTAGGCGACCGTTTCCCCCGGCATCGAGACGCCGACCGATTCGATCGTGCCGACGTTGGCCCCCGCCACCCGCACCTGCTCGCCCGGGACCATGAAGGCGCCGTTGTCGAAGACCGCCCGCACCCGGTAGCCGGAGGAGCTGCCGCCGCCGGAGAGCAGGAAGACGACGAGGACGATCGCCCCGACCACCGCCGCCGTGAGTATCAGCCGTTTGCTCATGGTCCGGGGGGCACGTCGGCCGGGTTGCATTCGGAGGGGCTGACGCTGCCGCCCCCGACGAAGGGGTTGGAGCCGTCTGGGGCCGGCTGGGTAGCGCCGCCGGGGCAGCGGCGACGAACCGGCGCGGAGGAACCGAAGGCGTCGTACTGTTCGGCCCGCGTGATCGGTTCGAGGGCGCCGGTGACAGGGTTGTATTTGAAGAGGTTCTGGGCGGCGGTGGCGGCGCGGACGTAGTGGCCGTTGCCGTCGTAGTAACCGGAAACCGCCCCGAGCTTGCCAACCGCGTTGAAGAAGTCGGGGGTGTAGGCGCGGATGAAGTTGAGGTTCGGCTGGAAGGCGCGGATCGCCGCTTCGGAGTGCGGGAAGGCCTTCGAGGTGCGTTGCTGGACCGCCGGCAGCGTCGCCAGCAGGTCGGCGGCGTCGTTGCCCTTGCCGGGTCGGTGGACGACCAGTTTCAGGTTGCGGGTGAAGGGGACCAGCTTCTGGAAGACGGGCCGCAGTTCGGCGAGGAACGGCGCCAGTTCCTTCGTCGCCGGCTTCGCCGTGTTGACCAGCGGTTCGAGGTCGTCGAGGGCGGCGCGGAGGTTGACGAAGGTGGTGTTCGACTGCCGCAGCACCGGCGGCAGCTCGCGCAGGGTCTGGTCGAAGGCTTCGGTCTGGCCGGCGATCGAGTTGAAGGCGGTGTTGGCGTTGGAGATCGCGCTCGAGAGCTGTTCGCCGCGGCCGGCGACGGCGGTGCTGAGCCGCGAGGAGCTGACGACGAAGCGCGAGAGCAGCCGCTGGTCGGCGTTGAGTTCGCGGGCGAAGGCGGTGGCGCGGTTGAGTGCGGTGCCGAAGTACTTGTAGGAGTTGTTGGCGTTCTTGCCCTGGCCGGCGTAGATCGCCGCGTTGCCGCGGATGAACTCGCCGAGGGCCTTGCGCACCGGCGGCGGGAAGGTGTTGAAGAACTGGTCGATGTCGACCGGGGTCGTGGTCGAGGAAAGCCCCAGCGTCGCCCCTTCTTCCAGCGCCGGGTTGCTGTTCGGGCCGGGGCTGATCGAGACGTAGTGGTTGGCGACGCCGGAGAGCGAGGTCGCCCGGATCACGGCCGTCGTCCCTTCGTGCAGTTCCTGTTCGACTTCGACGTGGACTTCGGCGAGGTTGTTACGGGTCAGGCCGATGCTTTCGACCGAGCCAGCGGGCGAGCCGCCGATCAGGACCTGGTTGTCGGGGACGAGCTGGCCGGCGTTCTGGAAGAGCAGCGTGTACTTGTGACCGCCGCCGCCGCTGAGAAGAACGATCGCCAGCACGATCACCGCCACCGCCAGGGCCGCGATCGTCGCAATCCGCGCTGGGGTGGTCCCCCGGCCTGCCGCCGGGCCACTCTCCTCGCCTAATGGTTTGGCAGCCACGGATAGTCGCGTTGCTTTCGGGTTCCCCGGCCCCTCCGACCCGGTGGAACGGCCGCAGAATCGTATCCGAGCGCCTCCCCGCCAAGCTCCGAGTAAGCAGGGACTTAACTGGAAATCAACGCGCTACTCTGGCCGCCGGGAGCGGTTAGGGAAGGTGGGAGATGCGCCGCCGAATTCAACCCTGAGGAGCGAGAATGCGCAGAAGTCCATTTTTTATCGCCGGGATAGTCGTCCTGGCAGCCGCGATCGCCGCCACCGCCGCGATCGCCGGGCCGGTGGTGAGCGGGCCCGACGGCAACACGCAGTCGATCGAATCGACGATCACGCCGAAGAAGCTTTCGAAGAAGAAGTTCACGCCGGGGACGCTGAGCGTGACGACGCTGACCACCTCCACGACCGACCCCAACGGGGTTCCCGTGCCGGCGGTCCACGCGACGATCGACTTCGACAAGAACGCGACCCTGTTCACCAAGGGCCTGCCGACTTGCAATCCGGCAAAGGTGGTCGGTCAGTCGACCGAAGGCGCCGAACGTGCCTGCGGCAAGGCGAAAATCGGCAGCGGCCACGCGACGGCTCTCCTCCGAGCGGGGAAAGTCTATGAAGTCCCCCAGGTCGTCACCGCCTTCAACGGCGTGCCTAAGGGCGGCAAGCCGACGGTCATCCTCCACACCTACGGCACGGTCCCGCTGCAGGCTTCGGTGGTCCTGGTCGGCACCGTCTCCAAGTTCGACAAGGAAGGCTACGGCCCGCGCCTCGACCTCGAAGTCCCGCTGATCGCCGGCGGCACCGGCGCCCTCAAGGAATTCCAGGTCAAGATCAACAAGAAATGGCGCTACAAGGGCGTCCAGCGCAGCTTCATCTCGGCCAAATGCCCGAACTCGAAGAAGCTGAAGGCCCGCGGCACCTTCACCTACCGCGACGGCCAGTCCCTGACCGCCTTCACGAAGCAGACCTGCAAGCAGGCGAAATAACGCCCAGCCAGGCGCGGCAGGGCGCTGCTCCGGCCATTTGTTCCGCATAGCGGTTCAAATGGCCGGGGCGCCATCTGGGCGGGTGCTTCGCTGCGCGAGGAGGCGCGCGATCCGCTCGATCACCTCGTGCGGTTCCCGTTCCAAGCGGGGGCCGGTGACGCGGGTCATCGCGATCCCGGCCAGCAACAGGTCCTCCTGCCGCTTGCGGTCGCGCTCGAAGGCGGCCCGGGTCCCGTGCGTCTCGAAGACGTCGAGTTCGACCGCGAAGCGCTGCTCCGGCCAGTAGAAGTCGAGCTCGAACCCTTGCTCGACGTAGTTGGTCCGCGGTTGCGCTAGTCCCGTCGGGATCCAGAGCTCGAGGAATCGCCTCTCCAGCCCGGAGCGGGTGAAGCTCGACGGCTTGTAGAGCGCGATCGCCCGCCGCAACCGACCGTGCCCGCGATGACCGACCGTCCGCGCCAGCAACTCGTCGACTGCCCGCAGGTCGAATAGCCGGAGCTCTTCGCTGCGCTCGACCATTTGCTGCAGCCAGTCGAAGGGAACGGCGCCGGCCAGGTCGAGAAGCGTCCGCGGCAGGGCCGTCACCGGGATCCCCTCCCGCAGGGCGCGGTCCTGAGCTAGGAGGGAGCGCGCTTCGTGGAGCCGCAGGGGCGGCCTGCGCCTGCGGTGCAGCGGAGTGGTTACAGAAGCGGGCAGGGGCGAGATCCTCGCGAGGTCCCAGAGCCAGGCGGCAGACAGGTGGCTGAGAAGAGCATCGGGGCCGCAGGCAAGGACAGCTGCCAAGCACCGTCCATGGAGCGAGACCGAGGTGTGGCCGACGGCGTAGACGCCCGGATAGAGCCGGTGCAGGCGGCCGGCAGCGACCGCTCGGTAGACCGCGCTGCGCGAATAGCCGAGCGGACCGGTCAGCTGGCGGATCGAGACGACGCCGTGCTGGCGCGTCGCCAGCTCCGGCAGGCTTTTCTGCCCAACAGAGGTTTGCTCCGGCCATTTGTTCCGCATAGCGGTTCAAATGGCCGGAGCGCCCGGTGTCTCCCCC
>JBQCIG010000053.1:0-5270 GCA_051953975.1 Solirubrobacterales bacterium | reverse complement strand
AAAATGGTAGAAAGGGGGGGGTATGTGTTAGTTTGAGTGTTAAAACAATCTTACATTTTGTTTTTTCACATACTCGCGGTCAGACGTGCAGGAGGTGGAGCCGGTAGCGGCCGATCGTCAGCTCGTCGCCGTCTTCCAGCTCGGCCATGTCGACCTTCCTGCCGTTGACGAGGACGCCGTTGAGGCTGCGGTCGTCAAGAAGTCGCGGTCGCTTGTCCGCTTCGGTGCAGATCATCACGTGGCGCCGCGAGACGCTGGGGTCGTCGAGGCAGATCGCAGCGGTGTTGCAACGCCCGATCCTGGTCCAGTCGGGACCGAGGAGGAAGATCCGGATCTCTCCCCGCTCGCGCATCGCCAGGTGGTATCCCGGCTCGGTCACCCTCGCGCGGGCCTCGTCGAGCCAGCCGGGCGGGTCGTGCTCGACCGCGATCGCGAACTCCACCGTCGGCGAGCCGTGCTCCTGCATCGACGAGAACATCGAGTCGCGGCGGAAGCGGGTCGCCCCACAGTGGGAGCAGCCCGGCAGCTCGTCGGTCTCGCGCAGCGCCACCTGCGAGCCGCAGACCAGGCAGAAGTAGGTGCCCTCTCCGGGCATGGAACCGGCGGCGAAAGCCTCGCCCGCCGGACTGGCGGCGCTGTTGAAGATCGGACTCACTCCTTCCCTGACTGGTAGACCCGATACTAACCCGGTCTTCTATAAGAATCACTCCATTTTTGCTGTGCAATGGGGTTCCTGTCATCCCCACTAGAATCCCGGCGCCCATGGGTCCCATCCGCGCCGAGATCGAGATCGACGTCCCCCGCGAGCGGGTCTTCGCGGCGATCGCCGACCTCGCCGCCCGGCCCTCCTTCACCGACCACTTCCTCACCGACTTCCACCTCACCCGGATCGACTCGTCAGGCGTCGGCGCCGGGGCGCGGTTCCGGGTCGACCAGCCGCTGCGCAAGGTCTGGATGGACACCGCGATCGTCGCGACCGAGGAGCCGTTCCGGATCGTCGAGGCGGGGCAGGGCGGCCGCGCCAACCGCATTCCCAACCACACGGTCTGGGAGCTGACGGAGGCGGCCGGGCGGCTTACCGCCGTCCGCCTCTCCCACTGGACCGAGCCGCCCGCCCTCGACCGCGCGCTGGAGCTGCTCAGCGCCGCCTCGGTCTGGCAGGAGCGCGGCTGGCGCGAGGCGCTGCGCCGCCTCCGCGACCGGCTCGAGTCCGACCAACCGCTCGCCGAGCGGATCGCCGTCGCTGGCGGCAACCGGTACGCGACGGGCATCCCCTAGTCCTATATAGACTCCGCCGCCGATGTCCCCGGACCGCCGAGCTCTGCCGCCGCTGCTTGCCTTCCTGGTGCTGGCCGCGCTTGCCGTCGGGGTCTCGGCCTGCGGCTACTCGAGCAACTCCAAGCACACCAACGAGGGCGAGCCCCTGCAGCTGGGGGAACTGAAGTACAACCTCACCTTCTCCCGCTATCTCAACCCGAACGACAGCGAGGACGCGGCTTACCTCGCCGGCCTGCCGGAACCGCCGAAAGGCAAGACCTACTTCGGCGTCTTCTTCGAAGTCCAGAACGAAAGCGACGAAGCGCAGACGCTGCCCACGTCGCTCTCGATCACCGACGTCGACGGCAACGAATACAAAGCGATCCCCAGCGAAAGCGTCTTCGCGCTCCAGCTCGGCGGCCCGGTCGAACCGGAAGAACAGATCCCCGTGCTCGACTCGCCCGCCCAGCAGGGCCCGATCGAGGGCTCGGTCGCGATCTTCCTCCTCCCCGAAGAAGTCTCCGAGGCCCGCCCCCTCACCCTTCACATCGAAGGCGCAGAAGAAAAGGGCGAAGTCACCATCGACCTCTAACCGATTCCGGCCGAGAGGACTTCCGCCGCGATCGGCGCCGCGACTTCGCCGCCCGCCGCTTCGGCTTCGATCAGCAGCACCCCGACCGCCAGCTTCGCCTTTTCGGCCGGGGCGAAGGCGGAGAACCAGGCGTCCTTGATCTGGACCGGGTTTGCGGAGTTCTCCTGGCCCGGCTTCGGCCCGAGCTCGGCGGTGCCGGTCTTGCCGGCGACCTGGGCCTGGGGGATGGCGCCGGCGGTGCCGGTCCCTTCGTTGACGACGCCGATCATCAGTTCCGTCAGCTCGCCGGCGATCTTCTTCGACATCACCCGCACCGGTTCGGCATGCGGACGCAGCTTCTCGTTGGCGACGATCGAGGTCGGCATGCGGACGCCGTCGTTGCCGACCGTCTGCGCCACACTCGCCATCTCCAGCGGGGTTGCCAGCACTTCGCCCTGACCGATCGCGGAGACGCCGAGGTCGATTTCTTCGCCGATTTCGGTCGGAATCGTCGCTTCACCCGGTTCGACTTCGCGGATGATCCGCGGCGCGTAGAGCGAGGGCGGCGAGTTGAAGCCGAACCGTTCGGCGGTTTCGACCAGCTTGTCGTTGCCGACCGCCGGCCCCAGCGGCGCGAAGACCGCGTTGCAGGACTCGGCGAACGCCTGGCGGAAGGTGCCGCCACAGTACTCGCCGTTGGCATTATTGAGGAAGCGGCCGCCGACGTTGACCCCGTTGGTGATTTCGAATTCGTCGTCGAGGCTGACCTTGCCCGCCTCCAGGGCGGCGGTGGTGGTGACGATCTTGAAGGTCGAGCCGGGAGGCTGGGGGGCGGAGAAGGCCTGGCCGGCGAGGGCGCGGACGTCGCCGGTCTGGGCGTCGAGCACGGCGACGCCGCCGGCGCGGCCGGCCAGCGCCGAGACCGCCACTTCCTGCAGGTTGGGGTCGATCGTCGTCTTCACCGGCGCGCCCTTCTGCGGCTTCGACTTGGCGAGGGTGCGGACCGAGGAGCCGTCCCCGGAGACGGCCAGCAGCGAGCCGCCGGGCTTGCCGGCGAGGCGGGTGTTGAAGGCGCGCTCGAGGCCGGTGATCCCGACCGGCGTTTCCGGCGAGAAGCCGTGGCGGGCGAGCTTCGGCATTTCTTCTTCGGAGGCCTCGCCGACTTCGCCGGTGACGTCGATCGCGGCGCTGCCGATCGGGTGTTCGCGTTCTTCGGCCGGGCCCTCGGCCAGCGGCGTCCCGTCGCGGGCGAGGATCGGCGCCCGTTCGGCTAGTTCGACGTCGGCGGCGAGTTCCTCGCCCTTGCGCAGGCCCGGGAAGACGAGGCTCGGATCCCATTCGACGCCGCCGTCGGCGTAGGGCACTTCCAGTTCGCCGTCAACTTCGCCGAAGTCGACGGTCGCGATCTTCATGTCGACCGGCACCAGCTTGATATTCCCGCTTGATTCGGCGTCCCCGGCCGATCCCGCTTCGACCGCGCGCGCCGTCGCCGTCTCTTCGGCTTCGCGATAGGCCGCTTCGAACTCCTTACGCGCGACCCGCGCCCGCGAGGCTTGGTTCAGCTCCGCGTACATCGCCTTGAAGTCCTTGCTCTCCCAGGCGTCGGCGAAGCGCTGCGCGGCGTCCTTCTCCGGCGAGCCCGAGGAGCCGGCGGAGAGGCCGACGATAAAGGCGACCAGCGCCACGCCGGCCAGCGGCAGGGTGCGGGTGAGGAGGCGGCGGCGGCGCTCCGCCTCAGATGGCAACTGATTCACCGGCCGAAAGGTAAAGGAGGCTCTCCCGGCATGCTTCTATTCAAGGGTGACTGTGTTGGACTGGGCGATCCTCGCCTTCACCATCGCCTTGGCCCTCTGGGGTTACCGCCAGGGCCTGATCGTCGGTGCCCTCACCCTGCTCGGCTTCGCCGCCGGCGCCTTCATCGGCAGCCGGATCGGTCCGCTGCTGCTGAACAAGGGGGCCGATTCGCCCTACGCCCCGCTTTGTGGGGCGCTGGGGGCGCTGCTGGCGGGGGCGCTCGCGGCGGTGACGCTGGAGAGCTACGCGCTGGGGATCCGGGAGCGGCTCCTCAGACGGCCGTTCCTGCGCACCGCCGACGGCGCCGGCGGGGCGGCGCTGATCGCCTCGGTGGCGCTCGGCCTGGCCTGGGTCTTTGGCGCGGTGCTCCTGCACGCTCCCTCGACGGCCCGGCTGCGGGCCGACATCCAGCAGTCGCTGATCCTGCGCAGCCTCAACGACGTGCTGCCGCCGACCGGGCCGCTGCTGAACGCGCTCGACCGGGTCGACCCGGCGCCGACGGTGCTGGGACCGGCCGCGCCGGTCGCCCCGCCCGACTCGGCGATCGCCTCCGACCCCGACGTGCTCCACGCCGGCCGCTCCGTCGTCCGCGTCCTCAGCACCGCCTGCGGGCTGGGGATCGAGGGCTCGGGCTGGGTGGTGGAACCGGAAGTCATCGTCACCAACGCGCACGTGATCGCCGGCGCCGACGACACCACCGTCACCACCCAGGAAGGTGCCCAGCTCGACGCCACCCCGATCTACTACGAACCGCGCCTCGACCTGGCGCTGCTGCGGGTCGGCACGACGCTGCCGCCGCTGCCGGTCAGCGCGCAGCGGCACGAGGGGGAGGACGCCGCCGTCCTCGGCTATCCCGAAAACGGCCCCTACACGCTCTCGCCGGCCCGGATCGGCGAAACCCGGACCACGATCAGCGAGGACTCCTACGGCAACGGCTCGGTCGAACGGACGATCACCGCGCTCAGTGGCTCGGTGCGCAGCGGCAACTCCGGCGGGCCGCTGGTCGATGCTAGTGGCCACGTCGTCGGCACCGTCTTCGCCGCGACCACCAGCGGGCCGCGCGGCGGCTTCGCTATCCCAGCTGAGCAAGTACGAGAAGCCCTTCGGCACACTGCCGAGGAAGTAGGCACGGGGCCTTGTACGGCCTGATTAGGGGGTCCTGCCCACCCCGATCGGCCCGTCACTTACGTTCAGTAAGCTCGAAGAGATGGAACCGGGAAGCATGACCCAGGTTCAGGAGGAGGTTGCGGGGGCGGTTTGCCCGCACTTTCACCATGCGATCGAGCTGATCGGCAAGCGCTGGACCGGCGCGATCGTCTGCGCCCTGACCGAGCGCCCGATGCGCTACGCCGAGCTCGGCAAGGCGATCCCCGGCCTCTCCGACCGGCTGCTCTCGCAGCGCCTGCGCGAGCTTGAGCAGGAGGGGCTGGTCGAGCGGGTCGTCGAAGCGGGGACGCCGGTGCGCGTCACCTACTCACTGACCGAGGCCGGGATGGAGCTGGATCCGGCGCTGCGCGAGCTGAAGGCGTGGGCCAAGCGGTGGAAGAAAACCGAGTGAGCGCTGATGGGGCGAGCCCGGGGAAGCACCCCCCACCACAACAAGGGAGGGACACCCGAGGAAAACCCCCACCCCCCCCCGCACCGGCCC
>JBQCIG010000052.1:0-4228 GCA_051953975.1 Solirubrobacterales bacterium | reverse complement strand
GACCTCGGCGCTTACTTCACCGTGCAGCAGTTGCCGGAGGGGGTACCGCTGACGGTCAATGGCTACGTCAAGACCAACGCCCGCTTCTCCGGTGGCACCTTCCACTCGGCGATCAACGGCTTCGCCCGCGCCCGCCAGACGCTGAGCGCCGCCAAGGAGCGCCGCCGAGCGGAGCCGCGCCCCGCCGAGCGCAAGATTCACTCCGCGCCGGCGCGGATCCGCCACGACGAGCGGCTCGGCGGCTGGACGGTGCCGCTGCCGACGATCGATGGCGCGGTCGTCCGTCGCTCGGCCGCCGCGCTCGACCGCTACGGCCCCGAGTTCACCTACGGTCACCACATGGTCGCCAAGCACCTCGCCACCGTGGGTGCGATCGCCGGTGGCGTCGGCACCGCCGGCCTGCTGGCGCAGCTGCCGCCGACCCGCAAGCTGCTGCTGAGGCTGAAAGCGCCGGGGGAGGGGCCGAGCGAGGCCGAGCGCGAGCGCAGCTGGTTCCGCATCGTCTTCCGCGGCGAAGGCGGGGGGAAGCGGGCCGTCACCGAGGTCAGCGGCGGCGACCCCGGCTACAGCGAGACCTCGAAGATGCTGGCCGAGTCCGGCCTTTGCCTCGCCTTCGACCAGCTGCCCGAACGCTCCGGCCAGCTGACCACCGCCGTCGCCATGGGCGACGCGCTGCTCGAGCGGTTGCAGCGGGCGGGCATAAGCTTCCAGGTGCTCGAATCGACCGCAACCGGGTAGGGAGCCAGGCATGGACGACCAGCAAGTGCTCGACCGCATCGACCAGCTCGTCCAGGAGGAGGAGGCGCTCCTGCATCGTCATGAGGGCGAAGGCCTCGACGATGATGAGCACGCCCGCCTCGAAGAGCTCCAGGTCCAGCTCGACAAGGCCTGGGACTACCTCCGCCAGCGCCGCTCCCTCCGCGAAGCCGGCGACGACCCCGACGATGCGAGCATGCGCGACGGCGGCACCGTCGAGGACTACGAGCAGTAGCCGCCCGGCCGAATCCGCCTGAGCGCCGCTACCCTTCCTCCCTCCCTCGGCGCCTTGGCGGAGTGGCTACGCAGCGGCCTGCAAAGCCGTTTACACCGGTTCGATTCCGGTAGGCGCCTTTTTCGACTGAGCAGGGATTTTGGCTTGTTAGAGCGGTTTGCGGGCTGTTCCTGAGCGCTATCGTTGTCCGGTTGTCTCCGGCTGAAGCCGGCTGTTTTCGTGTCGCACTGGCGCACGACTGGCGCACGAGCATTCTCATCTGCAGCTCTCAAGGACTCCAATTGGCGTCCCGGGCGCCGGGGTACAATCCAAGCTGTGACGACCCGCGAGAAAGCCCACGCCGTGCTTGACCATCTGCCCGAGGATCGGGTGGACGCAGCATTGGCTGCACTTGAGGCGGTGGAGGGACGCGATACCTCTGTGGAAGCGATCCTCGCGCGTCACGGCGAGCAGCGGCTCGATCCCCAGGAGTTCGAGCGCCAGTTCGGGTCGCTGCCCACCGACGACGAGGGCTGAGGGTGGTCGAACCGCAATCCGAGCCGGTCTTCCCGGTCGGCTTTGACGACGACGCCCTGGAGGAAGACCTCGCGCACCTGCCGGCGAGCGCCGAGGAGGCATTGCGCTTGTTTCACAAAGAGGTACGCCGTCTCGGCGGGATTCCCAAATCGCGCCTTATGGCCTGTCAGGCAGAAGGCCGCGACGGCACCAGGCTCGGCGGCTGCGTGAAGACCTACATCCCGTGGCCGGACGGCCGCTTCGGCGCTGTCTTCATCGCCGTGACCCATCCGAATCGCCCGATGGCTTTGCGAGCTGTCGCCTTTGGGGTGCGTCACCATCCGCGGGGGTCCAATGCGCAGACTGTCTACGAAGTCGCTGATCGACGACTCAACGGATAGTCATCCTCTAGAAGCGGGCTGCATCCAGTTTCCCGCCGGATCGTGTGCGAGCCTACTTTTGCGGCGCGCCGGGGCGATCCCCACTCGTCGCCATAGAGGACACGTTGGACTATGCCCCAGCCCCTCGGAGAAGCCTTCGTCGCCAAGTGGCGAGCTAGAAGGATCGCGATCCGCAAGGCATAGGCACAGTTTGGAGCGCTACTTAAGGCCCGCCCGGCAATCCAGCCCGGCGGGTCGCTGTATCTCTATGTGTTTTTTGCTGGCTTCCGCCGTAGCAAGCGCGAGACTCTGCTCGTGCTCCGGCGGCACGCACACAGTCGACTTCATGGATTTAATGAGCCTCGAAGGAGGGTCACGGGGTTGCGAACCTCATGAGTCTGGCCAGCGCTAAAAGGGGTCCACTCCGAGTCCTCGATCTCGATCTCGACTTCTTCCTCCACGGAACTGCTCACTACGTCGATTCGGCAGAGAGTCGGCTAGACCCCGAGGAGTACCCGCCTTGGCCGCTCGACGACGCAATCGCCTTTCTCGTCGAGCAGTGCCTATTGACCGAGCGGCGGCCCGGTTTCGTGGTTGAGCACCACAACGAGATCTTCTACCGCTGGGGCGAAGCCCTCCAAGGAGGTCAAATGACGGCGCCGCTAGAGGTCGTACACGTCGATGCTCATGCGGATCTCGGCCTTGGCGACGCCGGCTACGCCTACGTGATGAGCGAGCTTGCCTTTGAGCCGATTGAGAATCGGTATGAGATTTTGAGGGCTCGCCGACCTCATTCCCGTGAGGAGATGCTCGATCTGGGAAACCAAGCAGTAAGCGACGGCAACTGGTTGATGTTTGCCCTTGCCTGTGGCTGGCTTTCCGGGCTTACCTATGTCACTAACTCCTGTGCCGAGCGTTCAGACGGCGCACGCCCTAGCGACTTGATGTTCTTGCTGATGCAGGGCTTCGATCTTCAAGCAGATCACCTCCAAGTGGTCGGTACCCACGAAGACTTCATCGGCAGATTTGGCGGACCCAGGGTCATCGAGCACCGTGACCCGGCAGTTCCGTTTGCCACCAAGGTCTGGCGCGAGTACCAAGCCGCGAAGCCATTCGATGTGGTTTGCCTGACTCGATCCCCCGAGTACACGCCTGTGGAGGCAGATCCAATCTTCGATGCGATTGCCGAACGCTTCATCGACGAGACGCCTTGGTGGCCCTGTCGATCGCATTGCCACTAGCCCTAACGACCGATTAATGCATCGTCGTCTGGGCTTCGATTGCGGCACTTGCGACGGTCGCAACTGCCTTGATTGCGCTTGTAGCCGTTCGCCGTGCTGGCGCAAGCAACCGGGAGGTCCTTTACGGACGCTTCGAGCCGGCGTCAAGTGCCCTGATCACCCGCCCCACTTTACGCGAGGCTGCACCGGCTGGAACCCAGGGTGCCGCGAGCTAGCGACCTTCTCGCGGCGTGTAGCCCAGGGCCGCGAGGGCGAATTCGCCGCTGGTGGTGACGCGGAAGGGGACTCCGCGGTCGGGGTCTGGCTGGCCTGCTCCTTCGACCAGGCCGAACTGGTCGAGCACCCGGGCGTGGTAGGTGACCTTGCTGAGGCGGAGGCCGTCTTCGGAGAGGCGCTCGAGGGCCTCGGAGGGGCTGAGGGTGTCGGATTCGGCGAGGAGCCTGAGGAGCTCAATCCGGACAGGGTGTTCAAGCACCTTTGCCAGTCGGTATTCGAACTCCGGTGTTTTTTCGGGCGAGGGGAACATCGGCGATTTCTTCGAGGGTACCGCGGGGGTTCCGCAGTCACGGGGGAGCGCTTGCAGAGCGCTAGACCAAAGCCGCTGAGCGGCTAACTTGCCTGGGGAGCGTGGGGAAAAACGGACCATCTCTACTCGACCAGCGGATGATCAAGGCGCTCGCGCACCCGACGCGAGTGGACATCCTGAACATCCTCGCGGAGGGGCCAAGCAGCCCTTCCCGCATCGCCAGGCAGCTCGACAACGTGAGCCTCAATCTCACGGCCCACCACATCAAAGTCCTGCGGGAGCTGGACTGCGTCGAACTCGAGGAAGAAGTGCGCCACGGTGGGCGCACCGAGCACATCTACCGCCTCTCCAAACGCCCCATGTTCACCGCCGAGGAATGGGACGAAGTCGACCCCCGCGACGGGCAGCCGATCACGCTGCAGCTGCTCCGGGTGGTATCCGAAGAGCTCCAGGAGGCGCTCCTCACGGGCGGTTTCGAAGGCGCGGACAAGCACCTGAGCAGGACTCCGCTGAACGTCGACGAGCAGGGCTGGGGAGAAGTGAACGAGATCCTCAAACGGGCGCTGTACGAACTGATGGAGGTCGGCGAGCAGAG
>JBQCIG010000051.1:0-18510 GCA_051953975.1 Solirubrobacterales bacterium | reverse complement strand
TGAGGGGGTCGGCGGACAAAAGCGGGGAGTGTCCGGCGACCCCCTCACCCGACTCCTCTAGGCTCAGGCGGTGTCCAGCTTCGACGCGATCGCGGGCCTACCCCTTCAGATTGAGAGCTGTGAGTTCGAAGGGCTTAGCCTCACGCTGGGGTCGTTCGAACGGCTGACGACGATCGTCAAGTTGCGCGGTGGTGGTCATGAGGGGATCGGGGAGGACGTGGTCTATGACGCGATCGATCACATTGGCCAGCAGGATCATGGCCCGCCCGAAGGGCTGGCTGGCAGGTATACCTTCGCCTCCTTCTCCGACCGGCTCGAGGAGATCGACCTCTTCCCGGCCGGGGAGCCGGTGCGCGAAGACGTCTCCCGCGACTACCGCCGCTGGGCGTTCGAGTCGGCGGCGCTGGACCTGGCGCTGCGCCAGGCCGGCACCAACCTCGCCGCCGCCTTGGGGCGCAAGCCGCGGCCGCTGAACTTCGTCAACTCGATGCGCCTCGCCGGCTTCGAGGAGGGGCAACGCTCCTCGATCGAGCCGCTGCGGGCGCGGCTCGCGGTCTACCCGACGCTGCGCTTCAAGCTCGACCCGACCAACGACTGGGACGACGAGCTGATCGCGGCGCTGGTCGAGACCGGCGCGGTCGACTCGCTCGACCTCAAGGGCTTCTACAAAGACACCCCGGTCGACGTCGAAACCGATCCCGGGCTCTACGCGAAGCTGATCGAGGCCTTCCCCGACGCCTGGCTCGAGGACCCCGACGTCAACGAGGAGACGAAACCGCTGCTCGACCCGGTCCACGAGCGGGTCACCTGGGATGCGCCGATCCACTCGATTGCCGACATCGAGGCGATGCTCTGGTCGCCACCCAAGACGGTCAACATCAAGCCCTCCCGCTTTGGCCCGATCCGCAACCTCTTCGCCGCCTACGACTACTGCGAGGAACGCGGCATCGGCGCCTACGGCGGCGGCCAGACCGAGCTCGGCCAGGGGCGCGGGCAGATCCAGTACCTCGCCTCGATCTTCCACCCGGACACGCCGAACGACGTCGCCCCGGGCGGCTACAACGACCCCGAGCGCGCAACGAAGCCCGGCCTGCCGGCGAGCCCGCTGGAGCCGGCGATCGAGGAGCTCGGTTTCCGCTGGCGGCTCTAGGCGTTCGGGTTCCCGAACGCCTGCTTCGGCTGGCCGAATTCGCAGTTTCGGCTACGTTGCGGGTGCCCGCCCCCGAAAGGAGCCGAGATGCCCGACAAGTCTTTCGCCGACGCCCTCAACGAGCAGATCTCCAACGAGTTCGCCGCCCACCAGCAGTATGTGGCGGCCGCCGTCTACTACGACGCCGCAACCCTCCCCCGCCTCGCCGCCTTCTTCTACCGCCAGGCGCTGGAGGAGCGCGAGCACGCGATGATGATAATCCGGTACCTGCTCGACGTCGGCGAGGAGGTGCGGATCCCGGACATCAAGGCGCAGCAGACCAGCTTCGACGACGGCGGCGCCCCGGTGCGGATGGCGCTCGAGCAGGAGCGGCGGGTCAGCAGCGAGATCTTCTCCCTCTTCGAGCTCGCCCGCGAGCTCAAGGACTACCGCGCCGAGCAGTTCCTGCAGTGGTTCGTCAAGGAGCAGGTCGAGGAGGTGGCGCTGATGAGCGATCTGCTCAACGTGGTCGAGCGCTCGAAGGACAACCTACTGCTGGCCGAGGACTACATCGCTCGGGAGAAACTGGGCGAAGAGAGTGGCGACCCGACCGCGCCGCCGGCGGCCGGAGAGGGATAGAGGTCGAATGGGAAACAGCCATGCGGTGAGGGTCGGACTGTACCGGCGCAGGCCGCGGCGCTATCCGGCCCCGACGGGGGCGATTGGGCTCGCCGCCCGGGCCGCTTCGTCGAAGGCGACGACCCGAACCTGGTGGAGCCGGCGTTCGGGGTCTTCGATCGTCAGCTCGTATTCGCCGTCTCGCCGGCCTTCGAGGGCGCCCACCGAACGCCCTCCTTCGAGCAGGTCTTCACGGCTGGTGCCGGCGTAGACGACGAAGCTCGTTTCGGGATCGGCGCCGCCGTGGAAGCGAAGCTCGATCGATCCGCCGTGACGTTCGGCTGCGAGGATCGTTGGCTGCTGGGGCGGAGTCGGCGCTTCGGTTTCGTGTACCTCGGCCGCCGTCACGGTCCGTTCTCCGTGAGCGACGTCCACCAGCCGCCAGCGTGCGTCGTTGCCGCGCTTCAGGCGCAGCCGCTGCCCCGGCTCCAGGGTGATTTCGGGGAAACGGGCGACTTTGACCTTCTCTTCGTCGCGGATCGCGGCGAAGACGACCGGATGTGCGACCTGGTCCGTTTCGATCGTCGCACCGTCGATCCCGCCCGGTTCAGGCGCGGCGAACACCGCCGGCACCGTCGGCCCACGCGCTTCCGGGTCCCCCTCGATGCGCAGGTTCTGGGCGCCGGGATTTTCGAGGCCGGATTCGAAGAACGAATCCAACGTGCCCTGATCGCAGGCGACCATGTAGCTGCCGTCGGGCGGCCGCTGCCACCAGTCGTCGCAGCTGCGGAACAGTTCGTTCAGGCGGCCGCCCGCTTCCTCGAGAGCTTGCGCCGTTTCCGGGTCGTCGAGCAGTTCCTGGCCGGCTCGTGGAGCGGCCGGGGGGTCCACCTGCGCGCAGGGATCGGCTTCGCGCAGTTCGAACCTCTGCTGGTACAGCGGCGAGCTCGGGCCATCGGCGTAGATTTCGCTGAGCGGCGAGGAATGGTGCGGGGCGTCGCCGAGGTGACCGGGCCAGCAGGCCCACCAGGTGCGAGCGAGGTCGATGGCCGGGACCCCGGCCCCCAGTTCGTAGCTGGCCCTTGGCTCGCAGGAGAAATAGTCGTCGGGAACGACGTTGTCGGCGAGGCCACCCAGCACCAGGGCGGTGCGGAACTTGCGTCCGCACGATTCGTAGGTCGCGTGGCTGCCCTTGGCCGCGTAACCGACCGGGTGGCCTTCCCGCAACTGCAGCGCGCCCTCGGTCCAAGCGAAACGCTCGCCCTCATCGCGATGGCGCGGCATCCACACGTAGATCGGACGATGCTGGTGAGCGGAGAGCAGGAGCGCCATCCCCTCGATGTCCCCCTCGTGCAGGTCGGTGTTGACAGACGCGCCGGCGAAGAGATGCGCTTCCAGGTAGTTGAACGGGTAGTAGAACCAGTACTGGAGGGTGATCGGCCGGTCGGGGTCGCGGCCCGTCACGTAGTAGTAGATGCGGGCGCCGGTACCAGGGGCGTCGCCCCCGAGCGCCTGCACCGCCCCTTCGTGCTCTGCATCGGGGCTGTGACTGTTGGCGGGATAGTCGAGATACGACGAAGCCGGGCCCGACGCCCAGGGGAGTTCGCGGATGCGCGTCGGAGAGCAGTGGGCCCCAGGCCGCTCGGCGAGGCAGGTGCGGATGGATCCCGAGCGGAGCAGGTCGATCGTCCGCACCGCCACCGGCCAGAACCCATCGTGCTTTTCGAGCATCAGGTCGGGCTCATAACGACCGGCGAGGGTTTTCGCCCGGGCGGGATTGGCGACCGGCGGGGTCACCGGTTCGGCTTCCTCGCCCGAGCCGCAGCCAGCGATGAGCGCAGCGGTGACGGATGCGAGCACGACCAGGCGCCTCGGTCCCCACATGTCGATTAGTAAATCTAACCCAACCAGCCGGCGCGCTTGCGCATCGTCTTCAAGCGGCGGAACTCGGCGATGTCCTCGCGCAGGGCGGCCGGCGCTGGGGCGGCGAGGAAGCGAGCGGGAAGGGGAGACTCGGTCACCTCGCCTTCCTGGGAGGTGACGCGGTAGGCGCGGGCGCCGCGGCGGGCGGTGAGGGCGGCGGGCGCTCCCTCCCCCTCCCAGAGCAGGCCGGCGTAGTCGTCGAGCCCGTAGCCATCCGGCATCCCGTCGCCGACGGCGTCGAGGTAGGCGGCGCGGCGCTCGGGTTCGTCGTTGTAGTGGACGCAGAGGCTGCCCTGGAGGAGGCCGAGACCGGCGGCAGCCAGCGGCTTGCCGGAGGACTTGGTGATCCCCGCTTCGAACCAGCACATCGCCCCGGCGCTCTGGCCGGCGAGGACGATCCCCTGCCGCCAGGCGAGGCTGAGGATCGAGGCGACGTCGTGCGCCTCCCAGACCGCCAGCAGGTTGACCATGCTGCCGCCGCCGACGTAGATCAGGTCCTGGGAGAGGAGGTGGTCGCGCAGCGCCAGCGGCCGTCGTCCCAGCCGGAAGAGGGAGACGTCGGAGGGCTCGCAGGAGCGCTCGCCGAAGGCGGCGTAGAAGCTGGCGATCTGCTCGGAGGTGTCGCCGCTGGCGGTCGGCAGGATGCAGATTCGCGGCCGGCTGCCGCCGCGCTCGCCCGCCAGGCGCAGCAGCAGCTCGCAGACGGCCCGGTCCGGAGGGCGCGAGCTGAACTCGTGCCCGCCGAGGGCGAGGACGCGACGCACCGGCGTCGCCGCCGCGGGAAGGCGTCCCTCGGCGCCCATCAGGCAGCCGGGGCGGTCGAAAGCGCCTCCGGCAGGGGGGCGGCCGGGAACTGCTCCCGGTCTCCCAGGTAAGCGGTCGCGATCTGCATCTCGACCACTCCCTGCTCGGCGACGTCGAGCCGGTAGCCGCGCGCCTGCGGCCGCGAGGCGACCACCCGGCTCAGCTCTTCGCCGCAGAAATGGAGGGCGGCGCCGTCCTCGGCCGCGTAGCCGCCGCGCATCCCTTCGCGCAGGAAGCGGTGGTAGGCCTCGCCGCGCCGGCCGCCGCGCTCGTAGTGGACGCAATTGCTGAACGGCAGCAGCCCCAGCCCCCGCACCCGCCGCGGCTCGCCGTGGAAGCCGCTCACCGCTTCCTCGAACCAGCAGAGCGAACCAGCGGAGAGACCGCAGAGGACCACCCCCGCTCTCCAGGCCTCGCGCAGGATCGCGTCGATTCCGTGCGCCCGCCAGACCCCGAGCAGGCTGACGACGCTGCCGCCGCCGACGTAGATCAGGTCCTGGGAGAGGAGGTGGCGGCGCAGGTCGGAGGGACCCTGCTCGCGGCGGAAGAGCGAGATGTGACTGGCCTCGCAGCGGTGGGCGGCAAAGGCGCGGTAGAAGCGGACGACGTAGTGGTCGGCGTCGCCGCTGGCCGAGGGCAGGAAGCAGACGCGCGGCCGCTCCGCCTTGGTCAGGCCGAGCACGTAGTCGTCGAGCAGTGGGTTGCCCGACTCCATCGAGAAGCCGCCGCCGCCGAAGGCGACGATCTGCCGCTCTGCCGTCTTCATTGGCAAATGTTCGCCGCGCCGGGGGCGAGCGTCGTTGTACAGGGGTCCGAAGTTCGCCTTCTCGAGGTCGCCCGCCTGTACAGCGCTACTGGACGACGTAGGCGCGCCGCAGCTTGTTGCGGGCCCGGTGCAGCCGCACCTTCACGGTCCCTTCCGGGATGCCGAGCCGACGGGCGATCGTCGCCTGCGTCAGATCCTCCTGATAGCGCATCTCGAGCAGGCGGCGGTCGCGTTCGTTGAGCCCCGCCAGCGCCGCGTGCAGGTCGGCCGACTCGACCGCCGCCAGCACGTGCTCGTCCTCGACCCCCTCCTGCAGATCGATCATCGATGTCGGATCGGGGCGGACCCGCGCGTGCGTCCGGAACGCCTCGTTGCGGACGATCGCCGCCAGCCACTGGACCTTGCGCTCGGAATCGCGCAGGGTCGAGCGCCGACGCCAGGCTCGGAGCAAGGCATCCTGAGCTATGTCTTCGGCTTCGCTCGGATTGCTCGCGTAGCGATACGCCAATCGAAGACAGACCCTCTGTGCCTCACCCCACTCCCAGCCATCGTCGTTCCCGCGGCGATGCTCAATCGGAGTGTTGATAAAGCGAACCTAACCGAGCGGTGTCGAAAATTGCCAGCTCAGCGCAAGAAACTGTCCTGAACTTGCGCAGGCTTTCTTCCCTTGTGGCCAAAAACAAGGTGAAAAACGGGCGCCGCGGATTGTCCGAGCTACAACCGGCCTGGTCAGCCGGAGGTCAAGCGGGCGAAGTAGCCGAACCAGTTGCCGGAGCGCTCGACCAGCTCGAGCCCGGCCCCGACGCCGAGCCGTCGCAGGCTGGCGCCGGTGGTGAAGTGCGGGTCGCCGAAGAGCTCCCCGACGACGAGGCGGCCGCCCGGCTTCAAGACGCGGCGGATCTCGCGCAGGGCGGCGGCGCGATCGGGAATCTCGCCGAGGACGGCGGTGAGGACGACGGCGTCGACCGAGTCGTCCTCATAGGGCAGGTCCGTCGCGTCGCCCTGGGTCGCGACCAGGTTCTGCAGTCCCCGCTCCCCGGCGGCGCGCATCACGTGGTCGAGGAAATCCGGCTGCAGGTCGAACAGCTCCAGCGTTCCCTCCGGCCCGACCCATTCGGCCAGCTCAAGGCTGTAGTAGCCGGTACCGACGCCGATCTCCAGCAGCCGCTCCCCCGGCTCGGGCCGCAGCACCGAGCGCAGCCGCTCGCGGGTGATGATCGGGTGCGGCGCTTCGACCCAGAAGCGCTGTCCGTAGGGGCAGGCGGAGGGGTTCTTGCGCCACCAGAGCGCCGCCGCTAGCGTTGCCGCGGCAGCCGCACCGAGCAGGTGGCGCGGCCGCATCGGCTCCTAGCCGCCGAAGCCGACCCGGTGCTCGCCGGACTCGACCCGGACGAAGGCGACTTTGCCGAGGTAGAGGGCGATCGTCCCCTCCTCGGTGTGGAGGTCGTGCCAGCCGCCCTGATCGAGGCGCTGCCGGAGGTCCCTCAGGTCGTCGTCGGAGAGCCGGGTGGAGATCACCTGCCCCCCCTCGAAGCCGATCTCGACGCGCTGCGCCTCCGCCATCAGTGGCCTCCCGCGGGTTCGACGATCTCGGTCAGGACCCCGCCGGTCGAACGGGGGTGGAGGAAGGCGACGCGGCTGTCGCGGATGCCGGTCCGCGGCTCGGAGTCGATCAGGCCGATCCCGGCCGCGGCGATCCGCACCAGCGCCGTGTCGATGTCGTCGACCGCGTAGGCGACGTGGTGCAGCCCGGCGCCGTTCTTGGCCATGAACTTGCCGACCGGCGTGTCGGGGCCGAGCGGCGCCAGCAGCTCGACGTGCCCGTCGCCGACGTCGAGCAGGACCGCCTCGACTCCCTGCGACTCGACCGTCTCGCGGTGTGCGAGCTCCATCTCGAAGCTGTCCCGGTAGAGGGCGATCGCGGCGTCGATGTCCTCGACGGCGACTCCGATGTGGTCGATCCTTCCGAACACGCGGCCCAGTCTATGCGGCCGGCGGCAGCGAGTCCTCGCCGCCTTCCTCGACCCGGAGGATCTCCTCCATCGCCGCGATCCCGACCTCGAGCTGCTCGGGCGTCGGCTCCTTCGTCGCCAGTAGGCGCTGGATCTCGCGGCCGGGGGTGTGGAAGGCCTCGGCGAGCGGGTCACCGTGGTGGCGGTCGCTCCAGGCGAACATCTCGACCGCGAGCGAGGCACCGCCGAGGCCGACCCCGGCGCGAGCGGCAGCGCTCGGGTTCTCGACCAGTCGCTCGAGCAGGACGGTGCCGGCGGCGGAGAGCAGCATCATCGGCGCGATCAGGTTCGAGCCGCAGCGGTCGTGCTCCTTGGGGACCGCCGCGACATCCTCGGCCCCCTGCTCGTAGGCGGCGATCGCCTTGTGCTCGACCCCGTGGTAGGCGGCGAGGTCGCGGTCGGTGAGGGCGACGACGGCCGGCATCGCCCCGAGCGCCTGCACCAAGCCCTCGCGCAGCGCCGTCGCCGGCGCCCGCTTGCGCAGGACGGAGGTGATGCCGAGGGTGAGGGCGGTCGCGGTGAGCACCCGGCCGTCCTCGAAGGGAAGGCGGGCCGCCGGCATCCGCCGCCGCACCAGCGGCAGCACCAGCATCGCCTCGGCGAGTTTGATCGGGCCACGCAGACCGGGCAATTTCGCCACCAGCTCCGGCGCCAGCTCCGGCTTGCGCTCGGAGGCGACTTCGATCGAGCCGTCGGCGGCGCGGACGGCGGCGGCCCAGTGGGTCGGGCCGTGGATCAGCAGGCCGTTGCGGAGCGCCATGCCGCCGAGGCGGAGCCGTTCGGAGCGGTCGGAAGCCACGCGCTCACCATAGGCGATCGGCCCCTCGCGCTCGGAGGGGATGCAACGAGGACGCCGAGCCCAGTCCACTCGACGCCCTCGTCCCCCCTGTGCACAAGGTCCGGCCGGAGGCCCCCAGTCCAGGTCTCCGACCGGGCCCGTCGGCTCTCCCTGGCTATTAGCTTGGGAAGCCGACCCTGAAAACCCGCATGGGACCGCGAAGTTGCGCCCCTTGCTTTACGGGCTGTCCAATTTTTCCCTGAGCTCCCTCAAGCGCTTTCCCAGCTCCGCCTCGAAGCCGCGGTCGGTGGGCTCGTAGAAGCGGCGGCCGCGCAGATCCTCCGGCAGCAGCGGCTGATCGCTGACCGCCCCCGGCTCGTCGTGGGCGTAGCGGTAGCCCTCGCCACGACCGAGCTCGGACGCACCGGGATAGTGGGCGTCGCGCAGGTAGTCGGGGGGCGTCTTGGCGCCGTGGGCGCGGACCTCGGACCGGGCAGCGGAGAGGGCCTTGTAGGAGGCGTTGGACTTCGGCGCCAGCGCCAGGTAGACCGCCGCCTGAGCGAGGTTGAGCGCACACTCGGGGAGTCCGACCCGGTCGACCGCGCGGGCCGCGGCGTCGGCGACCAGCAGCGCCTGCGGGTCGGTGTTGCCGACGTCCTCCGAGGCGAGGATGACCATGCGGCGGGCAATGAAGCGCGGGTCCTCACCGCCCTCCAGCATCACCGCCAGGTAATAGAGCGAGGCGTCGACGTCGGAGCCGCGCGTGGCCTTGATCCAGGCGGAGATGAAGTCGTAGTGGCGGTCGCCCTGGCGGTCGTAGTCGAGCGCCTTGCGCTGCAGGGCGTCCTCGACCGCGGCGACGTCGACCTTGCCGTCGGCCCGCTCGACCGCCCGCTCAAGACCGGAGAGGGCGACGCGGGCGTCGCCGCCGCTGCGCTTCGCCAGCATCGCCAGCGCCTCCTCGCTGACCGCAGGGGGATCGGCGATCCCCCGCTCGGGATCGCTCAGCGCCCGCCGCAGCAGGGCTTCCACCTGTGCCGGCTGCAGCGGCTGCAGCTCGTAGATCTGGGCTCGCGAGAGCAGCGCCGAGTTGACCTCGAAGTAGGGATTCTCGGTGGTCGCGCCGATCAGGGTCAGGGTCCCGTCCTCGACCGCCGGCAGCAGCGCGTCCTGCTGGGCCTTGTTGAAGCGGTGGATCTCGTCGAGGAAGAGGATCGTCTGCCGCCCGTTCGCCTTCCGCCGCTCCCGCGCCCGCTCGATCACCCCCCGGATCTCGGCTTTGCCGGCGTTCACCGCCGACTCCTCCTCGAAAGCACCCTGCGCCCCGGTGGCGGCGATCCGCGCCAGCGTCGTCTTCCCCGAACCGGGCGGCCCGTAGAGGATCGCGCTGTGCGGCCTGCCGCTTTCGATCGCCGTCCGCAGCGCCGACCCCGGCCCGAGGACGTGCTCCTGCCCGATCACCTCGTCGAGCGAGCGCGGCCGCATGCGGACGGCGAGGGGGGCGTCGGCGGGAACGGCTGGCGGCTCAGCAGCTGCGGCGTCGCCGGGGTCGAAAAGCTGGTCGGCCATTGCGGCCGTTAAGGCTAAGCGGCGACGGACTGAACCGCCGGATGCCGCGTTTCGACGCGGGCGCCTCCGGTCGATTCGGGCTGAATCAATAGCTCTCGACCATCGCCATAGACGATTAGCACCGCCTCCCCGTCGAGCAGAGCCCTGGTCACCATCTCGTCATGCCGAGGATTATCAGCAGCGATCAAGTGCATCGGGCTGGGATAGGTATCGAGTTCCGGCGAGGTGAACAGCGCGTCCATTCGCCTGGACGCCGTGTCGTTGTCTCCCCTGCGATTCATGACCGCAGCCATTGTCTCACGATCTCCGCCCATCCCTCCTGTGCTTCTTTTTTAGCAGCGGCCATCGTTTCGTTGACCGACTTGAAGTTGAGAACCTTCGGACTCTGCTTCCCCTCCTGCCACGTGTATCTATGCAGATGATGCTCGTCCACATCGTCGGCGTTGTCCTACAGCCGCACCACGGTCCAACTCTGCTCAGCCACTTCGACCTCGACCGTGACTGCATAGGTATATGGAGGCGGCGGCTCGCTGCGGCAGTAACGAACGCGCACGCCAGGCGCGACTTCGTCAAGTACCTCTCGGGGGGTGGCAACCACCTTTTCCCGAGGGCGTGGAAGCCAATCCTCTCCCCCTTGAGGCCGGCGTAGAATCCGCAAGATGGAGAGCGCAACCGCAGTTCCGACGTCCGCGTCCACCTCGACCCTGGAGTCGTTCAACCCCGCCACCGGCGAGCTGGTCGGCTCGGTGCCGACGATCGTGCCGGAGGAAGTGCAGGGGGTGGTCGACGACGTGGCGCGGATCCAGCCGGCCTGGGCGGAGCTGTCGGCGAAGACGCGGGCGGCCTACATGAAGCGGGCCGCCGAGGCGCTGCTCGACGACATCGACGAGATCGCGAGGCTGCTGAGCGAAGAGCAGGGCAAGCCGCTGACCGAGGCCTACACGATGGAGCTGCTGCCGACGGTCGACGCGCTGCACTGGTGCGCGAAGGCGGGGCCGAAGATCCTCGCCGACGAGAAGGTGCCGATGACGCAGGCCTTTACGCTCTCCAAGAAAGGTCGCTTCACCTACGAGCCGATCGGCGTGGTCGGGGTGATCGCGCCCTGGAACTACCCCTGGTCGATCCCCTTCGGCGAGGTGGCGATCGCGCTGATGGCCGGCAACGGGGTGGTGCTGAAGCCGGCCAGCCTGACGCCGCTGCTGGGCGAGCGGATCGCTCGGGTATTCGAGAAGGGCGGCCTGCCGGAGGGGCTGGTGCGGGTCGTCCACGGCGGCGGCCGGATCGGCGACGCGCTCTGCCGCTCCAGCGTCGGCAAGGTCTTCTTCACCGGCTCGGTCGAGGTCGGCCGCAAGGTCGGCGAGGTCTGCGCCGCCGAGCTCAAGGGCAGCGTGCTCGAGCTCGGTGGCAAGGACCCGATGATCGTCTGCTCCGACGCCGATCTCGACAACGCGATCTCCGGCGCGATCTGGGGCGGCTTCGCCAACGCCGGGCAGACCTGCTCGGGGATCGAGCGCGTCTACGTGATGCGCGACGTCGCCGACCGCTTCGTCGAGGGCGTCGTCCGCAAGGCGGAGAAGATGGAGCTCGGCAACCCGCTCGACTGGGACACCGAGATCGGCCCGATGACCTCCGAGGAGCAGTACGGGATCGTCGTCGAGCTGATCTCCGACGCGGTCGCCGCCGGCGCGACCAAGCGCTGCGGCGGGCCGGTCGACCCCCCCGGCCTCGCCGCCGGCCGCTACATCGCCCCCACCGTGCTGACCGGCGTCACCCACGAGATGCGGATCATGCGCGAGGAGATCTTCGGCCCGGTGCTGCCGATCGTCGTCGTCGACTCCGAGCAGGAGGCGATCGACCTTGCCAACGACTCCGAGTTCGGCCTCGGCGCTTCGGTCTGGACCAAGGACCGCCAGCGCGGCGCCCGGATCGCGCGGCGGATCGAGTCGGGGATGGTCTGGGTCAACGACCACTCCTTCAGCCACGGCGCCTGCCAGTGCTCCTGGGGCGGGGTGAAGGACTCCGGCCTCGGCCGCTCGCACTCCAAATTCGGCTTCTACGAGTGCGTCAACATCAAGATGAACGCCTGGGAGCCGGGCCTCACCCGCGACTTCTGGTGGCACCCCTACGACCAAACCCTCGGCGAAGCGGTGCGCGCCTCGGCGAAAATCCTCTACGGCCAGGGCGAGACGCGGGCGAAGGCGCTGCGCGAGGGGATGGCGCCGCTGCTCAAGGTCGGGCGGCGGACGCTGCAGAAGCGGCGCTGATGGAGGAGGCGGTGCCCGCGATTCGCGTCGCGGGGCTGCGGCGCGACTACGGCGACCGGCCGGCGCTCGACGGCGTCGGCTTCGAGCTCGACGCCGGCGAGTCGCTGGTCGTGCTCGGCCCCAACGGCGCCGGCAAGACGACGCTGCTGCGGGTGCTGGCGACCCTGCTGCGGCCGAGCGGCGGCGAGGTGAGCGTGCTCGGCTGCTCGCTGCCCGACGAGGCCTGGAAGCTGCGCGGGCGGATCGGCTACCTCGGCCACGAGCCGCTGCTGTACCGCGACCTCAGCGGCCGCGAGAACCTGCGCTTCCAGGCGCGGTTGCACGGCGCCGGGCGCGCTGCCGCCGAGACGCGGATCGAGCAGCTGCTGCGCGCCGTGGGGATGGAGCGCCGCGCCGACGAGCGCGTCGCCGAGCTCTCGGCCGGGATGCGACAGCGGCTCTCGATTTGCCGCTGCGCCCTGCACGAGCCACAGCTGCTGCTGCTCGACGAGCCCGACTCCAACCTCGACGCAGAGGGGCGCGAGCTCGCCCGCGAGCTGATCGGCCCCGCCCCCGGTCGCAGCCGCGTCATCGTCACCCACGACCCCGACCGCTTCCTGCCCGAAGCCGACCAGGTGCTGCGGCTGGGGATCGGCGAGACGGCGGTGGTCTCGTGACCGCCTCGCGCGTCGCCTTCGCGGCGATCCTCGGCAAGGACCTGCGCGCGGAGCTGCGCACCCTGCAGTCGCTGCCGGCGATGGCGCTCTTCGCCGTCACCGCCTTCGTCATCTTCCGCTTCGGCCTCGACCGCACCAGCCTCTCCGGCAGCCTCGCCGCCGGCGTGCTGTGGGCGACGCTGCTCTTCGCCGCCGTCCTCGGGATCAACCGCCTCTTCGTCGCCGAGCGCGAGGAGGGCGGCTTCGACGCGATCCGGCTGGCGCCGATCGACCGCACCGTCCTCTTCGCCGCCAAGGTCGCGGCGCTGATCGTCTACCTGCTGGCGCTGGAGCTGGTCGCGGTGCCGATCTTCGCCCTCTTCTTCCTCGACGAAGCCGCCGGGCTCGCGCCGCTGGTCGCGATCCTCCTGCTCACCGACCTCGGGCTCGCCGTCACCGGCACCCTGATCTCCTCGATGGCGGTCAATTCGCGCGCCCGCGACCTGCTGGTGCCGCTGGTGCTGCTGCCGCTGGCGGTGCCGCTGATGATCGCCGCCACCGGCGCCACCGAGCACCTGCTGGCGCTGGGCGGTCCCTCCTACCACCGCTTCGGAACCTGGCTGACGGTGCTCGGGCTATACGATCTAATCTTCGGCCTGGTCGGCTACGCCGTCTTCGACTTCCTCTTGGAGGACTGACCGGGCGCCCACCTCCCCCACCTCCCGAGCATGTACGGCAAAGGACTCAAGCCCCTCTCGATCGCCACCGTCGCGATGCTGGCGCTGTCGCTCTCGCTGGTCTTCTTCTACGCGCCGCTGGAAACCGACCAGGGCTTCATCCAGAAGATCTTCTACCTCCACGTGCCGCTGGCGATCACGGCGCTGGTCGGCTTCATCGTCGGCGGCCTCTTCGCGATCGCCCACCTGCGCACCAACAACCGCAAGTGGGACGCCTACTCCTACGTCGCGATCCACATCTCGATCATCTTCGGCGCCGCGGTGCTGATCACCGGCGCGATCTGGGCCAAGGCGTCCTGGGGGCATTGGTGGGTCTGGGAAGAGCCGACCCTGGTCAGCTTCCTGATCGTCTTCCTCCTCTACGCCACCTACTACCCCTTCCGCTACGCGATCGAAGACCGCGACCGCCAGGCGCGCTACGCCTCGGTCTTCGCCGTCACCGCCGGCGCCTTCGTGCCGCTCAACTTCCTCGCCGTGCGGATGGCGCAGAGCCTCGTCCACCCGCGCGTCTTCGCCACCAGCGAAGGGGGGCTGCCGGGATCGATGCTGCTGACCTTCCTCTGTTGCCTGACCGCGATGGCGCTGCTCTGGGTGACGCTGGTCAAGTTCGAGCTGACGGCGAAGAGCGCCTCCGGCCAGGTGAAGCGGCTGCGGCGCGCGCTCGACGCGCCGGCGGGTGGGAGCAGCTCGCGGATCGCCCCGGAGGTGAGCTGATGCTGCTGCCGCTGGGAGCGCCCGCGCTGCCGCTCGACGAAGCCGGCAAGTACGTCGCCGGCGCCTACATCGTCTTCGTCGTCCTGCTCGTCGTCTACGTCGGGATCATGGCGGCCAAACTGCAGCGGATCGAGCGCGAAATGCGCGAGGTCGCGACGCTGGCGGAGGAGCGCAAAGCCGAAAAAGAGGAGGTGCGCGCCTGATGGCCGAGCTGCTCGCACTTGGTGTTTCTCACAAGACCGCCCCGCTGGAGCTGCGCGAGCGGCTCTCGCTGACCGAGGGCCGCGCGGTCAGCGCCCTGGCCGAGCTGACGGCGGCGAGCGGGATCCACGAGGCGGCGGCGATCTCGACCTGCAACCGCACCGAGCTCTACCTGATCGTCTCCGACCCGGTCGAGGCGGAGTCGACCGCGCTCGGCGTCCTCACCCGCCAGGCCGAGATCCGCCCGACCGAGCTGCTCGGCCACCTCTACTCGCTGCGCGCCGGCGACGCCGCCCGCCACCTGCTGCGGGTGACCGCTGGGCTCGACTCGATGATCGTCGGCGAGGCCGAGATCCAGGGGCAGGTCAAACGCGCCTACGAGCTGGCGCTGGTCGAGGGCGCCACCGGCCCGATCCTCAACCGCCTCTTCCGCGGCGCCCTCTCGGCCGGCGGCCGGGCGCGCGAGGAGACCGGGATCAGCGAGAAGGGCGTCTCGATTCCCTCGGTCGCGGTCGAGCTGGCGCGGCGGGCGCTCGGCGACCTCTCCGAGAAGCGGGTGCTGGTGGTCGGCGCCGGCGAGACCGCCGAGCTGGTCGCCCGGGCGCTGACCGCCCGCGGCGTCGCCACCGTCTTCGTCGCCAACCGCCACTACGACCGCGCGATCGGGCTGGCTCAGCGCTTTCACGGCAGCGCTGTGCGCTTCGAAGAGCTGCCCGAGCAGCTGGGAAGCGCCGACATCGTTGTCTCGGCGACCAACTCCCCCCACCACATCGTCGAGCGCGACGGGCTCGAGCAGGTGATGGCGGCGCGGCCGGAGCGGCCGCTGCTGGCAATCGACCTGGCGGTGCCGCGCGACATCGAGCCTGCCTGCCGCGAGGTCCCCGGCATCACCGTCCACGACATCGACGACGTGCAGCAGATCGTCGAACGCAACGCGAGCGGGCGCGAGGCCGAGGCGCGGCGGGCGGAGCGGATCCTCGAGGCCGAGCTCGACCGCTTCGAGCGCTGGCTCGCCTCGCTCGAGGTGGTGCCGACGATCAGCTCCCTGCGCGGCCGCGGCGAGGAGATCGCCCGGCGGCTCCTGGCCGAGAACGAGGGTCGCTGGGAGAGCCTCGGCGAGGCCGACCGCGAGCGGCTGGAGACGATGGCGAAGGCGATCGTCTCACGGCTGCTGCACGACCCGACCGTGCGCCTGCGCCGCGCCGCCGGCTCCGACGAGGGCTACTTCTACGTCAGCGCCCTGCGCGAGCTGTTCGGCCTCGACGCCGAGACCGAGCCCGAGGGCGAGGCTCGGGCCGACAACGTCACGCAGTTGCGCCAGCGCAAGGACTGAGAGTGCGGATCGCTACCCGGGGCAGTGCGCTCGCCCTGACCCAGGCACGGTGGGTGGCCGACCTGCTCGGCGGGGCGGAGCTGGTCGAGGCTTCCTCCGATGGGGAGCCCGGCGACAAGTCGCGCTTCGTCCGCGGGGTCGAGCGGGTGCTGCTGGCCGGCGAGGCGGAGATCGGCGTCCACTCGGCCAAGGACCTGCCGAGCGAGATGCCGGATGGGCTGGAGATCGCCGCGGTGCCGGCGCGGGAGGAGCCGGCCGACGTCTGGATCGGGGTCGGCGCCTCGCTGCAGGAGGTAGCGGAGGGCGCGCGTGTGGGGACCGCCAGCCTGCGCCGCCGGGCGCAGTTGCTCGCCGCGCGTCCCGACCTGCGGGTCGAGGGCTTGCACGGCAACGTCGACACGCGCCTGCGCAAGCTCCGCGAGGGCGAGCTGGACGCGATCGTCCTCGCCGCGGCGGGCCTGCGGCGGCTCGGGTGCGAAGAGGAGATCGGCTTCGAGATCCCGGTCGAGCAGATGGTTCCGGCCGCCGGCCAGGGAGCGCTGGCGCTGCAGGTGCGCAGCGAGGACGCGGCCAGCGGCGATGCCGCGGCGGCGGTAGGCGACCTGACGGCGATGCGGGAGCTGACCGCCGAGCGCACCGTCGTCGCCCTGCTCGGCGCGAGCTGCGCGACCCCCCTCGGGGTGCACGCGCGGGTGGATGGGGAGGCGCTGACCCTCGACGCCTTCGTCGGCCTCCCCGACGGCTCCGAGTGGCTGCGCGACCGCCTCGAGGGCAGGGCGGGGGAACCGGCCCTCGCCGGCGCCGAACTAGTCCAGCGCCTGCTCGCCGCCGGCGCCCGCGAGCTCCTCGACCGCGCCGAGGAGATCGGATGAGTGCGCGGGCGGGCACCGTTTACCTCGTCGGTGCAGGGCCGGGCGATCCGGGCCTGATGACGGCGCGGTCGCTGGAGCTGATCGCTGCGGCCGACGCGATCTTCTACGACCGTCTGATCCCGCCCGGCGCTCTCTCGGGGGCGCGGGAGGATGCCGAGCTCGTCTACGTCGGCAAGGAGCCGGGCGTTCCCTCGGTGCCGCAGGAGGAGATCGGCGCGCGCCTGATCGAGGCGGCGCGAGCGGGGAAGAGCGTCGTCCGCCTCAAGGGCGGGGACCCGTTCGTCTTCGGCCGCGGCGGTGAGGAGGGCGAAGCGCTGCGGGCGGCCGGGGTCGAGTTCGAGGTCGTCCCCGGCATCACCGCCGGCGTCGCCGCCACCGCCTACGCCGGCATCCCCGTCACCCACCGCGACGAGGCCTCCGCCGTCGCCTTCGTCACCGGCCACGAGGACCCCGAGAAGGAGGAGAGCGCACTCGACTGGGAGGCGCTGGCGCGCTTCCCCGGCACCCTCGTCTTCTACATGGGGGTGAAACGGCTGAAGGGGAACGCCGCCGCCCTGATCGCGGCGGGGCGCAACCCGGACGAGCCCGCCGCGGCGATCGAACGTGGCACCTGGCCGGGGCAGCGGACGGTCGCGGCGACGCTGAGGACGCTCGCCGAGGCGCTCGAGCGGGAGGCCGTGAAGGCGCCGGCGCTGATCGTCGTCGGGCCGGTGGCGGCGCGGCGCAAGGAGCTCGCCTGGCTGGAGCGCCGGCCCCTGCACGGCCGCCGGGTCGTCGTCACCCGCGCCCGCGCCCAGGCCAGCGGCCTCGCCGCGAGGCTGCGCGCCCTCGGCGCCGAGGCGGTCGAGCTGCCGGCGATTCGGATCGAGCCGCGGATCGACAGCGCCGAGGTGCGCGAAGCGGTCAAGGCGATGAGCGATTACTCGCTCGTCTGCCTGACCAGCCCCAACGGCGTCCGCCTCCTCTTCGAGGCATTGCGTGCGGAGGGATGCGACGCCCGCGCCCTCGCCGGCGCGACGATAGCGGCGATCGGCCCCGGCACCGCCCGCGCGCTCGCCGAGCGCGGGATCGTCGCCGACATCGTCCCCGAACGCTTCGTCGCCGAGGGGTTGGTCGAAGAACTCGACAGGGTCGAGGTCGAGCAGCGATGCGTCCTCATCGCCCGCGCCGCCGAGGCCCGCGACGTCCTCCCCGAAGCGCTGCGCGAGCGCGGCGCCGAGGTCGACGTGGTCGTCCTCTACGAAACCGTGCGCGAGCAGCCCGACCCCGAGCAGGTGGAGGCTGCGCAAGATGCCGACTACGTCACCTTCACCTCCTCCTCGACGGTTGCCAACCTGACCGAGGCGCTCGGCGACCGCTTCCCTGCCTCCGCCCGCGTCGTCTCGATCGGCCCGGTCACCAGCGAGGCCGCCCGCGCCGCCGGCCTGCAGGTGGACGTCGAGGCCGAACGCCACGACATCGACGGCCTCGTCGCCGCCCTCCTCGCCGATGCCGCCAGGTGACCCCGCAGTTGCGTGGTTCCTTTGTCCGGATATACAGGACAAAGGAACCACGGAATGACCTTTGGGCACCCCCACCGCCACTTCGCCCGCACCGACTCGACCAACACCCGCGCCCGCGAGCTGGCCGCCGCGGAAGCGCCCCACGGCACCGTCGTCACCGCCGCCGAGCAAACCTCCGGCCGCGGCCGCCAGGGCCGCACCTGGACCGCACCCCCCAGCAAAGCCCTCCTCTACTCCGCAATCCTCCGCCCCCTGCAAGAGCGCCACACGATGCTCCCCCTAGCAGCCCCCCTCGCCGTCTGCGAAGCCGCAGAGCAACTGAACCCCAACCTCGAGTGCAAAGTCAAGTGGCCGAACGACATCCACGTCGAAGGCCGCAAGCTCGCAGGTGTCCTGATCGAGGCCCGCCCCCAGGACAGCTGGGCAGTGATCGGCATCGGCCTCAACCTCTCCATCGCCCCCGACGAGTTCCCAGAGGAGCTCCGTGAAACTGCCACCTAGATCTTCGCCCCCGATCACAGGGCCCGGGGGGCGGGGGGGGCCCGGCCCCCCCCCCCGGTGTTCGGCCGGCCCCCGCCCCCCCGCCCCCCGCCCCCCCCCCCACAGCCCAACCCCCCCCCGGCCCCACGGGGGCGCACCCCCCCCCCCCACGG
>JBQCIG010000050.1:0-10036 GCA_051953975.1 Solirubrobacterales bacterium | reverse complement strand
CGATGGAGGCTTTGGGTCAAGCTGATTGAGCTCGTTGGTCCCTGCTGGCACATACGGTCTCCAGCGGAGGGGCACCCGGCCCTCCCCACCGATAGCGCTACGAAGCCGGCGTCGCCTCGGGCGTGACCGGGATCTCGGCGCTCTCGGGCCAGGTGCTCAGCGCCTCAGCGCTGTCCTCGACTCCCGCCGCCAGCAGCAGCTCCTCGGCGGCGTGGGGAGCGAAGGGAACCAGGGTCCGCGCCAGCAGGACCAGGGCCGCGAGCTGCGCCTCGGCGTCGGCGCGGTCGAGCTGACCGCGGCGCTTGATCACCCGCTTCTCGAAGTCCTGGATGCGCTCGAAGAGGCGGGTGATGTTGCGGATCGCCTTGTGCATCTGCAGGTCCCTGGTGTCCTCGGTGATCCGGGAGAGGCCGTTGTCGCACCATTTCCGCAGCCGGTCGCGCATGTGCTCGGTGTCCGCTGCCGCCTCGGGATCGTGCTCCAAGCCCTCCAGCGCCGCCAGGCGCTCGTGCGTGTAGTTCCAGAGGTTGCGCAGGAAGCGGCTGGCGAAGCGGACGGCGCCCTCGCTCCAGTTCAGCGTCTTCGCCGGCCCCGCCGCGTAGAGCACAGCCAGGCGCACGGTGTCGGCGCCGTGCTCGGCGACCAGCTCGTCGGGATTGACGACGTTGCCGAGGTGCTTGCTCATCTTGCGCCCGTCGGCGATCACCATCTCGTGGAAGAGGCAGCCGGCGACCGGCTCCCCCTCCTCCATGAAGGCGAAGGGACCGATGTCGCGCAGCGCCTTGGTCACGACCCGTTGGTCGAAGACGAAGCCGCCACTGTCGTTGCCGGCGACCAGCCGCTCGGACGGCAGCCACTCGCGCAGGTCGGGGTGGGTGAACATCTGCTCGTCGCGGTCCGCGGGCGGGACCGCCGCCGGCACCCAGAGCCAGAGCGCGTCGAAGTGGCAGTCGAGCGTGTCGGTCTCGCGCTTGGCGGCGCCGCCGCAGCGGGGGCACTCGACGTCGACGAAGTCGGGCCGCTCGGCCAGCGGGTTCCCCTCGCCGGTGGGTTTGATGTCCCGCGGCAGCACCACCGGCAGGTCCTCCTCCGGCACAGGGACCGGGCCGCACTGCTCGCAGAGGACGATCGGGATCGGCGTCCCCCAGGAGCGCTGGCGGGAGATCGAGAAGTCGTTAGCGCGGTAGCGCTTGGCCTCGCGGGCGCCCTCCACCGGCGCCGCTGCGGGCTCCTCCTCGCCCTCCGGCACCGCGACGCGGTCGAGCCGCGCGGCGATATCGCGGTCGGCCTCGTCGACAGCCGGGATCCCCAGCGCCGCGGTGGGCCCGAAGCGAGCGTCGACCAACGGCGAGACGACCACCGGCAGCTCGCCGCCGTCCGGTCCGGCGACCGTGGCGCCGGTGTCGAGGACGGGTACCGAGCGGGCGTCGCGGGCGCTGCGCTCCCAGCCGCCCGAGCGCATCCGCTCCAGCTCCTCGCGCACCGCCTCGTCGGCGACCCAGGCGTCGATGTCCGGGTGGCGCGGCGAGAGCAGGACGAAGCTGGCCAAGCCGGCGTGCCCGCGGTGCGGGGTAAAGACGGTCAGCACCCGCCCGTCGCTTCCCCGTAGGTCGATCTCGACCCCCTCGCTGCGGCCGAGGATGTAGTGCTGGGTGGCCAGCGAGAGGTCGTCCCAGGTCCCCCCCGCCTCGAGCCCCGCCATGTTGCGATCGTTCTCCTCCAGGTAGGGGGTGATGCGCAGGAACCAGGTCGGGCGGCGGATCAGCCGCACCTCGTTGTGGCAGCGCCAGCAGCGCCCGTCCTCGACCTGGATCGAGGCGAGCGTGGTCTGGCAGGTGTCGCACCAGTCGACGGTGGCGTCGTCGCGGTAGATCAGGTCGTGCTCGAGCAGGGTGACGAAGAGCCACTGCGACCAGCGGTACTGGCCCTCGTCGGAGCTGTAGAAGACGCGGTCGTAGTCGAAGGAGAAGCCGAGCTGCTTCATCTGGCCCAGCATCCGCTCTCCCGACTGGACGACCCAATCGGCCGGCGGCACCTGGCGCTCGATCGCCGCCAGCTCCGCCGGCAGGCCGAAGGCGTCGAAGCCGAAGCCGAAGAGGACGGCGTCGCCGCGGCCGCGGCGAAAGCGCGCGTAGGCGTCGCCGATCGAGTAGTCGCGGACGTGCCCCATGTGCAGGTTGCCCGAGGTGAACGGGCTCGAGGGCTTGACGTAGACCCGCGTCTGCCCCTCGCGCAACAGCGGCGCGTCGAAGTCACCCCGCTGCTGCCAGGCCTCCTGCCGAGCGCCCTCGATCTCCTTGGGGTCGTAATTTCGCCTGCTGCCGCTCATCTCAGTCAATGATGACTTAGAGGGCAACTACGCCGTTTGCCGGCGCTAGGCGAAAGTCCACAACTTGTTGCCGAGGAAGTTGAACGGCATCGCCGCGGCGACCGCGATCGCCTGGGCCGACAGTTCCCCCACCACGTGGTTCGATACCAACAGCTCGAGGATGGCCAGGTTGAGCCCGAGCGAGGCGAGGCTGACGGCGAAGAAGCGGGCCGCCTGGAAGTGCGCCGGCCCCTCGCCCGGGCCGAAGGTCCAGTAGCGGTTCCAAAGGAAGTTGTTGGTGACGGCGACGCAGAAGGCACCGACGGCGGCGATCGCGTGATGGATATTCAGGCCGCCGACGAGGATTGCGAAGACGGCGAGGTTGATCAGGTAGCCGGAGCCACCGACCAGCCCAAACTTGAACAGCTGCACCCAGGTCGCCGGCCGCCGTGCCGCGGCGCCGATCCGGTAAGCGAGCTCGCCGGCGGGGCTCATCCTTCTCCTCCCCCCGCACCAGAGGTGGTGCGCACGCCGGCACCGACCCGCCAGCCGAAGGGCCCGTTGAGGGCGACGGCATTGCTGCCGAAGCCGGTCGGAATCCGCTTGAGCTGGGGAAAGGTCAATTCCATGGGTTTCGGAGAGACGTAGCGGGTGAGCGTCAGCCGGTCGAGGCGAAGCCGCTGCACCTCACGGAAGGAGGGCGGGAGGTTAACGACCCTGTCCGCCGCCAGGGGCTTGCTGATGACGTCTACTTCCCCTACCCGTTCGTGACCGCCGTACATCCGCGGCGCCTGCCCGCCCAGGTACCAGCGCAGCGGATCGGCCGCAAGCTTCCAGCTGACCACCGCCCGCGGCACCCGCGCCGGCCCGATCGCCTGCGAGAGGGCGCGGAAATCGGGGCGCTGCAGGTTCGGGGTCTGGGTCACGTAAACCGCGAAGGCGAGCCAGTAGGCGCAGAGCGCCACCATCAGCGCCGCGCCGAGACGACGGGCGGAGGCGAGGGAAAGCCCGATCGCCGCGGCGGCTGCCAGCGGCAGGAGCGCCGGCAGCAGGTTGCGCTCGATTACGTAGTCCTTGCCGACGACGGCGGCGACCACGGCCAGGCCCACAACCCCGAGGCCGATGGCGAGGGCGATCGACGCGCCGCGCCGCTCGCGCCGGTTGCCGCGGAAGGCGACGAGCGACAGCCCCAGTCCGAGCAGCAGCGCCGGGATCAGCGCGAAGTGGTCGCGCGGAGGCTCGGCAATCACATGCCCCGTCTCGCCGATCAGGAAGCTGACGCCGGTCTCGAGCAGGCGGCTGGGAAGCGAGCTGTGTTCGATCCAGCCGATATGAGTCGGGTTGGTCTGCGCGGCGAGCAGCGGCAACAACGCCGCGCCGACGGCAGCGACCGCGGCCACGGCCGGCAGCACCAGGCGCCAGCTCCAACGCAGCGCCACCAGCAACCAGGCGGCCTCGATCGCCACCGGGAAGAAGGCGAAGTAGTGGCTGCAGAGCGCGAGGGCCGAGGCGAGCGCCCAGAGAGCCAGGTCGCGACCCCGCTCCTCGTCCAGCGCGCGCAGGAAGAAGTAGAAGGAGAGCGCGCAGAAGAAGACCAGCAGCGCGTAGGAGCGGGCCTCCTGCGAGTACCAGATCAGCATCGGGTTGAAGGCGGCAATCGCGGCCAGCGTGAGGCCGGCGCGGCGGCTCGCCAGCTCGCGGCCGATCAGGTAGGCGACCGGCACCACGGCCACCCCGAACAGGGCGGAGAGCGAACGGAGGCCCACTTCCCCCAGTCCGAAGAGCTGCGACCACCCCCAGGCGAGGACGTAATAGAGCGGCGGGTTCGACTCGCTGACCCGGACCTCGTGCAGCATGTGGGCGAAGCTGCCGGGGATCACTCGCATCGCCGTGACCACCTCGTCGTGGTGGTAGCTCTGGACCCCGAGGCTGGCGAAGCGAAGTGCGGCCGCAGCACCGATCAGGGCAACGAGCGCCGCGGGCACGGCATAGCTGCGCCAACCGGTCCCGCTGGCTTCTGGTGGGTAGAGCGGGGACGCCGCGACAGGAGGTGCGAAGGTTTCCACAACTGGAGGGTGGAAGCGCTGGCTCAGTGGTCCCTGAACCGCGCCTAAGAGAAGACTAAAGATCCCTGCTAGGCCCCGGGGCGGTCGGGCACCGCGTAGTCTTCCCGGCTCGATGCGGGCAAGGACTGCAACCCTGGCGGCGGTGGCGCTCGCTGCCGTGGCCCTGGCGCTCGCCCTCGTCTTCGGCGGCTCAGAGAGCTCGAATCCGCAGGCGGCGGAAGTCAGGGCACCAGGCGAACCGAGCGTCGCAATCATCTCCCCCCGCAACGGTGCCCGCCAGACCAACCATGCGGTCGTGGTCAAGGTGGCGATCGAAAACTTCCAGCTGGCGCCCCAGCAGCTTGGCGGCGAACCGCAACTTGGCGAGGGCAACCTCCGCTTCAGCCTCAACCGCGTTCCCGACTGCGTCGACCCGGTGAAGCTCCTGCACGCGGTCAACAGCCCGCTGGGCAAGGGCCGGCTGATCGGGCCATCGTTCGACTACCCCAAGTACGCCGGCCCCAACGGCGTCCTGGCCGAGCGCCTCGGCACCGCCGGCGGCTACTCCCCCGCGACCCGGCCGGAGATCTTCTACCACGGCCTTCCCCCCGGCTTCTACCGCCTGATCGTCAACCTTGCCCAGAACAACGGCGCCCCAACCGGGTACCACGACGTCACCAACTTCCAGATCCTCCCCCGCCCCGGCCACGGCCCAAAGCCCTGCGCCGACGGCAAAGTTCCCAGCGCCAAGGCCGCCGCACGCCTGGAATAGCGCGAATAGCACCAATACTTCACTTTGTATAGTCGGTGGGTGCGAACCTACCGACGCTTGATGGGATTCCTGCGCCCCTACCGGGCGCAGCTCTGGGGTTCGCTGGTCTTCGCCTGGCTGGCGATGGGGATGACGGTGCTGATCCCGCTGCTGATCGGGCACGCCGTCAACGCGATCAAGGACGGCAACAAGCCCGACCTGCTGCCGCTGGCGCTGGCGATCGTCGGCGCCGGGATCCTGCGGATGGGCCTGACGGCGGTGCGGCGCCTGGTCGCCGGCAAGGTCTCGCTGGCGGTCGAATTCGACCTGCGCCAGCGCTTCTACGCGCACCTGCAGAAGCTCGACCTCGGCTTCTTCGACAGCCAGCAGACCGGGCAGCTGATGTCGCGGGCGACGGTCGACCTGCAGTCGATCCGCTTCTTCCTCGGCTACGGACTCGTCTTCATCACCCAGAGCCTGTTGACGATCGTGTTGGCGGCGGTGGTGATGGTCGCGCTCAACCCGCTGCTGGCGCTGCTGGCGCTGATCCCGGCACCCTTCGTCATCCTCACCGCCAGCCGCTACAACCTGATCTCCCGGCCAGCGCAGCAGGAGGTGCAGCAGCGCGTCGCCGAGCTGACCGCCGAGGCCGAGGAGAACGTCTCCGGCATCCGCATCGTCAAGGCCTTCGCCCGCGAGGAGCACCAGCTCCACCGCTTCCAGCGCGCGGTCGCCCGCGTCTTCGACCAGAGCGTCTACTCGACCCGGCTGCAGGCGTTCTTCTCGCCGCTGATCGGGCTGCTGCCGCAGATCGGGGTGGCGCTGGTGCTGCTGATCGGCGGCCGCGAGGTGATCGACGGCAACCTCAGTCTCGGCAGCTTCGTCGCCTTCTATACCTACGTGCAGATGCTGGCCGGGCCGATGCGCTCGCTGGGGATGGCGATGGGGATGGCCCAGCGCGCAGTCGCCTCGGGCAACCGGATGTTCGAAATCCTCGACCGCGAGCCGGCGATCCAGAGCCCGCCGGGGGCGCCGTCGCTGCCCGCGGGCGGCGGCGCGGTCGAGCTGCGCGGGGTGACGCTGCGCTACGACGGCGGCCGACGGGACGAAAACCGGTTAGATAGACCGGAAATCGGCCCGTCGGCGGAGGTGGCGCCGGCTTTGGTGGATGTCGAGCTCGAGGTCGAGGCGGGCAGGACGGTGGCGCTGGTCGGACCGTCGGGGGCGGGCAAGACCAGCCTGGTCGGGCTGGTGGCGCGGCTATACGACCCGAGCGAGGGCGCGGTCCTGGTCGACGGCGTCGACGTGCGCGCGGTCGACCTCGGCTCGCTGCGCTCGCAGATCGCCTTCGTCGCCGACGACAGCTTCCTCTTCACCGACACGGTCGCCGCCAACATCGCCTACGCCAACCAGGGGGCGAGCATCGAGGCGATCGAAGCGGCGGCGCGGCGCGCCCAGGCCGACTCCTTCATCCGCCAGCTGCCCGAGGGTTACGAGACCCGGGTTGGCGAGCGCGGCCTCACCCTCTCCGGCGGCCAGCGCCAGCGGGTGGCGATCGCCCGCGCCCTGCTCGCCGACCCGCGCATCCTCATCCTCGACGACGCCACCTCCTCGGTCGACGCGACCACCGAGACGGCGATCAAAGCCGGCCTGCGCGAGGCGATGGCGGGGCGGACGACCTTGATCATCGCCCACCGCCTCTCGACGATCTCGCTCGCCGACGAAGTGGTGGTGATGGACGGCGGCCGGATCGTCGACCACGGCACTCACGAGGAGCTGCTGGAGGGCTGCAGCTTCTACCGCGAGATCGCCGAGCACGGCCTCGCCGACTCGGTCTTCCTCCAGCGCGATCTCGAAGAGCGCGAGGAGATGGCGAAGCTGTGAGCGACGGGGGCAACATCGGCCGCCTCTTCCGCGATCTCTGGCGCCTGCTGCGCGGGCAGGACCAGCGGGCGCGCAAGGTGCGCTGGATGATCGGCCTGCTACGGCCCTACCGCACCCGCCTGATCCTGATGTTCGCGGCGCTGCTGATCGAGACGGGCGCCGCGCTGGCGCCTCCCTACCTGGCGGGGAAGGCGATCGACAGTGGCATCAGGGCCAGCGATCTCAGCGCCCTCGACCTAATCGTCGTCGCCTTCGTCGCCTCCGCCGTCGTCTACGCGGTCGCCACCTACTGGGAGACCTACCTCGTCGGCTGGGTCGGCACGCGGGCGCTGCAGGACCTGCGCGAGCGCATCTTCACCCACCTGCAAGCGATGTCGATCGGCTTCTTCACCCGTCGCAGCCCGGGGGTGCTGATCTCGCGGATGACCAACGACGTCGAAGCGCTCCAGCAGCTGGTCACCAACGGCGTGGTGACGATCTTCAACAGCACCCTGACCCTGCTCGGGGTGGTCGTGATCCTGCTCGTCCTCGACGTCAAGCTGGCGCTGATCACCTTCCTCACCTTCCCCCTGCTGGCGGTCGCCAGCCTCGTCTTCCGGATCGTCTCGGCCGGGGCCTACCGGGCGACGCGGGAGCGGATCGCCGCCGTCACCGCCTACCTGCAGGAAACGCTCAGCGGCGTGCGGGTCGTGCGCAGCTTCGGCCAGGAGCCGCGCCACCAGGCGACGATGACCGAGCTGAACGAAGCCAACCGCGACGTCAACATGCGGACCGTCTACCTCAACGCCTCCTACTTCCCGGCGGTCGAACTGCTGGCGGCGCTGGGGACGGCGGTGATCCTGCTCTACGGCGGCACCCAGGCAATCGACGGGGCGATCGAAGTCGGCGTTGTCGTCGCCTTCGTCGGCTACCTAACCCGCTTCTTCGAACCGATCCAGGAACTCTCCCAGCTCTACACGACCTACCAGCAGGGGATGGCGGCGCTGGACAAGATTTTCGACCTGCTCGACACCGAGCCCGACATGGTCGACGCTCCGGACGCGATCGACCCGGGGACGCTGCGCGGCGAGATCGAGCTGGACGGCGTCTGGTTCTCCTACTCCGAAGCGGACGAGCCGGCGGAGGACGCCTGGGCGCTGCGCGACGTCGACCTGCACGTGCCGCCGGGGCAGACGCTGGCGCTGGTGGGGGCGACCGGTGCCGGCAAGTCGACCTTCGCGAAGCTGGTCGCGCGCTTCTACGACCCGCAGAAAGGGACGGTGCGGGTGGACGGCCACGACCTCCGCGGCGTGCGGCAGCAGGCGCTACGGCGGCAGCTCGGGATCGTGCCCCAGGAGGGCTTCCTCTTCTCCGGCAGCGTCCGCGAAAACGTTGCCTTCGGCCGGCCGGAGGCGAGTGAGCAGGAGATCGCGGCGGCGATCGCCGCTGTCGGCGCCGCCGACTTCGTCGCCAAGCTGCCGCAGGGGCTCGACACCGAGGTCGGCGAGCGCGGCATCCAGCTCTCGGCCGGGCAGCGCCAGCTCGTCGCCTTCGCCCGGGCGCTGCTCGCCGAGCCGCGGATCCTCATCCTCGACGAGGCGACCTCCAACGTCGACGTGCGGACCGAGAAGACGATCGAGCGCGGCCTCGAGCGCCTCCTCCACGGACGCACCGCGATCGTCATCGCCCACCGCCTCTCCACCATCCGCCGCGCCGGCAAGATCGTCGTCCTCGAGGGCGGCAAGATCGCCGAGCAGGGAACGCACGAGGAGCTGATCGCCAGCGGCGGTCCTTACTCCAGGCTCTACGGCGCCTGGTCCGAATCGGCAGCTTGAATCACAGCTGCTTGAAGGGCCGGATGCCCTCCGCTGGAGACCGTATGTCCCAGCAGGGACCGACGAGCTCAATCGGCTTGACCCAAAGCCTCCATCGGAGGGGCACCCGGCCCTCCGACGATAGAGCTTTGGTTGACGCTGCCCCTTGAAGCGTGGTGAGAGACGCCTGGTCCTGAATCAGCCGGGGCCTACGCCGCCGGATTCGGTGCCGCCGCCTCCGCCGCCGCCCGCTTCGGGCGTCGCTTCGGCGCCGCCGCCGGCGCCACCGGTTTCGGGGGCAGGTGCTTCTTCGGGGGCCACTTCTTCGACTTCCGGCGCCGCTTCTTCGAATTCGGGTTCGGGTTCGACGCCGCCTTCTTCAGGCGCACCTTCGGCTTCTTCGCCGCCGGCTTCACCGGTGCCGGTGCCGCTGGGGGCCGGGGCGCTCGGTTCTTTGCTGCACTCTTCGAAGCCGTAGATCGCCGCCTGCGACTCGAATTCTTCGAGCGCCGGTGCCGCTTCGCTTGCCGCTTCGCCGAGCGCGGCGGTGTCTTCGCGTTCGGCCGCCAGTTTCACTTCGCCCTCGACTTTGGCCAGCTCTTCGGCGGCTTCCATGAATTTCGCGTAGCTGCCGTTATCGCCCTGCGGCGTGCCCAGTTCCTGCAGGCGTTCGACCATGCCGATGTAGAGGTTGGAGGTCTTTTCGATCTGCTCCGGTATCGCCGTTTCTTCCCCGGGTTCCGAGCCAAGGGCGCCGACCGCGGCGTTGACCTCGCCGCAGATCGCATCTCCCTGCTGGATCAGTTCGGCTTTCGTCAGCGGCTGCGGTTCTTCGGTCGTCGTCGCCGCGGTCGTTTCGGTTTCGCCGCCGCCACCGCCGCAGCCGGCAACCACCAGCGCCGCCAGAACGGCGAGCGACAAGAGGATCGTCTTGGTGGCAGGGATCTTCACGGGGGCGAAGCTAGCAAAGCGATTCGACGGCTTTGCAGGGGGTTAGCGAAGCTGCGGCCCAGGGACTCGAACCCCGACTACCTCGTCCAGAGCGAGGCGTGCTGCCATTACACCAGGCCGCAGGGAGAAGATCGGAGAATACCCGGCGGACGCCGGAACGGACTCAGGCGCCGATCGTTGAGAGGTCAGAATCCGGGTCGGCGAGCGCCTCATCCAATCCCGAGACGTCGACACCGTCGGCGAGCATCCGGCGCGCCTCGGCGAGGTCTTCGGAGCGGTCGACGCTGAGGGCGCCGGCGACCCT
>JBQCIG010000049.1:0-27703 GCA_051953975.1 Solirubrobacterales bacterium | reverse complement strand
CACCAGCCAGCGCATCGTGTGCGCGACCCAGGCCGGGTGATAGGCGGAGACGACCCCGAGCACGGGCTCCTCGACGAACTCGCCGCCGAGGGCGGTATGCGGGCCGTGGGGGCCGCCGAGCACCGGCACCGCCATCAGCGCGACCGCCGCCATGCCGGCGTAGACGAGCGGCACCCCGAGCGCGCCGAGGCTGGCAACGCGCTTGAGATCGCGCCGATCGACGTCGATGTCGGGGGCGAGGTCGGAGGCGGCCTCGATCCCGGCGTAGGCCAGCATCGCCACCACCGCCGCGTAGACGATGTCGCGGCCGCTCGGCGCGGAGAAGAGGTGGATGTGTTCGGTCAGGCGGTCCGGGTGCCAGACGGCGAGGACGCCGACCGCGATCACCGCCAGCTGCAGGCCGAGATCGGCGAGGGCGAGGAGGGTGAGCGGGCCCTGGCGCTCGCGACCGGTGATGTTGAGGACGTTGAGGACGGAGACGGCGACGATCACTACGGCGGCGATCCCGATCTCCCAGCCGGGGTCGGCGAAGTCGCCGGTGAGCGGCTCCATGTAATGCGGCACCGAGATCGCCGCCAGGGCGATCACGATCAGGTAGTCGATCAGGATCGCCCAGCCGGCGACGAAGGCGATCAGCTCGTTGAAGGCATGGCGGGCGAAGGTCGAGGAGCCGCCGCGCTCACGGAACATCGCCCCGCCCTCGACGTAGGTGAGCGTGGTCAGCCCGAAGAGCAGGCCGGCGGCGAGGAAGATCAGCGGCGTCAGCCCGAGGCCGCGATCGGCGACGACGCCGAGGGCGAAGTAGATCGAGAAGCCAACCGCCGAGTAGGCGGCGGCGAAGAGCGAGGGAACGCCGAGGCCGCGCTCGAGGATCGGTTCGCCCCGCGGCTCCTCGGGTCTGGGCGGCTCCTCCGGTCCCCGTCCGTCGCGCGGCGGTTGCGCCCCGTTGCCGCCCGTCTTCGGCTCCGCCGCGCTCACTTGCCCGCCTTCGTCCCCAGCCAGAGCCGCCCGACGCCGATGGCGATGAAGGCGAGGCCCATCAGGAAGCCGACCGAGGCGGGCCCGCCGCCGCCCGCGAGGGTGGCGATCAGCACCGCCAGCCCGAGCGCGACGAAGACGAGGGAGAAGCCGCGGACGGCGCCGCGGTAGAGCCGCTCGCCGCTCACGGGGTCGCCTCCGCCAGCGCCGCGCCAGGGATCGCCGCCGGCTTTTCGGTCGGGTCGGAGACGACGATCACCCGGCAGGGGCGCTCGCCGAGGATCGTCTGCAGGGTCTTGTCGTAGAGCGGCACGCCGTTGCGGTAGCGCAGGCCGATGACGATCGCCGCGGCCTTGATCTCCGCCGCCTCCTCGGCGACCGAGTAGCCGGCCTGCCCCGGCCGCACCCGCGCCACGTGCCCGGTCACCCGTTGGCCGCCGATCAGCTTCGCCTCCTCGATCCGGCGCTGCGCTTCGGCTTCCTGATCCGGCATCTCGGCGTTTAGCGGCAGGTTGGTCGGCACGGTCATCATCGAGTGGACGTGGATGCCGCGGCGGCGCTTGGAGGCCAGCTTGACCGCGGTGGCGACCATCTCGGGCGAGAATTCTTCGTCGTCCTCGAAGGCGACGAGCACGCTGCGGTACTCGACCTCCTCGACCCCGAGCGGCTCCGGCAGCACCACCTTCACGGTCTCGGTCAGCGGCAGGTGCTGGTGGCGGCGGTAGAGCACGTAGACGGCGACGCCGAGGACCATCCAGCCAGTGCCGACGAAGAGCGTGCGCGGGTTGAGAGCCATGACGACGATCCAGGCGGCGAAGGTGCCAAGGCCGCCGAGCACGGCGGTCATCGGCACCTCGAAGCCGAAGGCGTGGACGTTGCCGAGCGGTTTCCAGGTCCGCTCGACGTCCGGCCGCACCCGCCGCAGCTGTATCACCGCGACATGGGCGATCGTGAACGAGAGCATCGCCCCGAACGAGTACATCGTCGCCAGGAAGGCGGTCTGGCCCGGCAGCAGAGTGACGATCGCGATCGCCGCGAAGATCAGGATCGCGATGTAAGGGGTGCGGTACTTCGGATGGACCTGGCGCAGCCCCTCGGGAAGCTGGCGATGCTGGCCCATCGAGTAGGTGAGGCGGGAGACGCCGATCAGGCCGGCGTTGGTCGCGATCAGCAGGATCACCGCGGCGAGGACGCCGACGTAGTAGCGGAGGACTTCGGTCGGGACGTGGGAGAGGCCGAGGTTCTGGACGATGCCGAGGATCGGGTCGTCGGCGTAGCGCGAGCCGAGCGCGGTCGTGTATTCGCCCCCATGGTGGACAACCGGCATCGCCGAGAGGGCGACGATCGGGATCAGCAGGTAGAGGCCGAGCACCGCGGCGACCACGAGACCGACGCTGCGGGGGATCGTGCGGGCGGCGTCGCGCGCCTCCTCGGCCATGTTGGAGATCGTCTCGATCCCGGTGTAGGCGATCATCCCGACCGCGATCCCGAGCGCGAAGTCGCTCCAGGTCGGCGCCACGCCGAGGTGGACGTTGTCGACCAGGATCTGCGGGCTGAGGACGAGGACGACGCCGATCCCGACCAGGACCACCTGGGTGGCGAGGTCGGCGACGGCGAGGACGAGGTTGAGTTTCGCCGACTCCTCGGTGCCGCGGATGTTGATCACGGCGAGGGCGACGATCAGCGCCGCGCCGCCGACGATGTCGCCGGGGCTGTTGCCGAGCCAGGGCCAGAAGACCGCCAGGTAGTGGGGGACGAAGAAGGCCGAGATCGCGACCGTGATCGTGTAGTTGAGCATCTGCCCCCAGGCGGCGACGAAGCTGACCAGCTCGTTGAAGGCGTGGCGCGCGAAGCTGGAGGAGCCGCCGGCCTCGGGGAACATCACCGTCGCCTCGGCGTAGGTGGCGGCGGTGGCGGCGAAGATCAGCCCCGAGATGACGAAGGCGACCGGGGTCAGGCCGAGGGCGAAGGAGGCGGTGACGCCGAGGGCGTAATAGATTGAGGAGCCGACGTTGCCGTAGGCGGCGGAGAACAGCGCACCGACGCCGTGGACGCGGCTGAGCGACTCGTCTCGGGGGATTCTCTGGGCCATCTAGATCGTGCGTAAAACGGTCACTCAGACCGAATATACGGACGTGAAGGGCGCTCGCCGCACGTGGGTGCGCGAGAGCTCCGCGGGCGAGGTGCAGCCGCAGAGCCCGAGCGCCAGCTCCAGCTCCTCGCGCAGGAGGCCGAGGACGCGGGCGACCCCCTCGCGGCCAGCCGCCGCCAGCCCCCAGAGCGCGGGTCGCCCCACCAGGACCGCGTCGGCGCCGAGGGCGAGCGCGGTGGCGACGTCGACGCCGCGGCGGACGCCGCCGTCGACCAGCAGCGTGGCGCGGCCCTCGAGCGCCTCGGCGATCTCCGGCTGGGCGTCGGCGGGGGCGTGCGAGCGGTCGTGCTGGCGGCCACGGGGGTGGGAGCCGGCGACGCCGGCGGCGCCGTGCTCGAGCGCCAGCTCGGCGTCCTCGGTGGTGAGGACGCCCTTGACAAAGACGGGGACGCTGCACTCGGAGGCGAGGTCGGCGACGTCGGCCCAGGTCAGGGCGTGGTTCATCAGCGCGAAGGTCTCCTCGATCGTCAGCGCCTCCTCGCCACCGACCGCGGCGCTGAGGCTCGGCGTGCCCAGCTCCTTCGGCAGCGTGAAGCGGTTGCGGCGATCGCGCTCGCGATTGCCGCCAGGGGGTGCGTCGGCGGTGACGAGGACCGCCTCGAAGTTGGCCTCGATCGCCTCCTCCATCAGCGCCCGGGTCACGCCCTCGTCCTTGAAGGCGTAGAGCTGGAACCAGTGGCGGCCCTGCGGCGCGGCGGCGGCGACCTCGGCCGGCCGCGTCGTCGAGAGCGTCGAGAGGCACATCACCGTTCCCGCCTCAGCGGCGCCCGCCGCCATCCCCACCTCGGCTTCGGGGTGCGCCATCCGCTGGTAGGCGACCGGAGCGACGAGGATCGGTGCAGCGACCGGCTTTCCCAGCACTTCGACGCTCGTGCCCACCTCGCGAACGTCGTTCAGCACCCGCGGCCGCAGCCGCCAGTGCCCCCAAGCCTCGACGTTCTCCCGCAACGTGACCTCGTCCCCCGCCCCACCGGCGAAGTAATCACGCGGTCCCCGCTCGAGCTTCTCTTCGCCCTCCCGCACCGCGTCGGCGATGTTGATCCAGTCCTCGACCACGGCGGGAACCTACTCCCAAGGGCGCAGAGCCGGCCGCATCAACCTCTCCGTTCTGCAGGTGAGGTCGATGCGGCCGGCTCCCGCGCGGAAGTCGATCCACATCCGACCCAAACCGCGCGCCACACGTGCGAGGTTTCCGGTCAGGCTCGCCCCATGCCCGCCGATACCGCAAAAACCCGTATACAGCACGTATTTTTGCGGTCTCGCGGAGACGACCGCCGGCTGGCGAGGCTGGCTGGCGAGCAATACGGGATGGTTGGCCGAGCGCAGTTGCTGGATGCGGGCTGCAGCGACGAAGAGATCAACTGGCGCCTCCAGGCCGGGCGCCTTCACCGAGTCCATGCAGGCGTCTACGCCGTCGGCCATCGCCTCATCACCCGCGAGGGACGCTGGATGGCTGCCGTGCTTCGGGCCGGCTCTGGAAGTTCTCACCGCCCCGGCGATCCCGCCGGCGGCGTGCCAGGAGGTGGTGCAGGGCCCCAGGTTTCGCGCCCGTCCGAGGTGGCGATGGGAATCTTCGGTCCTCCCATCGCGGGGGTGTCGAGGGTGACGTCGGCGATCGCCTTCACGCGCGAGAGGACCTCGCGCACGTCGCTCTTATCGCCCTGGTAGCCGTAGGGATGCAGATCCGAGGTCAGGCCCGTCGCATCGATCCCCGCCTGTTCGGCGAGGAAAAGGGCGCGTGGCATGTGGAAACCCTGGGTGACGACCACCGCTTCGCGCACGCCGAAGATGCCATGAGCCCTCTCCATCGTCGCCCAGGTGTCGAAGCCGGCGTGGTCCTCGAACACGTCGCGTGGCGGCACCCCGTCGCGAACCAGTGCCTTGCGCATCGTGTCCGGCTCGTCGTACTTCCAGCTCCCGTGATCCCCCGAGACGAGGATCTTCTCGACCTTCCCCGCATGCCAGAGCGCCGCAGCCTGCCGCACCCTGTCGCCGAGCATCGTGCTCATCTTCCCGTCGGGCTGCACCAGCGCCCCCGGCACGATCGCCACTTCCGTCCGCGGTACGGCCTCGACGTCTCCCGTCGCCTCGCCGCTGGTCGAGAGGAGGATGTAGGCATTCGCCGCCGCCACTACGAGCAGCAACCCGAGCACCCCGGCGATCAGGGCCTTGGTCAGCCGCGGCCAGCGCCGCCAGGGATACGTCATCGCTCGCACCGGCCCCCGCATCCCCCAACGCTAACAAGCCGTCTACCCTTACCGGATGAGCGAGGCAGAAGCGAGGAAACTTTGCACGCAGCTGGCGACAGAGCACCCGGACCGGTTCACGCACCGCTGGGAGCCGCTTGAAGGGAAGGACGGCAATTGGTCGGTGCTGAAGATCGGCCTTCCCCCCGCCACCGAGCCAACCGGCACCGCGACGCGCGCTGCTCCCGAGCCCGGACCCCAGGACCCCCGCATCCACCCACCCTGGCTGAATCCGCCCAGCGGCGGCATCGTCTAAGAGCTGGAGCACAAAAAGAGCCGGGAGGGCATCCCTCCCGGCTCTCACGCTCAGACGCTTCCAGCGCCTAGAAGTGCACTATCGGGATGATGAGGATGGCGACGATGTTCGCCACCTTGATCATCGGGTTGATCGCCGGGCCGGCGGTGTCCTTGTAGGGGTCGCCGACAGTGTCGCCGGTCACCGAGGCGGCGTGGGCCTCGGAGCCCTTGCCACCGTAGGCGCCGTCCTCGATCAGCTTCTTCGCGTTGTCCCAGGCGCCACCGCCGGCGGTCATGCTGATCGCGGCGAAGAGGCCGACGACGATGACGCCGATCAGAAGACCGCCCAGGGCGTTGACGCTGAGCAGGCCGACGATCACCGGCACGACGATCGGGATCAGCGCCGGCAGGATCATCTCCTTCTGCGCGGCCGCGGTGACGATGGCGACCGTGCGGCCGTACTCGGGCTTCTCGGTCCCCTCCATGATCCCGGGGTGCTCGCGGAACTGTTTCCGCACCTCCTCGACCACCTGGCCACCGGCGCGGCCGACCGCCTCGATCGCGAAGGCCGAGAACAGGTAGACCATCATGCCGCCGATGATCAACCCGATCAGCACGTCGGGGTTGGTCAGGCTGAAGCTGAGACTGAAGCCCGAGGGAGCTTCTCCAGCCAATTCGCTGCGGAAGGCCGCGAACAGCACCAGCGCGGCCAGGGCCGCGGAGCCAATCGCGTAACCCTTGGTCACGGCCTTGGTCGTATTGCCGACCGCGTCGAGCGGGTCGGTGACGTTGCGGACCTCCTCCGGCAGCTCCGCCATCTCGGCGATGCCGCCAGCGTTGTCGGTGATCGGCCCGAAGGCGTCGAGGGCGACGATCAGCCCGCAGAGCGAGAGCTGCGCCATCACGGCGACGCCGATGCCGTAGATGCCGGCGAGCTGGTTGGCGCCGAGGATCGCCAGGGCGATGACGAGCGCCGGCGCCGCGGTCGACTGGAAGCCCTGGGCCAACCCCTGGATGATGTTCGTCGCGTGCCCCGTCTCGGAGGCCCGCGAAATCGTCTTTACCGGCCGGAACCGGGTCGAGGTGTAGTAGTCGGTGATCACGAACAGCAGCGCGGTCACCGCGACGCCGATCACGGCGCAGAGCCAAAGTTCGGCGACGCTGATCGAGCTGGCCCCGGCTTCGGCGAAGCCGAGCCGCAGCGGATCGCTCATCAGCCAGTCGGTGATCGGGTAGAAGGCGGCGATCGAGAGGACGCCGGAGACGATCAGCCCGATGTACAGAGCGCCCTCGACCTTGTCCGACCGGGTCCGCACGCAGAGCGCGCCGATGATCGAGGCGACGATCGCGACGCCGCCGATCACCAGCGGGAAGATCGCGACCTCGCGGGCGTATTCGGGGGTGAAGGTGAGGACGCCGAGCAGCATCACGGCGACCGAGGTGACCGCATAGGTCTCGAACAGGTCGGCCGCCATGCCGGCGCAGTCGCCGACGTTGTCGCCGACGTTGTCGGCGATCACCGCCGGGTTGCGGGGATCGTCCTCGGGGATCCCCGCCTCGACCTTGCCGACGAGGTCGGCGCCGACGTCGGCGGCCTTGGTGAAGATGCCACCGCCGAGACGGGCGAAGACCGAGATCAGCGAGCCACCGAAGCCGAGGCCGATCAGCGCATCGACGGCCTCCTTGTCGCTCGAGCCGGTGAGGACGAGGATGCCGTAGTAGCCGGCGACGCCGAGCAGCGCCAGCCCGACCACCAGCAGGCCGGTGACCGAGCCGCCTTTGAAGGCGACGTCGAGCGCCGGCGGCACGCCGCCGCGGGCCGCCTCGGCGACGCGGGAGTTGGCCCGCACCGAGAGGTTCATCCCGATGAAGCCGGTGGCGCCGGAGAGGGTGGCACCGATAAGGAAGCCGATCGCGGTCTTGTAGTCCTGCAGGATCAGCAGCAGGACGGCGATCGGCAGCGCCAGCGCGGCGATGATCGTGTACTGGCGGCTGAGGTAGGCCTGCGCGCCTTCCTGGACGGCGCCAGAGATTTCGCGCATCCGCTCGTTGCCCGCGGATTTCGAGAGCAGGCGCTGGGTGACAAGGAGTCCGTAAACAACGGCGGCGCCTGCGCAGACAAGCGCGACGACCACGCCGTATTCGGTCAGAAAGTCGGTCAAGTTCTCATTCCTTCGGTGGATTTGGCGGCGCGGGAGTCTATAGACGAAGGCGGCGACACCGCTCCGAGAGCCGCTTTGGAAGCTCGACTACCCCTTTTTTGGCACTCGGTTACGCCCGCTGCCAAGCCTGCTCGGCGCCGGAATAGGTGCGCCGCGTCTCCGCCACCGCGTCGCGGTAGACGTCCTCAATCGAGACGCCGGCATCAAGCGCCTCGCGCGCCCGCTGGGCGCCGTTGCGCTCCGGCAACCGCAGGTCGAGCCCGAGCTGCGCCCGCGCCGGCTCGGTCCAGACCAACACCCGCTCCAGCAGCGCCCGCGTCTCCACCTCCACCCCGCGCCGGAAGTCGATCATCCGCCCGCCGGCTCCGTGGCGGATCGCCCGCCAGAGGTTCTCCTCGATCTCGCGGTCGGCGAGTGGCGCGCGCCGCCCTTCGTAGCCGTGCTCGTCGTAGTCGAGCGCACTCTGGGCGATGCAGGCGGCGATCAGGCCCGCCAGCGCGAAGGACTCCTCGCCGCGCGTCTGCGCGTCGCAGATCCGCACCTCGACCGTGCCGAAGCTGTGATGCGGCCGCACGCTCCACCACAGCTGCGTCGACTCGACCACCGAGCCCAGCCGCTCCAGCGTGCCGACGAACTCGGCGTAGCTGCTCCAGTCCCGGAACGGCGAGGGCACGCCGCAGCGCGGGAAGGTGCGGGTGAAGATCTCGCTGCGCACGCTGTGCAGGCCGCTGTCGCGGCGGTCGAGGAAGGGCGAGTTGGCGGAGACGGCGAGCAGCAGCGGCAGCAGCTCCCGCAGCCAGTCGCAGACCGCGATCGCCCGGTCAGCGCCCCTGATCCCCATGTGCAGGTGCAGGCTCCAGGTGTTGTTGCGCTGCGCCACCCAGCCCAATTCCTGGCGGAGCCGGTTGTAGTGCGGGGTGTCGATGATCCGCTGATCCAGGTAGTTGGCCCAGGGGTGCGTTCCCATCGCCCCCAGGGTCAACCCCATCCCCGCGACCAGCTCGAACAGGCGCGCCCGCCGCTCGGTCTGCCGCTCGACCGCCTCGGCGAAGCTCACCGAGCGCCCCGAGCGGATCTCGATCTCGGAGGCGATCAGCTCCCCCGCCGCCGACTCGGCCAGCACCTCGTCGCGCTGGCAGGCGGCGTAGACGTCCTCGAAGCGGTGCTCCAGCTCCAGCGTCCGCGGGTCGAGGATCGCGAACTCCTCCTCGAGCCCGATCGTGAAGTCCTCGGAGGATTCGAATATCTCGCGGGCGAGGTCGAGATCGAGGGACAAGGGATCGGACCGCCGCTCAGGCGAGGTAGAAGTAGAGCGCGTAGAGCAGGTCGACCGCAGGGCTGGAGGTGTGGACCGTCACCTCCGGCGGCACCTGCAGCAGCTGCTCGGAGTAGTTGAAGATGATCTTGACGCCGGCCTTGACGAGGCGGTCGGCGACGTCCTGGGCGGCGTCGGCCGGCACCGCGAGCACGCCGACGACGATCTCCTCCTCGGCGACCACTGCCGGCAGGTCGCCGATGTCGCGCACGGCCAGCTCGCCGATCTGCTTGCCGACGACGCTCGGGTCGCTGTCGAAGACCGCGACCACCTGGAAGCCGTGGTCGGCGAAGATCGAGGAGGTGGCGATCGCCTGGCCGAGGTTGCCGGCGCCGAAGAGGGCGATGTTGTGCTGGCCCGAGGTGCGGAGGATCTTGCGGATCTCCGAGACCAGCGAGTCGACGTTGTAGCCGACCCCGCGCTTGCCGAACTTGCCGAAGCCGGAGAGGTCGCGGCGGATCTGGGTCGGGTTGATGTGGGTGTACTCGGAGAGCTCCTGCGAGGAGATCGTCTCCCGGCCCATCTTGCGCGCCTGGGTCAGCACCTGCAGGTAGCGCGAGAGGCGGGCGGCGACGCCCAGCGAGAGGCGCTCGCCTTCGACCGGAAACGCCCCCGCGGTGTCCAGTTCCTCGATCAACTCGACCATGCCCCCACAGTATCGAGCCTCGCCTTCACGGCGGCGCGGTCGAGGACGAGCTCGGAGACCTCGATCCCGTCCACCTCGACCACGGGGATCCGCTCGAGGTAGCGCCGCAGCAGCGGATCGCTGCTCTCGATGTCGACCTCGTGCAGCTCGAAGCGGTACCCCTCGCCGTGCAGGGCGACGATCTGCTCGAGCGCCTGCTCGCAGAGATGGCAGCCCGGGCGGGAGTAGACGACGACGTCGGCCATGCGTGCGCTCAGTGGGCGACGGCTTGGGTTGCGCCGCTGGCGAAGGCGTCGTAGCCGAGGTAGTCGGGGTACTCGAGCGGGGAGGAGAAGCGGGCGGCGGCGGCGATCATCGCGGCATTGTCAGTGCAGAGGCTGATCGGGACCAACTTCAACCGCACCCCCCGCTCCTCACAGAGCGCGGCGACCGCCTCGCGCAGCGGCCCGTTGGCGGCGACGCCGCCGCCGAGCGCGACCGCCTCCCAGTCGCCCTGCTTCAGGGCCCGCTTCAGCTTCGTCGTCAACTGCTCGACGACCGCCGCCTGGAAGGAGGCGGCGAGGTCGGCGCGGCGCTCGGCGACGCCCTCCGGACCGAGTTCCCTGCAGCGGTAGAGCACCGCCGTCTTTAGGCCGCTGAAGCTGAAGTCGAGGCCGGGGTTGCGGGACATCGCCACCGGCATCTCGAACGCCTCCGGATCGCCCGCCTCGGCCTCGCGCTGGACCGCCGGCCCGCCCGGGTACCCCAGCCCCAGCAGCCGCGCCGACTTGTCGAAGGCCTCGCCGGCGGCGTCGTCGAGGGTCTGCCCGAGCAGCTCGTAGCCCCGGTGGTCGCGCACTCCCGCCAGCAGCGTGTGGCCGCCGCTGGCGACGAGGCAGAGGAACGGCGGCTCGAGCGGCTCGGGCTCGAGGAAGTTGGCGGCGACGTGCCCCTGCAGGTGGTCGACCGGGATCAGCGGCAGCCGCCGGGCCGCGGCGATCGCCTTGGCGGCGCTGACCCCGACCAGGAGAGCACCGATCAGGCCCGGGCCGGCGGTGACGGCCACCGCCTCGATCTCGTCCAGCGTCATCCCCGCCTCCCCCAGCGCCGCCTCCACCACCGGTTCGACCAACTCCAGGTGGTGGCGCGCCGCTACCTCCGGCACCACCCCGCCGAAGCCGGCGTGGGCGGCGGCCTGCGAAGAGATCACGTTGCTGCGGATCTGCAGGCCGTCGAGGACGGCGGCGCAGGTGTCGTCGCAGCTGGTCTCGATCGCTAGTAGCACGGCAGCCTCAGTCGAGCCACATGATCAGCGCGTCCTCGCCGTTGTCGTGGTAATAGCGAGGGCGCACGCCGGCGGAGCGGAAGCCGAAGCGTTCGTACATGGCGATCGCGCGGTGGTTGGAGACACGGACCTCGAGCGTGAAGGGGAGCTTTCCCTGCGCCTCCTCGATCAAGCGGCGCATCAGCCGCCCGGCGATGCCGGTGCCGCGGTGCTCGGGGGCGACGGCGATGTTCATCAGGTGCCAGACCTGGTCGTAGCGGGAGCAGATCACGTAGCCGAGCAGCTCGTCGCCGGCGCTGGCGGCGAGGCAGATCCCCGAGGGCTTGGAGAGCTCGAGCACGAACATCGCCAGCGACCAGGGCGTCGGGAAAGAGCGGCGCTCGATCGAGATCACCGCCGGCAGGTCGCTATAGGCGAGCCTGCGGACGCCGACCTCCTGGGTTACGTCACTCGGCTCTCTGGAAAGCGTCTCGCTCACGCCACCGCTCCGCGTCCGGGGGTCTGAGGTAGATCGGGGCGAGCCCATCGCGGTCCTCTTCGTCCGCCGTGGCCACCGCCAGGGCACAGACGTGCCGCGCGGCGACCCGGTGGACGGGATCGGAGTCGTCCGCTATCCGGACGCCGCCCCGGGCCAGCTCCTGGCGAAATCGTACCGCCCCCGAGCCGGCCGTCGAAGCGGGCTCGGGAAGTTTGGATACCCGCTCGCCCAGCTCCTCGGGCTTGTAGACGGCGGGCTCCCAGACCCGCTTCCCCTCGCCGTCGTAGAGGGCGGCGAAGACCTCTCCGCGCCAGCCGTCGAGCACGGCAAGGCAACTGCCCTCCGCGCCCCCCGCCGCGATCCCGGCGGCAAGGGCGTCGAGCGTGCAGACGCCCCGCGCCGGTAGCCCGAGGCCGACGCCGAGGCCGCGGGCGGTCGAGATCCCCACCCGCAGCCCGGTGAAGGTGCCGGGGCCGAGGCCGACCGCGATCAGGTCGACCTCCTCCCAGCCGCCGGTCGCGGCGGCAGCGCGCTCGACCTCCTCCAGCAGCCGGGTCGCGTGCAGGGGCCTCCCCTGCGGCGAGAGCCCCAGCTGCGATTCGTGCAGGACCTCGCCGTCGCGCCAGGCGCAGGCGACGGTGTCAACCGTCGCGGTGTCGAAGCCGACGACGTTCAGGCTGCGCTACCCCGTGACCTTGAAGGCCCAGGACCCGACTTTCTTGCCCTTGACGAACCAGCTGACGACGTGCTTGCCGGGGATCGTCGAGGTGATCTTGTTCACGTAGAGGGTCCCCTGTTCGGCTTCCTGAGCCTGGGCGCAGAGGTTCTTGCCGCTCGGGAACTTGACGCAGACGGTGTAGACGACGGTGCCGCCGAGGCTCTTGAAGAAGGCGCCCTTCTTGGCTTTCTTCGGGCAGCTGTGGGCTGGCTTCGCGTTGCGGGAGAGCCCGCAGGCCACGTAGTGCTTGTAAGCCACCGTCCCGGCCGTCGCGGGCACCGCGGTCGCCAGCAGCCCGCTCGCCAAGAGCACCGCCGCAAGCGCTTTCAGTCCCTTCATCCGTCCTTGCCTTTCCTGATCGAAATTTCGAGCGCCGATGCTACTGGGCGCGCTCTACCCTGAACACGTTCCAACTTGTTTCGCTGCGCTTGCGCCTACCCCTACCAGCCGACTTCTATCCGCCGTCGCTCCTCGGTCAGATGCGAGAGGCGAACCTCCAGCGCCGGGCGGCCGAGCTGTCCAGAGCCCGCAGCCGGCCACTCGACGAAGGCGACGCCGTCCGGCCCCAGGTAGTCGTCGAGCAGCGCCGGGTCCTCGCCCTCCAGCGTCTGCAGGCGGTAGAGGTCGAGGTGGGAGACGGGCAGGCGACCCCCCTCGTAGCGCTGGCCGATCGTGAAGGTGGGCGAGGTGACCGGGTCGGTAACGCCGAGGGCCCGCGAAGCGCCGCGCACGAGGGTCGTCTTGCCGGTGCCAAGATCGCCCGAGAGGAGGACCACGTCCCCCGGCTGCAACTGCTCGGCGATGCGGGCCCCGAGGGCTTCGGTCTCGGCAGCGCTGTTGGTCTCGACCACCTCCATCGGCTGCTTTTTAAGCGATCAGCCGAAGAAGCCGAGTTGATCGCTCGACGGCGGCGTGGTCGAGCCGCCCTCCTCCTCGGCCTCGGCCAGTTCCTCGGCGCTGGGGACGGGGCTCGGCAACGGCCGCTCGAGCAAGTCAGGGATCGTCGCGAAGTCGGCCTGCAGCGTCTGCTTGACCGCGGGGGTGCGCAGCGCCGCGGCGGGATGGAAGAGCGGCAGCAGGTAGACGGTGCGGCCGCCGAGCTCGTGGACCTGCGGCGTGCCGCGGACCTTGGTGATCCCGGTCGGGCTGCCGGTGAGCAGCTTCGTCGCGAAGTTGCCGAGCGTGCAGACGACCCGCGGCTCGATCAGCCGCACTTGCTCGAAGAGGTAGGGCTCGCAGGCCTGGATCTCCAGCGGCTGCGGGTCACGGTTACCCGGCGGGCGGGACTTGAGGACGTTGGCGATGAAGACGTCGTCGCGGGCGAGGCCGATCTCTTCCAGGAGCTGGTTCAGCAGCTGGCCGGCGCGGCCGACGAAGGGCAGGCCCTGACGGTCCTCTTCGGCCCCCGGGGCCTCGCCGACGAACATCAGGTCGGCATCGGCGTTGCCGGCGCCAAAGACCGCCTTGGTCCGGGTCTCGTGCAGAGGACAGCGGGTGCACTTCTGGACCTCTTTGAAGAGCTCGACCAGGCGCTCCCGCCGCTCGGCGGCCTCCGCGCTCACGACCTCTCCCCCGCCCCCCGCCGCTTGCGCGACTCGGCGAGCCGCTCCTGCCGCGCCGCCTCGCGCTCGCGCCGTCGCGATTCGTCCGAGCGCACCGCCGCCCCCCGCGGTTGGCGCCCAGGCGGCGAGACCTGCGAGTAAAGCCGCCGCGCCCGCTCCGATCCGCACTGCGGGCAGGCAGTCTCAGCCCCCGCCGCGACCAGCTCCTCGAAGCGCGCCCCGCACTCCTCGCACTCGAACTCGTAGATCGGCATCGCTGCCATTTTGAAGGATGCCGCCGCCGTATTGGAATACCCTGCGCCAGATGAAGGCATGGGGGCGCCTGCTGTGTCTGGTCTGCGCGATCGCCGCCCTGGGGCTGCCGGCTGCCGCGGCAGCGAAGCCGGGGTTTTTCATCTCACGGCCTTTCCGATACGCGCATGCGCACTTGAAAGGAAGTCACGGCTACCAGCTGAAAATCGACGCGTTCGACACCAACGTCAACGTCACCGCACGCAAAGGCAACGGCTCAGTCGAATACGTCGCCTTTCGGGGGCGGCTGCGGAAGGATGCGATTACGGCACGCCTGCCAGGGGTCGGGTGGGTCTTTCTGCACTTCCACGAGCTGAGCCGGCACCGGCAGCGGGCAGACAACTGCAAGGGTCCGGGCTCCCTGGTCAGGCGCGGAATCTTCACGGGCCGGGTGCGGATCAGAGGGGAACGTGGCTACACCAGCGCCTACGCTCATCGCATCCAGGGCAGGATCACTCAGGATGTCCGCGAAGTCTGCCGGGGCCGCCCCACTGCCCGAGCCAGCGAGAGCGCGGAAGAAGACGTCCTCTACGCAGACGCCGACAGGGGCAGAGGGAAGCTGAGTTTCTTCGCGGAAAAGTGGCCGCCTTCGGGTGGCTTCAATGCTCTCTGGTTCAGTGCCCTCTTAGTTCGGCGGCGGCCCGGATTGATCATCACGAACCACAACTCCGGCTTCACCGAAAACACCAGCACCTTTGAAGTCGCAAAGCCTCCGCGCTCGGCCACCGTCCGTCCTCCAACCCCCTTCACCGGCAGCGCTGAATTCCTTCACGAATCCGGTGACCAGTTCAGCTGGCTCGGCGACCTCGCAGTCGAACTCCCCGGGATCGGCGACGTTGCCCTCGCCGGCCCTAACTTTGGCGTCACGCTCTGCATCGGCCACGCGTGCAAGGGAGATGACGAAGAATCGGTCATCTTCGGCAGGCACCGATGAGGCGCTTTTCCTGGCTCGGGCTATACCTGGCGTGCGCGGTGCTCACGCTCGCCCTGCCCTCGGCTGCCCTGGCGCAACCCGGTTACGTGGTTCATCCCGGCAGCTTCGAATTGAACGCCTTTCTCCCTCACCACGACGGCTTTTCGTACTCGATCAGCGCTTATAGCCATCACCGAGTCCAATTGAGCGTCTCCAAGAACGGAGCCATCGTCACCTACACGGCGAAGGGTCGCGCAAGCTCGCGCGGGGTGCACGCGGACTTCGGCTCCCTCGGTCGCATCGATTTTCAGATCGAGCCCCAGGCGGGAAAGCCACCGACCTCCCACCCCCCACGCGGACGTTGTCGGGGCAAGCCCGAGCGGGTCTCTCCGACCCGGTTCCACGGAACCGTCAGGTTCGAGGGGGAACCCGGAGTGAAAGGTCTCGTCACCCATCGCGGCTTCGTCGTGGTCGAGAAAAAATTCAAAGTCGTCTGCAAGAAGATCCCCCGGCACCACAGACGCCTGCGCGGAAAGAAGGGGGACCGCCAGCAGATCGAGGTCGACTTGCTCGACGCCAAATCTCACGCCGAAGGGCGGAAGATCGATTTCGCCGTGGCGAGCGTGAACCTGCCGACGAAGCCGCCTTTCTCTCTTGCGTTCATCGTCGCCAACGTCTCCGAACGCCTGGGACCGGTGGCGATCTCGCGCACCGTGTTGGAAATCGAAGAAGAAGTGCTCAACGTGAGCAAGCTGGGATCGAACCCGGAAACCGCCACGGCAACGCCGCCGAAGCCGTTCACCGGCAGCGCCACCTACTCGGCCAGCCGAGGCTCCGCCCCTACCTGGACCGGAGACTTACGCGTCCGCTTACCGGGCGCGGGGGCGGTGCCGCTGACGGGCCCTGGCTTCAGAGCGAGGCTCTGTCGCGGCTTCGCCGCCAACACCTTCGGCCGCTGCCTTCACGGCAGCGGCTCCCACTCCCAGCCCTTGGCGCTCGCCAGGCTCTCTTCGCTGAGGTACCTGCGGAACTCGTCGAGCTCGGCCGGCTCGACGCTGTACACGTGGTCGGGCTCGGGGAAGTGGCGGCTGCGGACCTCCTCGCCATAGCGCTTGACCGCCTCGACCATCGTCTCATGGACGTCGGCGTAGCGCTTGACGAACTTGGCCATGTGGCCGGTGGTGATCCCGAGCAGGTCGTGGAAGACGAGGACCTGCCCCGAGGTCGCTGGGCCGGCGCCGATGCCGATCGTCGGCACCTCCAGCCGCTCGGCGATCGCCTCGGAGATCGCCGCCGGGACCGCCTCGATCACGATCGCGAAGCAACCGACCGCCTGCAGGGCAAGCGTTTCCTCCAAGAGCTTGATCGCGGCTTTCGCCGACTTGCCCTGCGCTTTGTAACCACCGAGGGCGGTTGCAGTTTGGGGCGTCAGGCCGACGTGGCCCATCACCGGGATCCCGGACTGGACGATCGCCCGTGCCCGCTCGGCGATGACGCCGCCGGCCTCCAGCTTCACCGCCTGGCAGCCGGTCTCCTTGACCAGGCGCTGGGCGCTGCGGATCGCCTCCTCGTTGCTCACCTCGTAGCTGCCCATCGGCATGTCGCCGACCATCAGCGGCGTCTTCAGGCCGCGGCGCACGGCTTTGCCGAGGATCACCATCTCCTCCATCGAGACCAGCTTCGTGTCCGGGTAGCCGAGGACGACGTTGGCGGCGGAGTCGCCGACGAGGACGATGTCGACGCCGGCCGCCTCGGCCACGGTCGCGGAGGGATAGTCGTAGGCGGTCACCATCACGATCGGTTCGCCGTTCGCCTTCATCTCCATCAGGCGCGGCAGGCTGACCGGCTTGCGGTCGCCGCTCTGCGGGGCGGTGTGGGATCGGGCTCCAGAGCTCATGAGAGAAGCACCTCCGGGTGGCTGTCGACGGCGATCGCGCGGTTGTCGTCGTCGACGTGGACGACGACCGGGGAGTAGCGCTCGAGGTCCTCCTCGTCGTAGGCGCCGAAGGAGGCGACGATGATCTTGTGGCCGGGCTCGACCAGGTGGGCGGCGGCGCCGTTGACCTGCATCGTCCCCGAGCCGGGCTCGCCGTCGATCACATAGGTGACAAAGCGGGAGCCGTTGTCAACGTCCCAGACGTGGACCTGCTCGTTGGTGATCAGATCGGCGCCGGCCATCAGCTCGGTGTCGATCGTGATGCTGCCGATGTAGTCGACGTCGCAGTCGGTCACCGTCGCCCGGTGGATCTTCGACTTCAGCATCTGTCTTTGCACTGTCTCCCCTTTCGCGGGCTAGGTGTTCGGTTGGATCAAGACGTTGTCGATCAGGCGCGCGGCGCCGACGCGGGCAGCGACGGCGACGAGCACAGGACGGTCTTCGAGGGCGTGGACGCGCTCTAGGGTCTCCGCGTCGCGGGCCTCGAGGTACTCGGGTTCGATCCCGACCCCCTCGAGCTCGCGCCGGGCGGCCTCGAGGCCCATCCCGAGCGAGCCGGCGCGGGCGCCGCGCTCGGCGGCGTCGAGGGCGCGCGAGAGCGCGCTCGCCCGCTCGCGGTCGGCCGGCTCGAGATAGGCGTTGCGCGAGCTCATCGCCAGCCCGTCGGGCTCGCGCACGATCGGCAGCACCTCGATCCGCACCGGGAAGTCGAGGTCGCGGACCAGGCGGCGGATCACCAGCGCCTGCTGGGCGTCCTTCTGGCCGAAGTAGGCGACGTCGGGGGCGACGACGTTGAAGAGCTTGGCGACGACGGTGGTGACGCCGCGGAAGTGCTCGGGGCCGCGGCGGGAAGGGTCGCCGTCGAGGACCTCGGTGAGCGGACCGGCGACCTCGACCTGGGTCGCAAAGCCGTCGGGATAGACCTCCTCGACCGGGGGCGCGAAGACGAGGTCGGCGCCGGCCTCGGCGGCGAGGCGCAGGTCGCGCTCCTCGTCGCGCGGGTAGCGCTCGAGGTCCTCGCCGGGGCCGAACTGGGTCGGGTTGACGAAGAGGCTCATCACCACCAGGTCGCACTCGGCGCGGGCGGCGCGGATCAGCGAGAGATGTCCCTCGTGCAGATACCCCATCGTCGGCACCAGGCCGATCGTCTGGCCGGCGCGGCGGGCGTCGGCGAGGAGCGCGCGAAGCTCGGCCTTGGTGCGCAGAGCGGGGGCGGCCACGGGGGGACGAGAGATATCAGCGAGGAGATTCGAGTTCATAGGTCCATGCCCTGGGGGTCACGGCCGTGCAAAGCAAAATTATAGGCACGCCCTGTGGCGCTTCTGTGACAAAGGAAACAGAAAAGTTCGAAAAACGCGCTCCTAGGGCGCGCTGAACTCGATCTTCCGAATCGGACGGGCGGGAGCTCCGGCCGCGATCGTCGCGTCCTCGACGTCGCGGTTGACGACCGAGTTGGCGCCGATCACACAGCGATCGCCGACGCTGACGCCGCTGGTGACAGCGCAGTTAACGCCGAACCAGCAGTTGGCGCCGATCCTCACCGGCCCCTTCGAGGTGAACCCCTGCCAGGTGATCGGCTGGGTCGGATCGTCGTAGCGGTGCTCGGCATCGCCGACGAAGCAGCCGTTGGCGAGCATCGTGTGGTCGCCGATCGTCACCCTCTGCTGGGCAGCGATCATCACGTTGCGGTTGAGGAAGCAGCCGGAGCCGATCTCGATCCGCGCCCCCGGCGCCAGCGTCAGCCAGCAGCCCGGCTCCAGCAGCGTCCCCTCGCCGATCACCAGTCGCCCCTCCTCCAGCGCCTCCAGCACCTCGCCCTCGATCGGGTGGCGGATGTAGAAGCCACCGCGGGCGGCGTGGCGGTTGATCCGCCAGCGCCGCAGCGGCCGCTGGCTGCGCTCGTACCAGCGCCGCTTCGCCCACCACAGCCTCCAGCCGCTCATCGGTCGTAGACTCGCAGGCGTGGCGGACTTGCGCGGCGGCATCGACCTCGGTGGCACCAAGATCCAGACCGCGATCGTCGACGCGGGGGGCAAGGTCGTCGGCGAAGCGCGGCAGCCGACTCCCACCAGCGGCGGACCGCAGGACGTGGCAAAGGCGATGGTCGAAGGCCTGCGCGCGGCCGCCGAGGAGGCCGGGATCGAGACCGCGGACCTCGCCGGCGTCGGGGTCGGCTCCCCCGGCGACGCCGACGAGAAAACCGGGATCGTCTCCGCGGCGCGCAACCTCCCCGGCTGGGAGGGCAGCTTCCCGCTGGCGGAAACCCTGCAGGAGACTCTGGGGACCGGGGTCAGAGTCGGCAACGACGTCCAGGTCGCGACCGAAGCCGAGTTCCACCTCGGCGCCGGGCGCGAGTTCGAGAGCCTGATCGGCGTCTTCTGGGGGACCGGCGTCGGCGGCGGGCTGGTCCTTGATGGAAAACCGTGGCTCGGTCGCGGCGCCGCCGGCGAGATCGGGCACATGGTCGTCAAGCGGGGCGGCGCCAAGTGCCCCTGCGGGCGCCGCGGCTGCCTCGAGGCCTATGCCGGGCGCTCGGCGATGGAAGCCGAGGCGCGGCGCCAGCACAAAGAGGGGCAGAAGACCGACCTCTTCAAGCTGATGGAGAAGCACGAAAAACCGCGGCTGACCAGCGGCATCTGGGAGCGCGCGCTCGACCACGGTGACAAGCTCGCCGAGCACCTGATCGAGCGGGCGATCGAGGCGCTTGGCACCGGCATCGCCTCCGCGGTCAACCTGCTCGACGTCGAGGCGGTGATCCTCGGTGGCGGCCTCGGCATCCGCTTCGGCGAACGGCTGATGGACCCGCTGACCGAGGAGATGGCCAAGCACCTCTTCGTCGACGAGCGCCCGCCCGCGGTCCGCGTCGCCTCGCTCGGCGACCTCGGCGGCGCGATCGGCGCCTCTTTGCTGGTCGGCCGCTAGACGCGCCCCGAGGCCTGGCGCTGGTTGCGGGCGATCGCGTCGACCATGACCGCTAGCAGCAGGACGCCGCCGGTGACCATGAACTTGACCGCCGAGGAGAGGGCAAGCAGGTCCATCCCGTTGGAGATCGAGCCGATCACCAGGGCGCCGAGCAGAGCCGTCCAGACCGAGCCGCGACCGCCGAAGAGGCTGGTTCCGGCGATCACCGGGCCGGCGATCGCCAGCAGCAGGAGTTCGTTGCCGCCCGAGTTCTGGTTGACGGCGAGCAAGCGCGAGGCTGCCATCACGCCCCCGATCGCGGCCATCGTGCCGGCGATCGAGAAGACCGCGACGCGGATGCCGTTGACGCGGATGCCGGCGCGGCGCGCCGCCTCGGCGTTGCCGCCGACCGCGAAGACGTGGCGGCCGAAGGTGGTCATCTTCACCACGTACTCCATCCCGACCACGAAGGCGATCAAGATCAGCAGCGCCAGCGGCACCCCGCGGTTGGAGTTGAGGATCGCGACGGCGACGATCACGACCACCGCGACCAGCACGAAGCGGACGATCAGGGCGGTCGGGTTCTGGGTATCCAGGTCGGCTGAGAGCCGGCGCCGGTAGCCGATCGCGAGCACGGCTCCGTAGGCGGCGATCGCCAGGGCGGCGAAGATCCAGCCGACGGCGTCGGAGTAGAAGGTGTTGGCGAGGCCGGTGATCTTCGGGTCGGTGAGGTTGATCGACCCGGTCGATCCCAGCACCTGCAGCAGCGCCCCCTGCCAAGCTAATAAGCCCGCCAGGGTGACGACGAAGGAGGGGATGCCGAAGCGACTGAAGAGGAAGCCCTGGAGGAAGCCGATCCCGAGCCCGACCGCGAGCGCGGCGGCGATCGCCAGGTACGGGCTCCAGCCGTGCTTGACGTTGAGCACCGCCATCACCGCCGCCGCCAGGCCGCTGACGGCGCCGACCGAGAGGTCGATCTCCCCCAGCAGTAGCACGTAGACGATCCCGACCGAGATCAGGCCGACGGCGGTGATCTGCAGCATCAGGTTGGTCAGGTTCTCGGCCGAGAGGAAGCGTTGGTGCTCGAACTGGAAGATCGCCCAGATCACCGCCAGGCCGATCACCACCCGCAGCGAGGCGAGGTCGCCCTGGACGATCCGGCGAATCGCCTCGCGGCGACCGCCAGCGGTCTCTTCTTCGGTGCCGCCCGCTTTCGCTTCGGCGCCCTCGACCGTCTCGCTCATTGCTCCCCCCCTTTCGTGCCGCCGTTCGCTTCCGAGCTGGCGCCGGTGATCGCCGAGACGACGTGCTCCTCGGTCGTCTGCTGGGCATCGAACTCGCCGCCAGCGCGGCCGAGCCGCAGGACGAAGATCCGGTCGGCGACCTCGAAGACGTCGGCGAGGTTGTGGCTGATCACGACCACGCCGAGGTCGCGCTCGCGCAGGCGCCGGATCAGGTTCAGCACCTGCGCCGTCTGGGCGACCCCGAGGGCGGCGGTCGGCTCGTCGAGCAGCACTACTTTCGGCTCCCCCAGCAGCGAGCGTGCCACCGCCACCTGCTGCCGCTGCCCGCCGGAGAGGGTCCCCACCTCGCTGCGCAGGCTGGGGATCGTCACCGCCAGGTTGGAGAGCAGCTCCGCCGTCTCCTGCTCCATCTTCGCCTCGTCAAGCTGCCGGGTTACCTGGCCCGGCCCGGGGGCGACCTCCTCGCGGCCGAGGAAGAGGTTGGCGACGACGTCGAGGTTGTCGCAGAGGGCGAGGTCCTGGTAGACGGTCGCGATCCCCAGTTCGGTCGCGTCCTGGGGGCGGCTGATGCTGACTTCGTTGCCTTCCCAGCGGATCTTGCCTTCGTCGGCCGAGTGGATGCCGGCGATCGTCTTCACCATCGTCGACGTGCGGGCGCCGTTGTCGCCGACTAGGCCGACGTCCTCGCCGGCGTGGACGGCGAAGTCGACCCGGTCCAGAGCCTGGACCGGGCCGAATCGCTTGCTGACTTTCTCCAGCTCCAGCAGCGGAGCGCCGGAGGCCACTCAGATCACCCGGCGATCCCGGCTTCTTCGCAGGCGGTCTTGTACGCGCTGGTGCAGAGTTCCTTCGTGGTGACGAACCCGTCTTTGACCACCGTGCTCTTGACGTTTTCTTTGGTCACGGCGATCGGTTCCAGCAGTGCCGAAGGCACCCCGGTCTTGCCGTTGTTGACGCTTTGGGTGAGTTTCCCTGGCGGCGGTTCCTTGCCTTCGGCGAGAGCGACCGCGATTTCCGCGGTGATCGTCGCCTCCGGTTCGATTTCATTGTAAACCGACATGTACTGCTGGCCGGCGAGGATCCGCTGCAGCCCGGCGACGGTCGCGTCCTGGCCGGTGACCGGCTTTTCGGCCGGGTTGATGCCGGCGCCCTTCATCGCCGCGATCGCGCCGCCGCCGGTGTCGTCGTTGGCGGCGTAGATGCCGGCGAAGCCGTTGTTGCCGAGGGCGGTGATCGCCTGCTGCGCCTCGCGCTGGGCGTTTTCCGCGGACCAGCCGGGGGTGTCGTATTCCTTGGCGATGGTGACGCCTTCTTTTTCGAAGGCGTTATGGGCACCCTTCTTGAACAGCGCCGCGTTCGGATCGGCCGGGTCGCCGTTGATCATGATGATCGGCCCGCTCGGGTTGCCGTCTTCTTTCAGTTTTTTCGCCAGCGTTTCGCCTTGCAGTTCGCCGACTTTTTCGTTGTCGAAGGAGACGTAGCCGTTGATTTCGGCGTTTTCGATCAGGCGGTCGTAGCTGACCACCGGGACGTTCTGGGCCTTCGCCTTTTCGGCGATCGCCGCCGCCGATTTCGAGTCCATCGGATCGACGACCAGCACTGCGGCGCCCTGGGTCAGCGCCGCTTCGGCCTGGCTCTGCTGTTTGGAGGCATCACCACCGGCGTTGTTGTAGAGGACTTCGCATTCTTCGCACTGTTCTTCGACCGCTTTTTCGAAATCCGGCCGGTCGTCGGATTCGTAGCGCGGCGTTTCGTTTTCCGGCAACAGGAGGGCGATCTTCGTGCCGCCTCCGCCGCCGCCACCGCCGCAGCCGGCCACCAGCAGGCCGATCGCGAGTAGCGCACCGGCAACGATCGTCAGCCGCCGCAACAACGCTGAATGGGACATGAACCCTCCTCCGATCGGGATTTGCCACTTCGTCCAATACCCATCGTCGAGTTTTTCACTCACCTCATGACACCCGCAATATGCAGGGAATACAGCGCCTCGGCCCGGAATTGGCCGATTGGGAGTACGGCCATGGCCGCAGAGGGCCGCCGCGGCCGGCTGCGCTTGGCGGACTTGGGAATCCGCTACGCGGCGACCGGTTCGCGCCGGGGAGAGCGCTTGCGTTTGGCCGGCTCGACCAGCTCGGCGAGGAAGCGGCCGGTGTAGGAACCCCGCACGGCGGCGACCTCCTCGGGGGTGCCGGTGGCGACGACCTCCCCCCCGGCTTCGCCCCCCTCCGGGCCGAGGTCGACCAGCCAGTCGGCGGTCTTGATCACGTCGAGGTTGTGCTCGATCACCACCACCGTGTTGCCGGCGTCGACGAGGCGGCCGAGCACGTCGAGCAGCCGCTGCACGTCGGCGAAGTGGAGGCCGGTGGTGGGCTCATCGAGGATGTAGAGCGTGTCGCCGGTGGCGACCTTGGAGAGCTCGGTGGCGAGCTTGACCCGCTGCGCCTCGCCGCCAGAGAGCGTCGTCGCCGGCTGCCCGAGGCGGATGTAGTCGAGGCCGACGTCGTGCAGGGTGCGCAGGCGGCGGGCGATCTTCGGCACGTTCTCGAAGAACTCGACCGCCTCCTCGACCGACATCTCCAGCACGTCGGCGATGCTCTTGCCTTTGAAGCGGACCTCGAGCGTCTCGCGGTTGTAGCGCTTGCCGTGGCACTGCTCGCAGGGGACGTAGACGTCGGGCAGGAAGTGCATCTCGATCTTGATCTGGCCGTCGCCCTTGCAGACCTCGCAGCGGCCGCCCTTGACGTTGAAGCTGAAGCGGCCGGGCTTGTAGCCGCGCGCTCGCGCCTCCTGGGTCTGGGTGAAGAGCGCCCGGATGTGGTCGAAGACGCCGGTGTAGGTGGCCGGGTTCGAGCGCGGGGTGCGGCCGATCGGCGACTGGTCGATGTTGATGATCTTGTCGATCTGGCTGAGGCCGTCGACGCCGTCGTGGGCGCCGGGGCGCAGCTTCGCCTGGTGCAACCGGTTGGCGACCGCGTGGTGCAGGGTCTCGTTGACCAGGGTCGACTTGCCCGAGCCGGAGACGCCGGTGACGCAGCAGAAGACGCCGAGCGGGATCGTCACGTCGACGTCCTTGAGGTTGTGTTCGCGGGCGCCGCGGACGAGCAGGGCGCCGCTCGGCCGGCGACGCTCGGCCGGCACCTCGATCGTGCGCTTGCCGGAGAGGTACTGGCCGGTCAGCGAGGCGGGGTTCTTCGAGACTTCCTGCGGCGTCCCAGCGGCGATCACGTGGCCGCCGTGCTCGCCGGCACCGGGGCCGAGGTCGACCAGGTGGTCGGCGGCCAGCATCGTCCCCTCGTCGTGCTCGACCACGATCACCGTGTTGCCGAGGTCACGCAGGCGGTCGAGGGTGGCGATCAGCTTCTCGTTGTCGCGCTGGTGGAGGCCGATCGAGGGCTCGTCGAGCACGTACATCACCCCGACCAGGTGCGAGCCGATCTGGGTCGCGAGCCGGATCCGCTGCGCCTCGCCGCAGGAGAGCGTGCGGGCCGAGCGCGCGAGCGAGAGGTAGCCGATGCCGACGTTCTCGAGGAAGGAGAGGCGCTCGGTGATCTCGCGCACGATCAGCCGCGCGATCGCCCGCTCGGTCTCGGTCATCTCCAGGGCGCGGATCCACTCCGAGGCGGCGTGGGCGGAGAGGTCGCTGTACTCGGCGATGCTGAGGCCGCCGACCTTGACCGCGAGGCTCTCCGGCCGCAAGCGGGCCCCGTCGCAGGCCGGGCAGGGTTGCTCGGCCATGTAGCCCTCGATCCGCTCGCGGTTGGACTCCGAGTCGGTCTCTTCGTAGCGCCGCTGCAGGTGGTTGACGATCCCCTCGAAGCGGACCCGGTAGGAGCGGCGGCGGCCGAAGCGATTGGTGTAGGAGACGTGGTGGCGCTCTTCGCCGGTGCCGTAGAGGAAGACCTCCTGCTCGGACTTCGTCAGCTGCGACCAGGGCTTGTCGACGTCGACGTCGTAGGTCTCGGCGACGGCGGCGATCAGCCGCCGCCAGTAGGCGGTGACGCCGCGGTTCCAGGGCTGCAGCGCCCCCTCGGCGAGCGAGAGGGTCGGGTCGGGGACGACCAGCTCGGGGTCGATCACGCGCTGGAAGCCGAGGCCGTGGCAGCGGTCGCAGGCGCCATGGGGCGAGTTGAAGGAGAAGATCCGCGGCTCCAGCTCGGGGATCGAGGTGCCGCAGTTGAGGCAGGCGAACTGCTCGGAGAAGAGCAGCGTCTCCCCCTCCTGCTCGCCGTCGAGGATCTCGACTTCGATCAGCCCGGCGGCGAGGCCGGCGGCGGCTTCGACTGACTCGGAGAGCCGGCGGCGCAGCTCCGGTTTCATCACCAGCCGGTCGACGACGATCGAGACGTCGTGTTTGTACTTCTTGTCGAGGGAGATGTTCTCGTCGAGGCGGCGCAGCTCGCCGTTGATCTTGGCCCGCGAGTAGCCCTCGAGCCGCATCTGGTCGAGCAATTTCCCGTACTCGCCTTTGCGCCCGCGGACGATCGGTGCCATCACCATGAATTTGGTCCCGTCCTCGAGCGTCATCAGCCGGTCGACGATCTGCTCCTGGGTCTGACCGGTGATCTCATCCCCGCACTCGGGGCAGTGCGGGACCCCGATCCGCGCCCAGAGCAGCCGTAGGTAGTCGTAAATCTCGGTTACCGTCCCCACGGTCGAGCGGGGGTTGCGGGAGGTCGTCTTCTGGTCGATCGAGATCGCTGGCGAGAGTCCCTCGATCGAGTCGACGTCGGGCTTCTCCATCAGGCCGAGGAACTGGCGTGCGTAGGCCGACAGCGACTCCACGTAGCGCCGCTGCCCCTCGGCGTAGATCGTGTCGAAGGCAAGGCTCGACTTGCCGGACCCGGAAAGGCCGGTGATGACGATCAGCGCGTCCCGAGGCAGCTCGACGTCGATGTCCTTGAGGTTGTGCTCCCGGGCGCCGGAGATGACGATGCGGTCAGAGGCAGCCACTCACTTCGATTCTACGCACACGAACAGATGTTCCCCACCGGATCAACCGAGTGCAGTGGCCAACTTGCGCCGATAGGTACGCGCGGTGGGGTCGGCGGGATCGAGGTCGGCGAGGATGCCGACGACCGCGCGGCGGAGGAGGTCCCTCGCCTGCTCGGAGGTCAGGCCCTCGGAGGATCCCTCGCCGGCCGGGGCCTCGCCGTCGCGCGACAGCTCCCCCAGCTCGGCGAGGAGCGAGTCGAGGGCGGCATCGCGCATGCCGCGGTCGAGAGCCGCGAAGGCGTCGGCGCCGATGCCGGCGCGGGCGAGCTGGACCCGAGCGGCGATCCCGGCGGCGGCGAAATCACCGTCATGTCCCTCGACCGCCTGAAGCGCCTCGTCTTCCGCCCCCCGCTCGAGCCTCGCCTTCGCCAGCGCCACCGCGACGTCGTCGCGGCCCGGCTCAAGTTCGGCGGCCTCGCGCAGGGAGAGCTCATCGCCGGCGGTGAGCAACTCGTCCGTCCGCGAGGGCACCAGGCCGTCGAAGAACGCCTCCACCCTGGCCGGCGGCAGCGCGCCGGTGAACTCGTCGACGACCTCGCCGTCGCGGAACGCCTTCACCGCCGGGATTCCCTGCACTCTGAACAGCGCCCCCAACCGGGGATTCGCGTCGACGTCGACCTTGGCGAGGACGACTTTTCCCTCCCGCGCCACCTCTGCGGCTTCGAGCGCGGGGGTCAGCGCTTTGCAGGGCGCGCACCAGTCCGCCCAGAAATCGACCACGACCGGTATGGCCTTGGAGCGCTGCAGTACCTCCTCATCGAAGGTTTCTTCCGTGACTGGAACAGACACCTTTTGAGCTTAGGACGAGTGACTGGTTGAACAAATGAATACCCATATGTACGGAGTGACAATCCCCGCGCGTACCTAAGCGCCGGCGGTCATCCCGTCGAGGTCCCGGCGCAGCTCGCGCAGCTCGTCGCGGATCCGCCCCGCCTCCTCGAAGCGCAGCTCGTCGGCGGCCGCCAGCATCTCCTCTTCGAGGGCGACGATCGTCTTCTCCAGCTCCTCCGGGCTGGAGAAGTCGCCGCCGCTGCGGCGGCGCCGTTTGCGCGGCGCCCGGTCCTCCATCGCCAGGAACTCGGCCATCTCGGAGATGCCTTTGCGCACCGTCTCCGGGGTGATCCCATGCTCCTTGTTGTAAGCGAGCTGGATCTCCCGGCGGCGGTCAGTCTCGCGCATCGCCGCCCGCATCGCCTCGGTCTCCTTGTCGGCGTACATCAGCACCCGGCCGTTGACGTTGCGCGCCGCCCGGCCGATCGTCTGCACGAGGCTGGTCTCCCCGCGCAGGAAGCCCTCCTTGTCGGCGTCGAGGATCGCCACCAGCGAGACCTCGGGCAGGTCGAGGCCCTCGCGCAGCAGGTTGACGCCAACCAGCACGTCGTACTCGCCGAGGCGCAGGTCGCGGACGATCTGGATCCGCTCCAGGGTGTCGATCTCGGAGTGCAGGTAGCGGACCTTGACCCCGTACTCGAGCAGGTAGGCGGTCAGGTCCTCGGCCATCTTCTTGGTCAGCGTCGTCACCAGGGTGCGGTCGCCGTTCTCGGCCACCCGCTTCACCTCGTTCATCAGGTCGTCGATCTGATTGCGGGTCTCGCGCACCTCGACGGCGGGGTCGACGATCCCGGTCGGGCGGACGATCTGCTCGACGATCCGCGTGGAGTGGCGGCG
>JBQCIG010000048.1:0-3695 GCA_051953975.1 Solirubrobacterales bacterium | reverse complement strand
CGATGCGGATCGCGATGCGGGCGCTGCTCGGCCGCGACCCCCATGAGGCCGGCAAGGGCGCCGCCGCGGCCGAGCACTTCGAGCGCGCACTCGCCTACTACGGGATCGACTTCCACCTGCGCCTGCTGCGCGGCCCCGGCTCGCCCTGGCGCAAGCTGGTCCGCTCGCGCGCGGTCCTCGACGAGATCGTCTTCGGCGAGATCGCCCGGCGGCGCGCCGACCCCGACCCGGGCCGCCGCGACATCCTCAGCCTCCTGGTCGGCGCCCGCGGTGGCGGCGGCGAGGAGTTCAGCGACCGCGAGATCCGCGACCAGGTGATGACGCTGATGTTCGCCGGCCACGACACCTCGACCTCGACCCTCACCTTCATGCTCCACGAGCTCGCCCGCCACCCCGAGGTGACGCGACGCCTGCGCGAGGAGCAGGACCGGGTGCTCGCCGGCTCCTCCCCGACCGCCGCCCAGCTCGAACGCGAGATGCCCTACCTGGAGATGACCCTGGACGAGGTGCTGCGCCTCTACCCGCCGGCCTGGATCGGCCCCCGCCGGGCTACCGCTGAGTTCGAGTTCGCCGGCCGCACGGTGCCGAAGGGCGCTTACGTCAACTACTGCTCCTGGGCCAGCCACCGCCTGCCCGAGGTCTTCCCCCAGCCGGAGGCGTTCATCCCCGAGCGCTTCGCCCGCGAGCGCAAGGCGGCGCTACCCCGCGGCGCCTATGTCCCCTTCGGTGGCGGCTCCCGCATCTGCATCGGCAAGCGCTTCGGCCAGACCGAGGTGAAGCTGGTGGCGACGAAGCTGCTGCAGCGCCTGCGCCTCGAGTCCCTGCCGGGGCGAACGGTGACAATCCGCCAGATGCCGACGCTCTCGCCGCGGGGTGGCCTGAGGATGCGGGTCGAGCCGCGCCCGTCATGATTCCCGTCCGTGATCCCTACCGCTACTGAGGCCTGGCCCGCCGTCTTCGGCGGCTTGATCCCGATCGTCGGATTGGTTGGTGCTGGCTACCTGATCTGGCGCGCGGTCAAAGACAACGACGAAGACGAGCCATGAGAAAGGGCGCCCTGAGGCGCCCTTTCCAAGCTCCGGATCGCCGAACCGCTACTTGATGAACAGCATCTCCTCGTACTTCGGCAGCGGCCAGAGGTCATCGGCGACGACCTTCTCGAGCTTGTCGGCCGCCTCGCGGACCCTCGCCATCGCCGCCAGCTGCTTGTCGCGGGCGTGGACCGCCATCTCCAGCCCCTCGAGGCCGGGGTCGGCGTTCGCCGCCTCCAGCTCGCCGAGCGCGGCGACCAGATCGTCGACGAGGCTGCGGACCTCGCCCTCGACCGCCGAGACGCCGGACTCGCTGATCAGCGCCAGGTGTCGCAGCGCCGCCGGCAGGATCATCGTCTTCGCGATCGAGAAGGCGGTCTCCGCCTCGATGTTGGCCCGCAGCCAGTACTGCTCGACCCAGACCTCGTAGCGCGACTCCAGCTCCCGCTTCGAGAGCACGTTGTAGTTCTCGAAGGCGGCGACCGTCTGGTCGGAGATCACTTCGGGCAGCGCGTCCGGCGTCGTCTTCAGGTTCTTCAGCCCGCGCCGCTCGGCCTCCTGGTGCCACTCCTCGGCGTAGTTGTCGCCGTTGAAGCAGACCTGTTTGTTGGCCAGGTAGCTCTCTTTGACGAGCTCCATCACCGCTTTCGGCATCTGCTCGCCGCCGTCCAGCTTCGCCTCCAGCTTGCCGGCGAGCTCGTCGATCGCCTCCGCGGCGATCGTGTTCAGCACCGTGTTGGGGAAGGCGAGCGACATGCTCGACCCCAGCGCCCGGAACTCGAATTTGTTGCCGGTGAAGGCGAAGGGCGAGGTGCGGTTGCGGTCGCCGCCGTGCATCGGCAACGGCGGCAGCACCTGCGCCCCGAGGTCGAGGAACGAAGCGGGCGTGTTGGGATCGCCTTCGCCGGTCGCGATCGCCTCGAAGGTTTTTTCCAGCTCGGCGCCGAGGAAGATCGAGATGATCGCCGGCGGCGCCTCGTTGGCCCCGAGGCGGTGGTCCTGGCCGATGTTGGCGACCGAGGCCCGCAGCAGGCCCTGGTGCTTGTTCACCGCCTGGATCACCGCCGCGCAGAAGAAGAGGAAGTGGATGTTGTCGGCCGGAGTATCGCCCGGGTCGAGCAGGTTGACGCCGGTGTCGGTGCCCATCGACCAGTTGTTGTGCTTGCCGGAGCCGTTGACGCCGGCGAAGGGCTTCTCGTGCAGGAGGCAGACGAGGCCGTAGCGGCGGGCCACCTGTTCCATCGTCTGCATCACCAGCTGCTGGTGGTCGGAGCCGACGTTGGAGTTCTCGAAGATCGGCGCGATCTCGTACTGGTTTGGCGCCACCTCGTTGTGGCGGGTCTTGACCGGGATGCCGAGCTTGCGCATCTCCAGCTCCGACTCGAGCATGAAGGCGAGGATCCGCTCGGGGATCGAGCCGAAGTAGTGGTCGTCGAGCTCGTGGCCCTTCGGCGGCTTGGCGCCGAAGAGGGTGCGACCGGTCGCGATCAGGTCGGGCCGCTCGAAGAAGTACTGCTCGTCGATCAGGAAGTACTCCTGCTCGGGGCCGACGGTGGTGAAGACGCGCTGGCTCTCTTCGTCACCGAGCAGCCGCAGCGCCTTGATCGCCGAGCGGCTGAGCGCGTCCATCGAGCGCAGCAGCGGGATCTTCGCGTCGAGCGCCTCGCCGGTCCAGGAGGCGAAGGCGGTGGGGATGCAGAGCAGCGCCCCGTTCGGGTTCTCGAGGATGAAGGCGGGGCTGGTCGGGTCCCAGGCGGTGTAGCCGCGGGCCTCGAAGGTGGCGCGGACGCCGCCAGTGGGGAAGGAGGAGGCGTCGGGCTCGCCCTGGATCAGCTCCTTGCCGGAGAAGTCGGCGATCGCCTGCCCTTCGCCGCCGGGCTCGAAGAAGGAGTCGTGCTTCTCCGCGGTCGAGCCGGTCAGCGGCTGGAACATGTGGGTGTAGTGGGTGGCGCCGTTCTCCAGTGCCCACTCCTTCATCGCCTCGGCGACGGCGTCGGCCAGGCTCGGGTCGAGGGCCTCGCCGCCCTCCAGCGTCGTCTGCAGCTTCTCGAAGACGTCCTTCGGCAGCCGTTCCCGCTGCACGGCGACGGAGAAGACGTTCTGGCCGAACGGGTTGTTCTCCGGAAGGGTCAGGTCCTGCGCGCCGAGCGCCGCTCCGTTGGAGCTCCACTGCGCTGCGGTTACGTTCTGCTGGCGGATGCGAGTCATCGGTTTCGGGTCCCCCCACTAGGCGCGCGCCCGGTCGCCCGGGCGCGATTCGGTTGAAAAGTCTCAATCCCTTGAAAAGAGCATCAGAGAGCCTAATGCCGCCGCCTCGATCGCGCCTTTATACCCCCGTACAAAGCTGGGCCAGGCACGGTTGTCCCTATTGGCGTACAGCTGAGAAGGGACCAAACTCACCCGCTACAGGGGACGGGTATTCCCCTCCCTCCCTGGGTTGCTCGCCTGGATCGGAGCCGGCTGACCGCGAACGTCGCTGGTGCGAGCAAGAGGACGCCGGTCGGTCCGGGAATACCCGTCCCCTCCACGACAGAGCTCCCCCAGACGCCAACACCCCGCAGGGAGCTCCCAGTTCCGTGGTTCCTTTGTCCGCTATGGGAGGACAAAGCAACCACGGAATCTGGAGCTCCTTCAGCAGGCACCGTGGGACGGCGTCGGCCGGAG
>JBQCIG010000047.1:0-6142 GCA_051953975.1 Solirubrobacterales bacterium | reverse complement strand
CGCGCCGGGCAAGCGCGGCGCCTTCTCCCGCTTCTTCCGCTTCGTGATGGCGGCGATCGCGCTGGTCCTGGTCGCCGCCGCGGTCGCGACCGCGGTGATCGTCTCCACCGACAAGGCCGCCGGCGTCAAGGTCAGCAAGGTCGCCGGCGACACCGTCGACAAGGTGGTCGAAGAAGTGAAGGACCTGGTCAGGAAGAACACCGAATAGCGGCGTCCCAGGGCGCGGCGCCGTCCAGCACCGCGGCGCGGTAGGCGTCGAAGCGTCCCGCCTCGATCGCCGCGCGGGCGCCGGCGGTTAGCTCGCGCATGTAGGTGAGGTTGTGGAGGACGAGGAGGCGGACCGCGGTCAGCTCCTCGGCGCGGGAGAGGTAGCTGACGTAGTCGCGGTCATGGTGTTGGCAGGCCGGGCAGGGGCAGCCCGCGACCAGTGGCTCGCGGTTGCCCGCCCAGCCGCCCTTGCGCATGTCGAGGCGCCAGCGGGTCGCGGGCGAGGGCGCCAGGGCGACGCCGTGGCGGGCGAGGCGGGTGGGGACCGCACAGTCGAAGACGTCGAGGCCGAGGGCGATGCCGCCGAGCAGGTCGTCGACCTCGCCGATCCCCAGCAGGTGTACCGGCGCCTCGTCAGGAAGTAGCGGCGCGGTCAGCGCCAGCACGCCCGCCATCTCCTCCTTGTCGCGGCCGAGGGTGCCGCCGATCGCGAGGCCGTCCACCCCCGCCTCCGAGACGCGTTGCGCCGACTCGCGCCGCAGGTCCTCGTGGGTGCCGCCCTGGACGATCCCGAAGACCGCCTGCCGCTCCGGCCCCTCGCGTTCGTGCCAGGCGAGGCAGCGGTCGAGCCAGCGGTGGGTGCGCTCGGTCGAGCGAGCGGTGTAGTCGCGGTCGGCGTGGAAGGGGGTGCACTCGTCGAAGACGAGGGCGATGTCGGAGCCGAGCGCCGCCTGCACGCTCATCGAGACCTCGGGCGAGATGAACAGCTCCGAGCCGTCGCGGTAGGAGCGGAAGCGCGCGCCCTCCTCGCTGATCTCGACCCGCGAGCCGGGCTCGCCGCCCGAGCGGCCGCTGCCCTTGACCTCATTGGCGACGCCGCCGTGGGCGAGCGAGAAGACCTGGAAGCCGCCGGAGTCGGTGATCAGCGCCCGCTCCCAGCCCATGAAGCCGTGCAGGCCGCCGGCGGCGGCGACCCGTTCCGGCCCCGGCGAGACGAAGAGGTGGTAGGTGTTGCCGAGGATCAGCTCGTAGCCGAGCTCGGCCACCTCGGCCGACTCCAGCCCCCGCACCGTCCCCTTCGTCGCCAGCGGGATGAAGGCCGGCGTCTCGATCGGGCCGTGGGCGGTATGGATGACGCCCGTGCGGGCGCTGCCGTCACGGGCGTCGATCTCGAACCTGAGCCGCTGCGGGTCGTTGCGCACGCCCGCAGCGTATGGGTCTCTCGGCTCTAGCCGCCTGCTCCGGCCGCGGCGAGCTCGCGGTCCTCGAAGTCGCGCTGCTCCTCGGCCTCGATCACCGGTTTCTCGTCGCCGCCCTGGATCTCGATCCGGGTCGGCTTGCGCTCCGCCGGCTTCGGCATCCGCACCTCGAGCACGCCCTTGTCGAAGCTGGCCTCGATGCTGTCGGCCTCGATGCCCTTCGGCAGCTCGAGCGAGCGGGAGAAGCGACCGAAGGAGCGCTCGACGCGGTGATAGCCCTCGCGCTTCTCCTCGTGCTGAGCCTTGCGCTCGCCGGAGACGGTCAGCAGGCCATCCTTGACCTCGATCGCGACGTCGCCGCGGTCGACGCCCGGCAGATCCGCCCGCAAGACGAGATGGTCGTCGGTCTCGACCAGGTCCATCGGCGGAATCCACCGGCGCGAGCCGTAACCGCTCGCGGCGCCCTCGCGACGGCCGAAGAAGCTGTCGAAGAGCCTGTTCATATCGCCCTGGAGAGCGTCCAGCTCCCGGGCCGGATCCCATCGGACAAGTGCCATTTCCATACCTCCTGCATCTCCGCCCCCGCCCTCAACGCGGGGGCCGAATCTCAAGGATCTTCCTTGTCATAAGTATAGAAATCTGAGTGTGGCCGTGTCAAGGTTTTTCGCTCAGACCTGGATGCACGCCCTTGCCGATCGCCTGCTCGTCGACGACCTTCTGCAGCAGCTCGACGAGGCGCTTGCGGTCCGCCGGCTTCATGCCCTTGGTCAGCTCCTCCTCGTGCTGCTTGGCGATCTTCCGACCGCGGGCGAGGCAGCGCCTGCCCTCGGCGGTGAGGAAGAGAGCGCGGACGCGACGATCCTTGGGGTCCGGCCGGCGCTCGACCAGCCCGCGCTGCTCGAGCTCGTCGACCAGCGCGACCATGCGGCTGGGAGGGATTCCGACCCCCGCGGCGATCGCCTGCTGCGAGGTCCCCTCGGCCGCGTCGACCAGGTTGAGCACGCGGAACAGCGGCGGATGCAGGCCGATGGTCGCGATCCGCTCGGCGAAGCGCTTGGACGCGTGGATGCCCACCTGGGAGAGGAGGAAGGCGAGGGTCGAAGGGGCGCGGTCGCCGTTCGTGCCGGGGGGGTTCATGGCCGGATGATCCTACCCGTTCGTTTGTGATATGAATCGTTTCAAGTTGAAATCTTTTCAGATGTAAACGACTTTTAACGACCTTCGCAAAAGGAAGGACCGGTCATGACCCGTCGTCTCGCCCGCCTCGCCGACATCGCCTACCGCCGCCGTGGTCGCATGGTCCTCGCCTGGATCGTCGCGGCGGTCGTCCTGATCGGCCTCGGCTCCACCTTCAAAGGCGACTACCACGCCGACTACAACACCCCCGGCTCGGAGTCCAAGGCGGCCGGCAACCTGATCGAACGCGAATTCCCCAGCTACTCGGGGCAGGAAATCTACGTCGTCTGGAAGGATCCGAAGGGCGCCGACAGCGCCGCCGCGAAACGGCGGATGAACGCTTTCTTCGCCGCAGCCGAAGAAGTTGAGCACGTCGGCAAGGCGGCGGCGATCCGCGTCTCCCACAAGGGGACGATCGCCACCACCACGCTGCCGCTCAACGTCCCAGGGTGGGAAGTGAAGAAGGAGCAGGGCGAAGCGCTGATCGACGCCGCCGAAGCCCACAGCGGCGATGGCCTCGAGATCAAGCTCGGCGGCGAACCGATCCGCGAAGCGGAGGGAGGGACGACCCCCGAGGGGCTTGGCTTCCTCGGAGCGGCGATCGTCCTGCTGATCGCCTTCGGCTCTCTCGTTGCCGCCGGCCTGCCGCTGGTCATCGCCCTGGTCGGCCTCGGCATCTCCTCCGGTGGGCTGATCGTCCTCCTCGCCAACGTGATCGACGTCCCCAACTGGACGACCGCCGTCTCCGGCCTGATCGGGATCGGCGTCGGAATTGACTACGCGCTGCTGGTGCTGACCCGCTTCCGCAGCGCGATGAAGTCCGGCAAGGACCGCCACGACGCGGTCGTCGAGGCGGTCAGCACGGCGGGCCGCAGCGTCCTGATCGCCGGCACCACCGTGGTGATCGCGATCCTCGGCCTCTTCATCACCGGCCTCCCCTACATGTACGGGGTGGCGATCTCGGCCTCGCTGGCGGTGCTGGTGGTGATGCTGGCCGCGATCAGCCTGCTGCCGGCGCTGCTCTCCTACCTCGGCCCGCGGGTCGACCGGCTGCGGATCCCCTTCCTCGGCCGCAGCCTCGACCGGCTCGAAGGAGACGCCGACTCGCCGGCGGCGCGCTGGAGCCACGCGGTGCAGCGGCGGCCCTGGACGGCGGCGATCGTCACCGCCGTGATCCTGCTCGCCCTCGCCGCCCCCGCCCTCGGGATGCGGCTCGGCTTCCCCGACGCCGGCAACGACCAGAAGGGGACGATGACGCGCGAAGCCTACGACCTGATCAGCGAAGGCTTCGGGCCCGGCGCCAACGGTCCGCTGGTGATCGCCGCCGAACTGCCCAATCCCGGCGCCAAGGCCGACATCGAGCGCCTCGCCTCGCAGCTGCGCGAAACGCCCGGCGTCGCTTACGTCCCGGCACCCCGCTTCAACTCCGGCGCCAGCGCCGCGATCCTCACCGTGATCCCGACCACCTCGCCGCAGGACGCTGCGACCTCCGAACTGGTCGACGAACTGCGCGGGACGACGATCCCCGCGGCGCTCGGCAACTCCGGCGTCACCGCCCTGGTCGGCGGCGTCAACGCCGCGCTCGAGGACCAGAGCGAATACATCACCGGCCGCATGCCCTGGTTCATCGCCGGCGTCGTCGGGCTCTCGTTCCTGCTCCTCCTCGTTGCCTTCCACTCGCCCTTCATCTCGCTCAAGGCGGGGGTGATGAACCTGCTCTCGGTCAGCGCCGCCTACGGGGTGATGACCCTGGTCGCCAAGGGCGGCGCGGTCGGCGAACTGATCGGGATCGACCACGAAGTGCCAATCGCCCCGTTCATGCCAGTGATGATGTTCGCGATCCTCTTCGGGCTCTCGATGGACTACGAGGTCTTCCTGATCTCGCGGATCCGCGAGGAGTACCTGAAGGACGGCGATACCCGACGCGCGGTCGCCGACGGCCTCGCGAAGACGGCGCGGGTGATCACCGCCGCAGCGGCGATCATGGTCGTCGTCTTCCTCGCCTTCGTCGCCTCTCCCGAAGTCTTCCTCAAGCTCTTCGGCATCGGCTTGGCGGCGGCGATCTTCCTCGACGCCACGCTCGTCCGCATGGTCCTCGTGCCGGCGGTGATGCAGCTGCTCGGCCCCCGCAACTGGTGGATCCCCGACTGGCTCGAGCGGATCCTGCCGCGGATCGAGGTCGAGGCCCGCGAGCCGGAGATGGCCCTCGATTAGGTCCAGGCCAGCGTGACATTGCAATTTTGCCGCTAGTTCCGAGAATCTCGGAGACGAGAAGGGGGAGACTTTCTGTCCGCGCAGCCTTTAAGCTGGGAGACGTGAAGTCCAGCTTGGAGCAATCCGATACTCGCAGCCAAAGAAATCGCCCCTCCCCTGGGTCGGGGAAAAACCGGCGTCGGTTGTTTGGCAACCGGCTTCGCTGGGCTGCGCAGACGATCCGCGAAGAGCGGGCTCGTCGCCGCGGTCGGTAGCAGTGCTGTTCCTTCGGGGAGGATCAGTGTCTGAAGACCTGATCCGCCTCATCACGCAGATTTGCATCTCCGGCGCTCTCCTCTTCACTGGGCTCGGCATCCTGGTGCTGGAAACGGCGGAACCGGACGTACAAAAACTCGCAGCCGGGTGGGTGGGGGCGGTCGTGGGCTATTGGCTGCGGTAAACCTCGCCTAGGCGACCAGCGATCGGCCCGTCATCGCCTCCGGCTGGGGGATGCCGAGGAGGTCGAGGGCGGTGGGGGCGACGTCGGCGAGGATGCCGCCGTCGCGGAGGCCGAGGCCTGGCTCGGTGACGATCAGGGGGACCGGGTTGAGCGAGTGGGCGGTGTTGGGGGAGCCGTCGGGCTCGAGCATGTTGTCGCAGTTGCCGTGGTCGGCGGTGACGATGCAGGCACCGCCCTTGGCAGTGACCGCCTCGACCACTTCGCCGAGGTGCCCGTCGACTGCTTCGACCGCCTTGACGGCGGCGGGGATGACGCCGGTGTGGCCGACCATGTCGGGATTGGCGAAGTTGATGATCCCGAAGTGGTAGGAGTTGGCGCCCCAGTGCTCGACGAAGGCCCGCGCCGCGGCGGCGGCGCTCATCTCCGGCTTGTGGTCGTAGGTCGGGACGTCGCGGGGGGAGTCGACCAGGCAGTGCTCTTCCCCCTCGAGCTCCTGCTCGCGACCGCCGTTGAAGAAGTAGGTGACGTGCGCGTACTTCTCGGTCTCGGCGACATGGAGCTGGGCGCCGCCGGCGTTCGCGATCGTTTCCGCCAGCGTCGTCTGCGGGCGCTGCTCGGGGAAGGCGACCGGGTAAGGCCAGCCCTTGCGGTACTCGGTCATCGTCGTCAGCTCGATCGGCGAGGCGCCGGCGCGGGAGAACTCGTCGAAGCCCGGCTCGGCGAGGGCGCGGCTCAGCTGGCGGGCGCGGTCGGGGCGGAAGTTGACGAAGATCGCGACGTCGCCGTCGGCGGCGCCGTCGTAGTCGCCGATCACCGTCGGCTTGACGAACTCGTCGGTCTCGTCGCGCTCGTAGGACTCCGCGATCGCCGCCGCGGAGCTGGGCGCGTGCAGGCCCTGGGCGTGGAC
>JBQCIG010000046.1:0-11475 GCA_051953975.1 Solirubrobacterales bacterium | reverse complement strand
GAGGGTCTCGAGCATCTCCTCGACCCGGACGAACTTGACCCGCGGGCGGCCGTGCGGCTCGCCGCGGCCGACCTCGGCCTGGTCGATCGCCTGCCAGTCCTCGAAGCTGACGTAGCGGACGCCCTTCTCGCGCAGCAGGTCGTCGACCGCGCTCGGGTCCGGGCTCTCCGGCTCCAGCAGCGTCCCCGACTCGACGTCGGCGAAGAGGTGCTGGACCGTCTCCAGGGCGTCTTTCTTGTTGGTCCCGATCACGCCGGAGGGACCGCGCTTGATCCAGCCGGCGGTGTAGTGGCCGACCTTGTGGCCGGCGTCGTGGGAGTCGAGGATGCGGCCGCCCTCGTTGAGGATCAGGCCGCGCCTCTCGTCGAAGGGGACGCCCTCGATCGGGATGCCGGTGTAGCCGACCGAGCGCAGGACCAGGCCGCACTCGAGCTCTTCGCGCTCGCCGGTGTCCTTGGCGCGCAGGCTGCCGCCTTCGGAGACCAGCTCGTTGCGGCCGATCACGATCGATTCGACCTTCCCGTCGCCCTTGATCTCGACCGGCGAGGCGAGGAAGCGGAGGACGATCCGCTGCGCCTTGCCTTCGGGCCGGCGCTGCGAGAACTCCTTCAGCGTCTCGACGTTGACCTTGGTCGTCTTGTCGGCCTCGTCGGATTCGACGTATGCCTGGCTCGCCGGGTCGAGCTCGACATCCTGGGGATCGACGATGACGTCGGCGTCCTCCATCTCCCCGAGCTCTTTGATCTCGGGGTTGGTGAAGGCGGCCTGGGCCGGGCCGCGGCGGCCGAGGACGACGATCTCGCGGATCTGCTTGCGGTCGAGCGCCTCGATCGCGTGGTCGGCGGTATCGGTCTGGCGCAGCTCGTGGTCGGTCAAGGCCAGCATCCGGGCGACGTCCATCGCCACGTTGCCGTTGCCGATCACGACGGCACGCTCGCAGGAGAGGTCGAACTCCCGGTCGGCGTAGTCGGGATGGGCGTTGTACCAGCCGACGAAGGAGGTAGCGGCGTGGCTCCCGGGCAGATCCTCGCCCGGGATGCCGAGCTGGCGGTCGGTCTCGCAGCCGACCGTGAAGACGATCGCGTGGTAGAGCCGCTCGAGCTCCTCGACCTCGACGTCATGGCCGATCTTGACGTTGCCGAAGAAGCGGAAGCCGTCGCGGGCCGCGGTTTTCTCGTAGACGCGGATCACCGACTTGATCTTCGGGTGGTCGGGGGCGACGCCGCCGCGGACCAGCCCGTAGGGGGTCGGGAGGCGGTCGAAGAGGTCGACCTGGGCGTGCAGGTCGCCGTCCTTGAGGATGTGCTCGGCGGCGTAGAAGCCGGAGGGGCCGGCGCCGACGATGGCGACGCGGAGGGGGTTCTCTTCGGTTCCGATCTTGCTCATAGGAGCGCGAAAGAATAGGGAAGTCGGCTGCTCAGCCGAGCGCGGGGGCGCCCGCGCCGACGGCGCTGGGGACACCGTCGAGGGCGTCGAGGGCCTTCGCGACCGACATCGCCACGCAGGTGAAGATCGGCGTCTCGCGCTCGGTGTACTCGCTCGACTCGGTCGGCCGCAGCTCGTTGACTAGGTCGAGGAATTCACCCGGGTCGTCGCCCTCGAAGCAGACGACGAACTCCTGGTCGTCGATCCCGTACGAGTAGGTCGTGTTGATCGTGATCTCGGGGTAGCGGCGGCCGACTTCGATGTGGCTTTTCATGATCCGGCCGCGCTCCTCCGGCGGCAGCCCGTACCAGCGCCGCTGCTTGACCATCGGGTAGAGGAAGAGGTACTTGCGCTCCGTTACGCAGATCTCGGGCCTCGCCTGCTCGTCCGAGTAGGGCGAGCGTTTGGTCATCGAGAGGAAGGAATGGGGCGTGCTCGCCCATTTCGCCAGCCCGCTCTGGCCGAGGACGACGTGGAAGGTGTGGATGTCGTTCAGGTTCAGGCTCTGCGTCAGCAGCACCAGGTCGACGTCGCCCCGCGTTCCTATGGTTGAGTAGGCGCGCAACGAGCGGTCGACGGCGAAGTCCTCGCAGGCGGCGAGGAACTCCTGCTTGTCGGCCGCGCGGAGCTCGGCGTCACGGCGGCGCCAGGCGGGATCGATCTTGAAGAAGCTGAACTTGGCGAAAGTGCGGTCGGCCATCGGGGTGACGATAGCGCTCGCCCTGTGCCTCGCTGCGCCCGCCGCGGCTGCGGCAAGGGAGCAGCGGGTGGTGCTGTCCTGGCTGCCGAGCGACACGACCGTCGCCGAGCTGGCGGCGGCCGGCTTCTCGCCCGGCGTGATGAGCGCGGGGCTCGGGACCGTTCCGCCCGCGCAGACCTACCTGGACATCGGACAGGGCAACCGCGTCTTCGATTCCCTCTACGACCGGCCCCTGCCGGAACGCGATGGCGACCCGTCTCGTTGGTGGCGCGAGGTGGCCGAACGGGCCGAATCGGCGCCCGCCGAAATCGTCCCCGGCCTGCTGACCTCGACTCTGACGAGGGCAGGCGCCGCGTCCCGCTTCGAAGTTCGTGCCTCCTCGCTGGACCGGCTTCCGCCCCGAGGGAGCTACGACCTGCTGATCGCGATCGCCAGGCCGATGGGGCGGTCCGACGAACCGCTGCCGATCGGGATCTCGGGGACGGGCTTCCACGGCGACCTCATCTCGGACAGCACGCGCACGGATGGCTATGTCCTCTCGACTGACGTGGCGCCGACGATCCTCGGCCAGCTCGGGATCGAAGTGCCGAGCGCGATGTCGGGGCAGCCGATCCGGGCGGAGGGCTCGGTCGATCCGGCGGCGATCGAATCGCTGGTCGACCGCATGGACGTGATCTCCTCGCGGCGGGGGACGGTGATCGGTTTGCCGATCGCGGTGTGGCTGTTGCTGGCCGCGTTGGTCACCCTCCTCAGCCGGGGACGCCTGGCGCGAATCGGCGTGCGCCTGTTGGGGCTGAGCGTGATCTACCTGCCGCTGCTGCTCCTGCTCGGCGCGGCCCTGGAACCGACCCAAGGGACCGAAGCGCTGCTGGTCGCGCTGGGGGCGCCGGCGCTGGCGACGCTGACCCTCGCCTTGCTGCGCGATTTCCGCGCGCTTGCCGCCGCCGCCGCGGTCACCGTGCTCGCCTACGCAGCCGACGTGATCGCCGGCTCGCCGCTGACCTCGCTTTCGCTGCTGGGACCGAACCCGGGGCTGGGGGTGCGCTTCTACGGGATCGGCAACGAGCTCGAGGCGCTGCTGGCGGTGCTGGCGGTGGCCGGAACCGGGGCGGGTCTGACGGGATTCGCCAGGGGCTCTTCGCGCCGCGCCGCGGCGATCGCCTTCGTCGTGGTCGGCCTCCTCGCCGCCTTCGTCTTCGCCGCCGGCCGTTTCGGCGCCGACGTCGGCGCCGCGATCGTCTTCCCGGTCGGCGCGGTCGTGGCCGCTGTCGTCGTCGCCGGTCGCAGCCGGCGGACCGGCCTGCTGGTCGTCGTTGCGGCGCCCTTCGCAGTGCTGGCGCTGCTGGCGCTTATCGATCTCGTCAGCGGGGCCAACGCCCACCTGACGAGGTCGGTCCTCGACGCCGGCGGGCTGGGCGATCTCGCCGACGTCGCCCAGCGGCGCCTCCAGCTCTCGGCCCATAGCTTCAGCCGGCCGGTGCTGCTCGCCTTCCTGCCCCTGATAGCGGGGCTGGCGGTCCTCGCCTGGGTACGGCGAGACCGCTTGTGGGCGTGGCTCGCGGGGGCTCCCGCGGTGCGGGCCGGCCTCCTCGGCGCCCTCGCCGCCACCGCCGTCGGCACCCTCGCCAACGATTCCGGCGCGCTTCTCCTTGAGATCGGGACCGCGTACCTGCTCGTCTTCACCGGCTTTGCCTGGGCCGAAAGACCCCAAAATCGAGACTTGACGTCGCGGCAGACGCCCTGTGCGGGGGCCGAGCGATGAACTACCCTTAATCCCCCGTGCGCATAGGTCTCGTCTCGCCATATTCCTGGTCCTACCAGGGGGGCGTGAACCGGCACGTTGAGGCTCTCGCCGAGGAGTTCCTCGGGCGAGGCCACGATGTCCGCGTCCTCGCTCCCGTCGACCCGCCCGGGCGGGTCAGCCGGGTCCTGCACCGGGCACAGGCGGAACGGCGCGAGCTGCCCGAGTACCTCGTCCCGCTCGGGCGCACGATGGGCTTCGGCGCCAACGGCTCCGTCTCCAACCTGGCTCCGTTCCCAGCCGGAGGGGTCCTCGCTCCGCGGCGCCTCGTCAGGGCGGGAGAGTTCGACGTCATCCACGTCCACGAGCCCCTGGTTCCGCTGGTGGGGTGGAACGCCACGCTTGGCGCCCGTGACCCCGTCGTCGGCACCTTCCACGCCTACGCGACCAAGCCGCTGCCCAACTACATCGCCAATGCCGTCGGCGCCCGGCGTCTCTTCAACCGGCTCTCGGCCCGGATCGCCGTCTCCGAGGCGGCCGCCTGGACCGGGCGGCGTTGGTACGGCGGCGAGTACACGATCATCCCCAACGGCGTCGACGTCGACGCGGCGCCGAGCGAGCCGGTCCCTGCGAGCGGGGACCTGCGGATCCTCTTCGTCGGCAGGCCGGAGGAGCGCAAGGGCCAGCCGATCCTGCTGACCGCCATCGGCGGCCTGGTCGAGCACGTGCCCTGCCGCCTGACCGTGATCGGCGCCGAGCGCGAGGACGTGCTCCGCTACGTCGCCGACCCCGATCTCCTGCGCTGGATGGATATCCGCGGCCGCGTCTCCGGCGACGACCTCTGGGCCGAGCTGCACCGCGCCGACGTGCTCTGCGCACCCTCGCTCTCGGGCGAGAGCTTCGGGATGGTCCTGACCGAGGCCTTCGCGGCGGGGACGCCGGTGATCGCCTCCGCCATCGCCGGTTACAGCGACGTCGTCAGCGACGGCGTCGACGGGCTGCTGGTGCCGCCGGGCGACCCCCAGCGCCTGGCCGAGGAGCTGCAGCGGATCCACCACGAGCCCGAGCGGTTGCGGGAGATGGGGGAGGCGGCGCGCCGCAGCGCTCAACGCTACGCCTGGCCCCGGGTCGCCGATCAGGTCACTGCCGTCTACGAGCAGGCGATCGAGGCCCCGAAGCCTGTGACCGCGGGTGAACGGGTCGCCCATTGGGCGGGCATACGGCCGGCCGACGGGAGGCCGAAGCGCCGGGCGGAGCGACTTCCCTCGCTCGACCCGCCGCTGGCCCATGCCGGCAAGAAGGGCCGGGCGGTGGCGCGGCGCGTCGGGCTGGGGGTCGCCGGTCTGATGGGCGTCGGGCTGACCCTGTTGGCGGCCAAAAAGATCGGCGTCGAAAACGTCGTCGAAAGCATCGTCCGCTCGAATCTGACCTGGGTGCTGATCGCCTGCGCCCTGATGGCCAGCTCGCTCTTCTTCCGCGCTGCCTCCTGGTACTGGATCGCCCGCGCCGCTCTCTCCAACCGCCCGATCCGGCGACGTGACGTGACTTCGGCGACGATGATCGGCGTCCTCATGTCGGCGACGCTGCCGGCGCGTCTCGGCGAGCCGGCGCGAGCGATCACGCTTGCCCGACGGACGGGTCGGATGCGGGAAACGTTCCCGGTCCTGCTGGGAACCCTGGTCTCGCAGACGGTGCTCAACCTCGTCGCCCTGGTCCTGCTCGGCGTGGTCATCGTCTCGACGACGCCGCTCTTCCACTCGGGCACCAAGAAGATCTTCGTCTTCAGCCTGGTGCCGCTGCTGGTGCTCGTCATCGTCCTGGTCGCGCCGCTGCTGATGCGGCGCAACCGCAACGGTCGCCTCGCGCGGCTGGGAGCGGCGATCCACCGCGCCCTGGTCCAGGTGAGGGCGGGCCTCTCGATCTTCCGCGATCCTCGTCGCGGCACCGCCGCAGCCGCTGCCCAGCTCATGGCCTGGGCGATTCAGCTGAGCGCCTGCTGGGCGCTGCTCTACGCCCTCGGTCTTGACAACCAGGCCGGCATCGGCGCCGCCGCCGCGGTCCTCTTCGCCGTCAACGTCACCGCGGTGGTACCGGCAACGCCCTCGAACATCGGCGTCTTCCAGATCGCGGTGATCAGCGTCCTGCACACCGGCTTCGGCGTCAGCACCGCCGACGCCCTCGCTTACGGCGTCATCCTGCAGGCGGTGGAGATCGCGACCGCCGTCGCGCTGGGGCTGCCCGCGCTGGTTCGCGAGGGCTTGACGTGGAGCGATCTACGTGTGCAGGCGCTCTCGACTTCCCCCGTTCGCCTCGATCCAGAGCCGCGGGCGCGACCGAGCCGGCCGAACCGGGAGGGCGCGCTTTAGGGAAAAGTTCTTTCCGGAGCGCTAAAAAACCTTAGTGTAATGAACTACGATTGGCAATGGAGGCGTGCCGCCACCATTCCCAGGCCGGCACTCCTGGCTCGAGAAGGCGCGCGGCCGGCGCCGGTTCCATCCGCCCGAGCGGCCGGCCCGCCTTCTCCCAAGTGACAACTTCATAGCTGGATCGACAAGGTTCCTTGACGGGTCCGCAGTAATGTGCATAGAGTCGAGCAATCGGCCAATAACTCACGCGAACTTGGGAAGGGGAGCCGTGAGATACGACTCGGCAGTATTGGAGAGAGTCGCGCAGCGCTTCCGGCGCGACATGTGGGATTCAGTAGTTCCGGAAGCAATCTCCGAATCGGGAGTTGAAGTAGAGAGGTTCGGGCCGGTGCAGGCAACCGCCTTCGGCGACCTGCCAGAGGTCCATTTGCTGCAGCAGATCCAGGGAGCGGCAGAGCCCGGAGCGGTCACCGACGGCTATTTGGCCGAGGCGATCGAATGGATGCGGGCTCGCGAAGTCGATTACCGGATCCCGGTCGCCGCTGGCAGGCCGGGGGCGGAAGACGCCGAGGCCTGGCTGGGCGATCGTGGCTACGAGCGGGGAGGCGGGTGGATCAAATTCGTTCGCGATGGCTCCCCGCCCGATTTCCACGTCGACCCCAGCATCATGATCTACCGACTGGGCACAGACGAAGCTGAAGGGGAGGGGTTGAGCACGATTGCGGCTGAAGCCCTCGATATGCCCCTGGTGGCGGGGACGCTGTTCTTCTCCCTGCCGCAACGGGACGGTTGGCATTGCTACACGGCGGCTCTGGGGCCCGAAGAAGTCCCGGTCGCCACCGGGTCAATGCTGATCACCGACGGCGTGGCCCAGCTCGGTCCGGGGACGACGCTCCCGCTGGCCCGTGGCCGCGGCTGCAATGCAGCCCTGCTGCACCGGCGTCTGCTCGATGCTCATCGAGCGGGTTGCCACACCGTGTTCGTCGAAATCGGCGAATGCGATCTGGCCTCCTGGGCCGCGGTCTGCCGCAACATGCGGAAGGCCGGGTTCGAAGAGGCCTACGAAGGCCGCAACTGGCAGCGCCCGGCGCTGCACCCGGCAGAAATACCGGGTTTCAGCGGCTGAGCTCGGGGGCGGGGACCGCTTCGGCGTCCCCGCCTTCGCCTTCGTCGCCCTCGGGCTCCGACTCCGGCGGCAGCTCGCCGCCGCGAGGGGTGCCGGCGATCAGCTCGTCCGGCGCCTTCTCCTCGGGGATGAAGCCGGACTTCATTCCGAAGTAGACCGCCTGCGGGTGATGGGCGACGATCGCCACCGTCGACTGCTCGGGCATCACCGCGTAGCCCCCCGAGAGGGTCATCCCGATCTCTTCCAGGTCGAGCAGGCGCCAGACCTTCTCGTGCTCGGACTGATCCGGGCAGGCCGGGTAGCCCCAGGAGTAGCGACGGCCCTGGTCGAGGGCGATCCCGAGTCCGCGGCGCACCTCGGAGTGCAGCCACTCGGCCAGGCCCTCGGCCGATTGGACGCCGAGGCCGTGGACGTAGAGCTGCTCGGCGAACTCGCCTTCGCGTTCGAGCCGCTCGATCAGCTCGGTCACCTCGGGCCCGACGGTGACGCCCTGCAGCGCGACCACGTCGCGCTCGCCCGCGTCGAGTGGGCGGAAGAAGTCGGTGAGGCAGATCCGGTCATGCCGGGGCTGGCGGGGGAAGACGAGGCGCTCGAGCTCGCGATCCGGGTCCTCGGGATCGAAGACGACCAGCTCGTTGCCTTCCGCGTTGCAGGGGAAATAGCCGAGGCGGGCCCGCGGGTGCAGGTAGTCCTGCTCGCGCCACATCCGCTCCAGCCGGGGCGCGAAGCCCTCCTCTTCGTCGGTTCCCTCGACCAGCTGTCGCCAGGCCTCGCCCTTGACCCCGCGCCCGCCCCAGTGCAGCTTGAAGAGCACGTGGCGGTCGAGGTAGGGGAAGACCTCGTCGAGGTCTACGGGCACGTCGCGCACGCCCCAGAAGGGCGGCTGCGGTACGGGCACGTCGGTGCGGGCGCTGGAGCGCACGCTGTCGTCGCTGGTCGGCGGTGCGTCGTCCTCTTCGACCGGTTTTTCGCGCAGCTGCTTGGCCTCGGCCCGGATCCTCTCCACCAGGGCGGCGCGCGCCTGCTCGTCGACCAGCGCGTCCATCGTGTCGAGGCCCTGGAAGGCGTCCTTGCAGTAGAAGACGCCGGGCTCGTAGACCTCGTCCGACTCCTTGCCCTTCGGGTAGAGGGTGCGGCGGCCGAAGTCGCGGTTGATCGCGGCGCCGCCGATCAGCACCGGGAAGTCGAGTTCGCGCTGGTGCAGCTCGGCGACGCAGGTCGGCATCTGCTTCGAGGTCGAGACGAGCAGCGCCGAGAGGCCGATCGCGTCGGCTTCGTGCTCGACCGCCGCCTCGATGATCGTGTCGACCGGGACCTGCTTGCCGAGGTCGATCACGGTGTAGCCGTTGTTGGTGAGGATCGTGTTGACGAGCGACTTGCCGATGTCGTGGACGTCGCCGAAGACGGTCGCGATCACTACCTTGCCCTTGGTGTGGCCCTCGATCCGGTCGAGGTAGTTCTCGAGCTGGGCGACGGCGCGCTTCATCACTTCGGCCGACTGCAGGACGAAGGGCAGGATCAGTTCGCCGGCGCCGAATTTGTCGCCGACCTCCTTCATCGCCGGCAGCAGCACCTCGTTCAGGGTCGGGACGGCGCCGATCTTCTCGACCGAGCGGTCGATCCACTCCTCGACGCCCTCCTTCTTGCGGCGCAGGATGTGCCAGTGCAGGGCCTCCTCGGGCCCCATGCCCTCGGTCGGATCGGCCGTCTCGGCCTCGGCCTCCTCGCCTTTCGACTCGAAGTGGGAGATGAAGCGCTCGAGCGCGTCCTCACGGCGGTTGAAGACGAGGTCATCGGTCAGCTGCCGCTCCTCCTCCGGGATCTCGCCGTAGGGGGTGATGTGGTTCGGGTTGACCATCGCCAGGTCGAGCCCCGCCTCGACGCAGTGGTGGAGGAAGACGGAGTTGAGCACCGCGCGCGGGCGCGGGCTAACGCCGAAGGAGACGTTGGAGACGCCGAGCGAGGTCTTCACGCCCGGGAGCTCGGCCTTGATCCGGCGGATGCCCTCGATCGTCTCCACCGCCGAGGGCTTCCACTCCTCGTCGCCGGTGGTGAGGGTGAAGGTGAGGGCGTCGAAGATCAGCGCTTCGGGGTCGAGCCCGTGCTCTTCGCAGGCGATGTCGCGGATGCGCCTGGCGATCTCGACCTTGCGCTCCGCCGTCTTCGCCATCCCCTCCTCGTCGATCGTCAGCGCGATCAGCGCCGCTCCGTGGGCCCGCGCCAGCGGGATCACCCGGTCGGCCTTCTCGCGCCCGGCCTCGAGGTTGATCGAGTTGACGACCGCCCGGCCGGGGATCTGCTCCAGGGCCGCCTGGATCACCTCCGGTTCGGTCGAGTCGACCTGGATCGGGGCGGGCTGGGTCAGCGAGACCCGCTTCACCACCGCTTTCATTTGCTCGTCCTCGTCCTGGCGCTCGGTCAGCGCCACGCAGACGTCGAGCACGTGGGCGCCGCCTTCGACCTGGTCTTCGGCGACCTGGACGAGGCCGTCGTAGTCATCGGCGAGCAACAGCTCCTTCGCTTTTTTCGAGCCCTGGGAGTTGACCCGCTCGCCGACCAGGGTCGGGCGCGGCTCCTGCACCAACGGGGTCGAGGTCATCATCGAGGAGACCTCGATCGGGCCGGGCGCCGGGCGCTCGCCGGGGACGCGGCCGCCGACCCGCTCGCGGATCGCGGCGACGTGTGCGGGGGTGGTGCCGCAGCAGCCGCCGACGATGCCGACGCCGTAGCGCTCGACGAACTCGCCCAGCGTCGCCGCCAGCGGCTCCGGCTCTTCCGGGAAGATCGTCTCGCCGTCGGGGCCCTGGAAGGGAAGCCCCGCGTTGGGGATGCAGTGGACCGGCAGCGGCGAGGTCTCGCCGAGGAAGCGGATCGCGTCGCGCATGTCCTCGGGCCCGGTCGAGCAGTTGAGCCCGATCACGTCGATCTCGAGCGCGGTCAGCGTCGTCAGCACCGCCTGGATGTCGGTGCCGAGCAGCATCTTGCCGCCGTTCGGCAGCAGCGAGACGCTGCACTGGATCGGCAGCTTGCGGCCGGTCTGGTGGAACGCCTCACGGGCGCCGAAGATCGCCGCCTTCACCTCGAGGATGTCCTGGGCGGTCTCGATCATGATCAGGTCGGCGCCGCCTTCGACCAGCCCCTGGGCCTGCTCGGTGAAGACCTCGACCAGGCGGCCGAAGGAGATGTCGCCGAGGGTCGGGTCGGTCGAGGCCGGGAGGAAGCCGGTGGGGCCGATCGAGCCGGCGACGAAGCGCCGCTCGCCGGCGGCACGGCGGGCGATTTCCGCCGCCTTGCGGTTGATCTCGAACGTCTGCTCGCCGAGGCCCCACTCGTCGAGCTTTAGCCGCGAGCCCTGGAAGGTGTCGGTCTCCACCACCTCGGCTCCGGCCTCCAGCATCGAGGTATGCACCCCCTCGATCACGTCGGGACGGTTGAGGACCAGCGCCTCGTGGCACTTGCCCTCGAGCCCGCCGTAGTCCTCCTGGGTGAGGTCGAACTGCTCCAGCGTCGCGCCCATGCCGCCGTCGAAGACGACAACCCGCTCCCGCGTCGCAGCTATGTAGTCACGCTCGGCCATGAACCTAAAGAGGCTACCGGGGCGGAGTCGGCTGAGGGAGCGGGTGCCCCTCTGCTGGAGACCGTATGTCTCTGCAGGGACCAACGAGCTTCATCAGCTTGACCCAAAGCCTCCATCAGAGGGGCACCCGCTCCCTCTCCAACACGCGCCTTTGGGGCAGATGGCAGTACTTCAGATCGCGTGGTTCCTTAGGCACGACATAGGTGCATTTGGAACCACGGAACGAGAAGGAGCGAGGCTCGACTGATCCCGTGGTTCCTTTGTCCTCTATAGCCGGACAAAGGAACCATGGAACTCGAAGCGATCCCGATCCATCCGTTGCGTGGTTCTTTTGTCGGCTCATACACGACAAAGGAACCACGGAACTGGGAGCGCCTTTTCGTCAGCTAGCGTCTACCGGAGCTCTGTGGGCTGAGAGGCCGGGTGCCCCTCCGATGGAGGCTTTGGGTCAATCTGATGTATCTCGGTGGTCCCAGAGAGACAATCGGTCTCCAGCGGTGGGGCACCCCGCCTCTCTAACGCCAAACCTTCGTCCCGCAG
>JBQCIG010000045.1:0-10995 GCA_051953975.1 Solirubrobacterales bacterium | reverse complement strand
GCGCGGCGAGAGCGCGGTGGGGTTGGAGATGGGTTTCGACGCCCGCCGCGTCTTGTTGGGCGCGCCCCTCGTGGGCTACGAGATCCGCGCCCCGGAGGTGAGCGCCGCCGCTTCGCAGGTCTCCGTCCACAGGCGCGTACGCGAGGCGATGGTCGCCCGCCAGCGCGAGCTGATCGCCGCCGGCCGCTATGTCGCCGAGGGCCGCGACATCGGCACCGTGGTCAGCCCCGAGGCGCCGCTGAAGGTCTTCCTCACCGCCTCCGCCGAGGAGCGCGCGCGCCGCCGCGCCGCCGAGAGCGGCGAGCCCGTCGAGGAGGTGCTCGCCGCTCAGCGCCGCCGCGACGCCAGCGACACCGAGCGCGAGCACGGAGCGCTGCGCCCCGCCTCCGATGCGGTCGAGATCGACACGTCATCGATGAGCTTGGAACAGGTGGTCGGACGAATCGTCGACATGGCCCGCGAGAAAGGTTTGGTGTAGCGCGAATGGGTTCGCCCACCGTCGCCGTCGTCGGCTTCCCCAACGTCGGCAAGAGCACCCTGGTCAACCGGCTGGTCGGCGGCAACGAGGCGGTCACCTCGCCCGAGCCCGGCGTCACCCGCGACCGCAAGCGCCTCGCCACCGAGTGGAACGGGGTCGCCTTCGAGCTCGTCGACACCGGCGGCATCGACCTCGGCGACGAGGCGGAGCTGGCCCGCGACGTGCAGGCGCAGGCGCGGCTGGCGATCGCCGAAGCCGACGCGATCCTGATGGTCGTCGACGGCCGCGCCGGGCTGCGCACCGGCGACGCCGAGCTGGCGAAGACGCTGCGCGGCGGCGAGGTGCCGGTGATCGTCGTCGTCAACAAAGCCGACCGGCCGAACGACTACGGCATCACCGCCGAGTTCCACGCGCTCGGGCTCGGCGAGCCGCTGGCGGTCTCGGCCACCCACGGCCTCGGCACCGGCGACCTGCTCGACGCGGTCGTCGCCGCGCTCGGCGAGCGCGAGCACCAGCCCGAGGAGGACGAGGCGGTGCGGGTCGCGGTGGTCGGCCGCCCCAACGTCGGCAAGTCCTCGCTGGTCAACGCCTTCCTCGGCTCCGAGCGGGTGATCGTCTCCGACCTCGCCGGCACCACCCGCGACGCGATCGACACCAGGCTCGAGGTCGACGGGCGGCCCGTGGTCCTGGTCGACACCGCCGGCCTGCGCCGCCGCGCGAAGGTGGCGGGGACCGTCGATTACTACTCGCAGCTGCGCTCCGAACGGGCGGTCGAGCGGGCCGACGTGGCGATCGTCGTCTGCGATGCCTCCGAGGGCGTCACCTCCGAGGACCTGCGGGTGGCGGAGATGGCGATGAAGGCCGGTTGCGCCAGCCTGCTGGCGCTGAACAAGTGGGACGTCACCGAGACCGACATCGACGACGCCCGCGCCCGGGTCGAGCGCAAATTGCGGCTGCGGCCGGCGGTGATCACCGTGTCGGCGACGCGCGGGCGCAACGTTACCGGCCTGCTGCCGCGGGCGCTGGAGCTGGCCGACAAGGCGGCCGAGCGCATCCCGACCCCGGAGCTGAATCGCTTCGTCAGCGACATGGTGGCGAAGAACCCGCCACCCGCCCGCCGCGGCCGCCGGCTCCGCCTCTACTACGCGGCGCAGGTGGGAGAGCGGCCGCCGCGGATCGCGATCCAGGTCAACGACCGCAAGCTGATCACCCGTGACTGGGCCTACTACCTGGAGAACCGGATGCGCGAGACCTACGGCCTGGAGGGGGTGCCGCTGGTGATCGATTTCGTCCCTCGCTCCGGCTACAGGGGCCGCGCGGAGTGACTCCTCGGCACCGCACAAATTTCCTCTAGGCTTCCCGCATGCCTACTTCCAAGCCGCTCGCCGAGGGCGAGTACCTCTTCACGTCGGAGTCAGTCACCGAGGGCCATCCGGACAAGGTCGCCGACGCGATCTCCGACGGGGTGCTCGACGCGATCATGGGCGAGGACCCGGGCGGCCGGGTCGCCTGCGAGACCCTCGTCAACACCGGCATGGCGGTGGTCTCCGGCGAGATCTCCACCGACGTCCACCTCAACATCCCCGAGATCGTCCGCGAGACCGTGCGCGAGATCGGCTACGACCATGGCGACTACGGCTACCACTGCGATCACATCTCGGTCATCACCTCGATCGACAAGCAGTCGCCCGACATTGCCCAGGGCGTCGACCGGGCCTACGAGACCAAAGTCGACCCCTCCGACGACGACGAGCTCGACCTCGCTGGGGCCGGCGACCAGGGGATGATGTTCGGCTACGCCAGCGACGAGACCGAGGCGCTGATGCCGATGCCGATCCACATCGCCCACCGCCTCGCCGAACAGCTGGCGAGGGTGCGCAAGGACGGGACGCTCGGCTACCTCGGCCCCGACGGCAAGACGCAGGTGACGGTCCGCTACGCGTACGGCCGGCCGGTCTCCGTCGAGAAGCTGCTGATCTCGACCCAGCACGACGAGGGCGTCGACTCGCAGACCCAGATCAAACCGGAGCTGTGGGAGAGCGTCGTCCTCCCGGTCCTGCAGGAGGAGGTTCCGGGACGCTTCGACGAGGGTTCGCTGCAGGACCAGTTCCTCGTCAACCCGACCGGCAAGTTCGTGATCGGGGGCCCGGTCGGCGACGCCGGCCTGACCGGCCGCAAGATCATCGTCGACACCTACGGCGGCATGGCCCGCCACGGCGGCGGCGCCTTCTCTGGCAAGGACCCGTCCAAGGTGGACCGCTCGGCGGCCTATGCCGCCCGCTACGTCGCCAAGAACGTCGTCGCCGCCGGCCTCGCGCAGCGCTGCGAGGTCCAGGTCGCCTACGCGATCGGCGTCGCCCACCCGGTCTCGCTGATGGTCGAGACCTTCGGCACCGGCAAGCTTCCCGACGCGAAGATCTCGCAGCTGGTCGAGGCGGAGTTCGACATGCGCCCCGGCGCCTTCCGCGAGTACCTCGACCTGCACCGCCCGATCTTCCAGAAGACCGCTGCCTACGGCCACTTCGGCCGCCAGGACAGCGACTTCACCTGGGAGCAGACCGACCGCGCCGACGCCCTGCGCGAGGCGGCCGGGGTCGAAGCCGCGGCCGCGTAGTCCGCCAACCAGCAGGTAAGTCCGGGGAGGGGCGGGATTTCGCCGCTGCGTACTTTTACCTCGCTATAGCGGGGTCAAAGTCCCAAGCGCGAAGCGGCGAGCCTGGGCGCCTGACCTGCTCTGCGAGGCTGCAGCTCAGGCGCGCTGTTCCGGCGGCTGCGCTTCGCCGAGCCCGTGTTCACCGGCTGCGCCTACGCCCGTCGCGCGATCCACGGCCTGGACGACGTCGCCCGGATCGGCAACGCCGACGAAGACGAAGTTGTAGTCGTCGGTTGCGGCCGTGTCGAAGTCGACGTCGCCGATCTGCATCAGGCGCTGGTAGACGCTCTGGCGGTAGTTGACGTTCTGGACCCGCTCCAGGCGCGTCTCCTGGATCTCCCGCGAGACGATGCCGCGCTTGATGTTGAGGCGGTGGTTGGTGATCGTGTAGGTCGTTGCCACCCGCTTGACGAAGCCGACCAGGAGGGTGATCGCGAGGACGACGAGGATCACCACGAAGGCGCTGGCGTTGCCGTCGACGAGCTTCGCGATCACGCCGAGGATCACCGCGATCAGGAGCCCTTTGAGGTAGAAGCCGAGGATCGCGCGCCAGGAGGGGTGGCCCTGGAATATCACCTGCTCGCCGGGCCTGAGGTTGAAGCTCACGCGCCGCAGCATAGGGCCTGAAACGGCGCGCCGCCAACGATCTGGCCGAAGGTGCGGGATAACCCTCCGGAGGCATCCCCGACCGTCCATAACCTCGCTTCGATGGCGATCCTGCGCGTCGAGCCGTTGACCACCGCCCGCGCCCTGCGGGGCCCCTTCGACTACCGCCGGCCGGAGGCGATGGCGGGTCTGGGCGTCGGCAGCGTCGTCAGGGTCCCCTTCGGCCCGCGGCGCATCCTCGGCGTCGTCGTCGAGGTCGCCGAGGCCTCGGAGCTGCCACCCGAGCGCCTCGCCGAGCCGCTGGAGGCGCTGGAGGCGGGGGCGACGCCGGAGCTGGTCCGGCTCGGCCTCTGGGTCGCTCGCGAGTACTGCTCGACCCCCTCGCGCGGCCTGCAGCTGGTGCTGCCGCCGGGGACCGGGACCGGCAGCGGCGTCCGCACGGTGCGGGCGAAGACCGAGCTGCGGGCGAAGATCCTCCCGGCGGGCGAGGCCGCCCTCGCCGGCGGCGAGCGGCTGGGGACGAAACAACGGGCGGTGCTGGACGCCCTGCGCGCGGGCGAGATGTCGGCCGGCGAGCTGGCGACCGCGGTCGGCTCCGACCGGGGGACGCTGCGCCGGCTCGAGGAGCGAGGCCTGATCGCCACCCGCACCACGACCGTCCGCCGCATCCCCGGCGAGCCTGGCCTGACCGGCTCCGCCGCCCGTCCCCAGCTCCTGCCCGAACAGGAGGAGGCGGTCGGCGCGCTCCTCGCCGCCCTCGACGGCGAGGCCGGCGCCCCCCGCCAGCTGCTCCTCCACGGCGTCACCGGCTCGGGCAAGACGGAGGTCTACCTCGCCGCGGTCGAGGCGGCGCTGGAGCGGGGGAAGGGCGCGATCGTCCTCGTCCCCGAGATCGGCCTCGCCCCGCAGGCGGTTGCCCGCTTCCGCGCCCGCCTCGGCGACCGCTTCGCCGTCCTCCATTCGGCGCTCTCGGCCGGCGAGCGCTACGACGAGTGGCGGCGCCTGCGCGACGGCGAGGCGAGCGTCTGCGTCGGCCCCCGCTCGGCCGTCTTCGCCCCCATCCGCAACCTCGGCCTGATCGTGATCGACGAGGAGCACGACGCCTCCTACAAGCAGGAGGGCGACCCCACCTACGACGCCCGCGCGGTCGCCCGCAAACGCGCCGCCGAGAGCGACGCCGTGCTCGTCGCCGGCACCGCGACGCCGCGGCCCGAGAACTGGCTGGAGCTGCCGCGCCTGGAGCTGCCGCGCCGCGTCGACGGCCGCCGCCTACCGCCGGTCCACCTGGTCGACATGCGCGAGGCTGACCAGCGCTCCGGCCCGGTCCACGCCGAGACCTGGGAGGCGCTGGAGGGGGTCCGCGCCGCCGGCGCCAAGGCGATCGTGATGATCAACCGCCGCGGCTTCGCGCCCTGGCTCACCTGCCGTTCCTGCGGCCACCACTGGAGCTGCCCCAACTGCGACGTCTCATTGATCGTTCACCGCCACAGTGGCCGCCTCGTCTGCCACCACTGCGCCCACGCCGAGCCGCAGCCCCGCGCCTGCCCCGAGTGCGGCTCGACCACGCTCGCCCAGGCCGGCGCCGGCACCGAGCGGATCGAGCGGCTGCTGGCCGAGCGCCTCGACCCGATGCCGGTGCTGCGCCTCGACTCCGACACCGCCGCCGAGCGCGGCGCCCACGCCCGCATCCTCGCTCGCTTCGATGAGACTCCCAGCGCCGTCCTCGTCGGCACCCAGATGGTCGCCAAGGGCCACGACTTCCCCGAGGTGACGCTGGCCGCGATCCTCGACGCCGACGCGACCCTGCGCTTCCCCGACTTCCGCGCCGAGGAGCGGACCTTCGCGATGGTCGCCCAGCTGGCCGGCCGCTCCGGCCGCGGCGAGGCGGGGGGAGAGGTGATCGTCCAGACCCTGGCGCCGAACGCCTCCAGCATCGAGCACGCCGCCCGCCACGACTCCATCGGCTTCCTCGAGGTCGAGCTGTCCCGCCGCGAGGCGCTCCGCTACCCGCCCTTCTCGTACCTGACCCGGATCAACTTCGCCTCCGAGCAGGAGGCGAAGCTGGAAGACGCCGCCGCGGGCGTGGCCGGCGAGCTGCGCCGGGCGCTGCCGCCGGAGTCGGAGCTGCTGGGGCCGGCGCCGATGTTCCGGGTCCGCAACCGCCACCGGCGACGGATCCTGATCAAGGCGCAGGACCGGGAGCGGGCGGTGGGGGCTGTGCGCGAGGTCGTCGAACGGCGCGTTGCCGACCGGTCGCTGAAGGACGTGGCGATCGGGGTTGATATCGATCCGCAATAGGTGGCTTAGAGCCGCGCCGCGACTGCGCTGGCGAGGGCGCCGGCGGCCGGGGGGTGCTCAGTCAGATAGAGATTCGGCTCGATCAGCTCTAGCTCGATCAGGCACGGGTCTCCCGCGAAGTCTTCGACTAGGTCGGCGCGGGCGTAGAGGGGAGGGGGGGTGACTTGGGACAGGGCGCGTTTGGCTAGCTCCAGATGTTCGGCGGTGGGCTCGGCCCGTTCGACGCCTCCGCCCCAGATCGATTGGACGCGGAAGTCGCCTGGGGCGGGGCGCTTGCGGACAGCGTGGCTGTAGTTGCCGGCGATGTAGATCAGCGAGAGCTCGCCTTGCTCCTCCAGCGAGGGAAGGAACGGCTGCACCATCGCGCCGTGCCGCTCGAGGACGCGCTCCAGCGCCTTCTGCCCCTCGCGTTCGCCAGTGTGGACGCGGCTGAGGTTCCGCGCCCCGAGGTCGACCACGGGCTTGACCACGGCCTCCTCCCAGCCGCGCTCCACCAGCAGCTCGGCCAGGGCCGGCCGCTCGCCGCGCTCGACCCAGACGGTTGGCACGGTTCGCACCCCGCCCCGGGCCAGCTCCCGCAGATAGGTCTTGTCCGAGTTCCAGGCGATCGTCTTCGCGTCGTTCCAGAGCGGCATCGCCACCTCGACCCGGCGCGCCCATGCCAGGAAGTCCTCGTATTTCTCGTGGTAGTCCCAGGTCGAGCGGACGAGGGAGGCGTCGAAGCCGTCCATCTCGTTCCCCTCCCGGTCCCAGACGACAGCGGCGCTCTCCACGCCCCGCGCCGCCAGCTCCTCCCGCAGCATCTCGTCGTCGACCTTGAGGTCGGCGTAGGCGGCGCAGGTGGCGATGGCGATTCGCGGTCGGGACACAGGCTCTCCGCGCAGGAAGTATCAGAACGGATCAGATACTTAGACTCAGCTTTCGATGAGCGACGAGGTCAAAACCGAGGAGCGCGGGACCGAGGAGGAACGAGCGCTCGAAGTCGAGCTGATCGAGCGCCGGGAAGCGGCGCTCGCCCACGTGGTCAAGTTCGGCGACCCGGTGCTGAAGAGCAAGGCCTCGCCCGTCGCCGCCTTCGGCCCCGAGCTGCGGGCCGAGGTCGAGCGGATGATCGAGATCATGCGCGACGGCCTCGGGGTCGGTCTGGCGGCGACGCAGCTCGGCATCCTGCGCCGCCTGCTCGTCTTCCAGGCCGGGCCCGACGCCGAGCCGACGGCGCTCGTCAACCCCGAGATCGAGTGGCTCTCGGAGGAGACCGCGGTCGCCGAGGAGGGCTGCCTCAGCCTGCCGCGGGTCTCGATGGACGTCGAGCGGCCGCTCTACACGCGCTTCCGCGGCCGCGACGTCGAGGGCGAGTCGATCGTGATCGAGGCCGCCGGACTCGAGGCGCGGGTGCTCCAGCACGAGCTCGATCACCTGGATGGAGTCCTGATCCTCGACCGCACCACGCGCGAGCAGCGCAAGGGGGCCCTGCGGGCGCTGCGCGAGGGCGGCAGCTACAGCCCCTCCTCGGAGGAGGAGATCGTCGAGGAGGGCGAGCTCCGCGAGCCGCGCACCGAGGCGTGAGGACCGCCTACCTCGGCACCTCCGAGTTCGCCGCCGCCGTGCTGCGGCGGCTGGCCGGCTCGCCGCACCGTCCCGCCCTCGTCGTCACCCCGCCCGATCGGCGCCAGGGGCGCGGCCGCAAGGTCGCCCCGCCCCCCGCGGCGATCGCGGCGCGGGAGCTGGGGCTCGAGCTGTTGCAGGCGGAGAGCGTCAACGATGAGGACGCGTTGGCGCAGATCCGTGCCGCCGAACCCGCGGCGGTCGCCGTCTGCGCCTTCGGCCAGCTGATCCGCGAGCCGCTGCTCTCCGAACTCCCGATGCTGAACGTCCACCCCTCGCTGCTGCCGCGCTGGCGCGGGGCGGCGCCGATCGAGCGGGCGATCATGGCCCGGGACGAGACCACCGGCGTTTGCGTGATGCAGGTGAGCGCCGGGCTCGACTCCGGCCCGGTCGCCCTCTGCGAGGAGCTGCCGCTCGACCCGAAGGAGGACTTCGGTTCGCTCTCGGCCCGTCTGGCGGAGGCCGGCGGCGAGCTGCTCGTCCGCGCTCTGGACCTGCTGGTCGAAGGGGCACTCGAGTTCAGCGAGCAGGACGAGGCTGGCGTCACCTACGCGGAGAAGATCGACCCGGCCGAGCGGCGCCTCGACCCGGCGCGGCCGGCTGCCGAGCTGGCGGCCAAGGTCCGCGCCCTCAACCCGCACGTCGGCACCTACCTGGAGACCGGCGACGGGGAGCGGCTCGGCGTCCGCCGCGCCCGGCCCGTCGAGGAGGAGGTCGAGACCGGCCGGCTGGTCGCGCAGTACGACGCGCTCCTGCTCGGTTGCGGCGAAGGGGCGCTGCAACTGGAGGTGGTGCAGCCACCCGGCGGCAAGCCGATGCCCGCCGACGCCTACCTGCGCGGCCACCCGCTGAAGCCGTGAACCGGACCTCCGGCCGCGCCTCGCCGGCGCGCGCCCTCGCCTTCGCCACCGTCCGCGCCACCTTCGAGCAGGACGCCTTCACCGAGCGCGCCTTCCGCGCCGAGGCCGACCGACTTGGGGTCGAGGGCCGCGAGCGTGCCCAGGCCCAGCGCCTCGCCTACGGCGCCGTCCAGCGCCGCGGCACCAGCGACGTCGCGATCGAGCGGCTGGCGGGGCGCTCGACCCGGCTGCTCGACCCGCCCGTTCTGGCCGCGCTACGCCTCGGCCTCTACGAGTTGCTTTTTGCCGACGCGACCCCCGATCACGCCGCGGTCGACCAGGCGGTGGAGCTGGTCAAGGCGGCCGGCGCCGCGCATGCCTCCGGCTTCGTCAACGCGGTCCTGCGGCGGGCGGTGCGCGAGCGCGAGCGGCTGGCGAAGGACCTGCTCGGCGACGATTCGACTCCCGCCGCCGCCGCGGTCGCCGACTCGGCGCCGCGATGGCTGGCGGAGATGTGGTGGCGGGAGCTGGGGGAGGAGGCGGCGCGGGGCGTGCTCGCAGCCTGCAACGAGCCGGCCGAGGTGGCGCTGCGCGTCAACCCGCTGCGCGCGGACCGCGAGGCGATGCGGGCGCGCCTAGCCGAGGCCGGGGTGGAGGCGCGCGCCGCCGAGGTCGACTGGCCGCTGGCGGCGGCGGAGATGCTGGTGGTCGAGGGACGGATCGGCGAGGCGGTGCCGGCCGCGATCGCCGCCGGCGAGCTGACGCCGCAGAGCCGCGGCTCGGCCGCAGTCGTCGAGGTCCTCGACCCGCAGGAGGGCGAGCGCGTCCTCGACCTCTGCGCCGGCCCTGGGATCAAGACCGGCCAGATCGCCGCGCGGATGCGCGACCGTGGCGAGATCGTCTCGGTCGAGCTCGACCCCGACCGCGCCGGCGAAGTCGCCGACCAGGCGCGCCGCCTCGGCCTGCGCAGCGTCACCGTGATCGAGGCCGACGCGACGCAGCCGGGGATGGCGGCCGGCTTCGACCGCGTTCTCCTCGATGCCCCCTGCTCGGACCTCGGCACGCTCGCCTCCCGCCCCGACGCGCGCTGGCGCAAGTCGCCGCGGACGATCGAGCGGCTGGTCGACGTCCAGGACCGGATGCTGCGTAATGCCGCCACCGTCCTGCGTCCCGGCGGCACCCTCGTCTACTCGACCTGCACGATCTCCCGCCGCGAGAACGAGGAGCGGATCGCGGCGCTGTTGTGCGCCTCGGAGGCCGGCGAGGTGCCGCCGCTGGAGCTAGACGACCTCGGCGCCCGCACCCCGCACCTGGCCGCGCTCGCCGACCCCCGCTGCCTGCAATTGCGCCCCGATCGCGACCGCACCACCGGTTTCTTCATATCCCGACTTGCGAGGCGGGGCTAGGTGAAACCCCACTGACCAGGCATGATTAGCCCGATGAGCCACTCCACCCAGTCGAGCCCTGGGGACTCGAATCCCCTGGGCCGCGCTCCCTGCCCGAACTGCGGCGAGCCCTGGCTGCGCCCGACCCAGCTGCCCGGCCGCCTGCGCTGCGTCAACTGCCTCACCCGCTTCGAACTCGTCTCCCAGTGCCCCAATTGCGGCGAGCACCAGACGATCGCGCGGATGAGTCACACCGCCGACATGGAATGCCAGTCCTGCGGCGCCTCCATGCTGCGAGTGGCCTAGCCGCCTCGACGTCGAATAAGTTGGCGCCATGAGCGAGCGGATGCGCGAGCTGATTGCCTCCCCCCGGGTGGCGCCGTCGATCCTCTCTGCCGACTTCGCCCGCCTCGGGGCGCAGCTGGAGGAGGTGATGAGCGCCGGGGCGCGGGTGATCCACTTCGACGTGATGGACGGCCACTTCGTCCCGCCGATCACGATCGGGCCGCTGGTCCTCGGCTCGATCGCCGACCAGGTCCACGACGCCGGCGGCGTCGTCGACGTGCACCTGATGATCGAGGCGCCCGAGCGCCAGATCGCCGAGTTCGCCAAGGCCGGCGCCGACTCGATCACCTTCCACGAGGAGGCGACCCCGCACACCCATCGCACGCTCACCGCCGTCCGCGAGCTGGGTTGCCTCTCAGGCATCGCAATCAACCCCGGCACCTCGGTTGGGGCGGTCCAGGAACTCCGCGGCCTGGCGGACATAGTCCTCTGCATGTCCGTCAACCCCGGCTGGGGCGGCCAGTCCTTCATCGAGACCTCCCCAGAAAAGGTCGAGCGCCTGTCGCCCTTGGTCGGCAAAGCAAGAATTGAGGTCGACGGCGGGGTAGACGTCGATACCGCCGGCCCGCTGGCAGCTGCGGGAGCCCACCTGTTCGTAGCCGGCTCAGCCGTCTTCGGGGCCGACGACCCCGCCGCCGCCTACACGGCAATCACCGAGGCAGCAGGAGCTTCCTGAGCCATAGTGCGTGTCGAGGAGGGGGGGGGGGGGGGGTTGGCGAAAAAAAAACACCAAAACAAAAAACTAGATGGTTTTTTTTTTTTCCTCTCCCCCCCACCCCAACAAAC
>JBQCIG010000044.1:0-7356 GCA_051953975.1 Solirubrobacterales bacterium | reverse complement strand
CCGCGTCCAGCTCGATCTCCTCGCCGAGCTCGATCGCGAAACCGGCCGGGCGCAGCGAGGCGTCGGGAACCGCCTCCGCCAGGGCGGTGGCCGAGGCGACGACGACCGCGTCGGCTTCTGCGCCGAGGGCGTCGAGGGCGTCGATCCGCAGCCCGACCAGGTGGGGCGGCGGGCTGATGTGGGAGGCGTAGCCAGTGCCCCGCGAGGGGTAGAGGCGGACCCGGCGCGGGGCCAGGTAGGAGCGCTGGTCGGCGGCGAAGTCGCGGGCGGAGCGGTCGTCGGCGGCAACTAGCAGCGCCGGCCGGCCGGCGAGCCCGCGGTCGTCCTCGAGCAGCTCCGCCAGCAGCAGCGGGCGCAGCATCGTCGAGGCCCGCACCGTCGCCCCCTCCCCGCCCGCGGCCGCCTCGCGCGCACGCGTCGCCAGCGCATGGACGCGCTCGTTCTCGGCGGCGATGTCGATCAGAGACCTAAGGCTCATACCGGCAGGGAAAAAGCCCGGATCGGCCGATCCGGGCGGAAGGATCGATTCTAGGGACGCGCTTCCTCAGGCCCCGCGCTGCGCTTCGCAGGTGGCGCGCAGCCTTCTGCGTCGCAAGTCTCTCGCTAGGGCAGGATGGTGAACTCGCGCTTGGCGGGAGTGGGATCGACCTTGCCACCCCTGATCGCGCGCACCTTGAAGACGTGCTTGCCCGGCTTCAGTTGCTTGTACTTCTTCGGCGAGCGGCACTTCTTGAACTTGCCCTTGTCGAGCTTGCATTCGAAGGTAGAGTCGCCGACGGTTGCTTTGAACTTGAAGCTGACGGTGGTCTTCGAGGTCTTCTTCGGCGGTCCCTTGACGATCTTCGTGTCGGGCACCGGGAGTGGTGGCGAGGGGGTTGGCGGGCACCCGCTGCTCCCAGCCGGACAGGGTGGGCCGCCACCGCTTCCGCCGCCACCTCCTCCCCCACCACCGCCTGGTTCGGCTGCGGCCGCGGTCGTGATCAGCTCTGAGGTGCCGCCGTTGGTATTGGTCTGGGTCGCGGCGACGAGCGTCCCCGCCGGAATCGAGCCGAAGGTGACTTTCCAGTTGCCGCTGCCATCGGCGACTGCTTCGCCGAGGAAGGATTCGAGCTCGCCCACTTCAGCGCTGGCCTTGCGGAAGACGCGGATCGTGGCTTCGGGTTCGGCGGTGCCTTCGGCCTTCGTCTGGGTCGCCGCGGTGAAGGTCGGCGGCGCGATCCCTTCATTCGCCCCGTTGACGAGGTCGATGAAGAGGCCTTTGTTGGCGCTGCCGCGATTGCGGGTGATCCCGGTGACGCTTCCCGGTTCCAGCGCTTCTTCGACGATTTCGATCGCCGGGCCGCCGCTGCCTTCGATCACATTTTCTTCTCCACCGGTACTGCCGCCGATCAGGCCCCCGGTCATCGCGATGCCGGGTGGGTTCCTGAACCTGATTCCGGCTTCGCCGCTTTCCAGCACCGTGTTGGCGCGCACTTCGTTGGCGGGGCCTTCGACGAGGATCCCGTTTTCGTTCGCCGCTTCGATGAAGTTGCTGGCGATCAGGCCGCCGCCGGGTTCGCCCTTCGCATAGATCCCGACCGAGCCGCCGATGATTTCGTTGCCGGTCAGGTGACCCACCCCGCCCCGTTGTTCGATCCCGACGACGCTGGGGAAGATGCGGTTCTGTTCGATGCTCGGGGGTTCGGCCACTCCCTGATCGAGGGCGAAGACCGCCTTGCCCGGCCTCGTCAGTTCATCCCCACCGGGCCCGATCCCGAAGCTGTTTCCGCGAGCGACGAAGCCTACGCCCTCTTCGGTGGCGATCGCTTCGTTGCTCCCGGCAAAGTAGTTCGCGTCGCCCGGGGAAAGCCCACCGACGGTGACGTTGGGGGCGCGCCCCGCGAAGACCCCGTAGACGGCGTTCGCGATCGTTTCGGTTCCCGAGGCGCTCGGGCCGATGAAGTTGCCGTGGATCAAGGTCGGCCCACTGGCCGGGGCCTCGTTCTGCCCGACGCCGTTGCCTTTGAGGTCGACCCCGATCCCTTTCGCTCCGGAGATCACGTTGCAGCCACCGTCGCAGGCCGTGCTCGCCGATGCAGAGCCTTCGACCGTCGTGCCGACCACGTTGTTTTCGGCTTTGACGCCCCCGCTCACGGTCGAGTTGGTGATCTCGATGTCCTTGGCGTTGGCGATCTGCGTCGAGCCGCCAGGCAGCCCGAGTGGTTCTGGGATGCTGATGCCGAAGTAGTTACCCTGGATGGTCGCGTCGCTGGCGCCGTTGAGATCGAGGCCGTCTCCTTCGTTGCCGGAGATGACGTTCCGTTCGGAGGCTTTCGGGCCACCAATCGTCGCCCCGTCGGACCCCGGGCCGAGGAAGATCCCGGTCAGGTTCGCTTCTTCGGCGGCGTTCAGGTTCAGCCCGATCCAATCGTTGCGGGCGACGAAGCCTTTGGAGCTGCCGACGACGTCGATCCCGAACTGGGCACCGGTGATCGAGAGGCCTTCGATCGTCACCCCGTTTGCGTTTTCGACGGTCAGGGCGGCAGCGCCCGAGGGGCCTTTGATCCCCGCGCACGGACCGTCGGGGCCGTCTTCGCCGAAGCAGTCGCCGGCGTCGATTTCCAGCGGGGCGGTGATCGCCGGCAACGCGGTCGCCGGTTCGATCGTGCTTCCAAGGTCGCCTTTGAAGACCGCGCTGCTGAATTCGACCCTCTCTTTTTCGGCCAGCGTCAGGTTCGTTACTTCGATCGCCGCCCGCAGCGTGCATTTGCCGCCGGCGGTTTCGCATACGCCACCGGAGACGGCGTCTTTTTCGTCGCCGGTGCTGTTGACGATGACGGGCGCGGCCACGGCAGAAGCCGGTAGCACCAGGATGAGCAGAAATGCGAGGAGCGCCAGGGCGGCGCGGGGTCGGACGAGCATGGGGCGACCCTATCCCGCTTAGTCAGACGAGGGCAAGCCCGGTCCGCTGCGCTGCCACTCGACCTGGCCGCGGCCCTCGGCGGCGGAGCGGCCGACGACGTCGTCCCACTCGTGCAGCATCCGCTTCAGCTGGGCGACCGCCTCGGGCGGGTGGGCGGCGACGCCGGTCGCGAGCTCCAGCGCCGCTTCCTCGGTGCCGGCGGCGGGGGCGATGCGGTTGACCAAGCCGAGCCGCAGCGCCTCGTCGGCGCCGACGGTGCGGGAGCCCAGAAGCAGGTACTTGGCGGCGGCGAGGCCGCAGAGGGTGACGAGGCGGGCCGGGCCGACCGGGACGCCGAGCGCCGCCCCGGGAAAGCGCATCCGCAGGTTGGACCCGCCGACGCGCATGTCGCAGGCGACGGCGATCTCGGCGCCGCCGCCGACGACGTCGCCGTGGCAGGCGGCGATCGTCGGCTTCGGGAAGGCGACGACGGCGTCGTAGAGGTCGGCGAAGAGCTGCATGCGGCGGACCTTGCCCTCGGCATCGAGCTGCTCGCGGACGTCGGCGCCGGCGGAGAGGCCGAGGTGATCGGCGGAGCTGATCACCAGCACCCGCACCGCCTCGTCGCCGCGGGCGACGGCGAGGTGCTCGAGCAGCTCCAGGAGCATCTGGGTGTCGATCGCGTTGCGCGCCTGCGGGCGCTCGAGCCGGATCAGCGCCACCCCCTGCTCGTCGACGGAATAGCTGGTGACCTCGGTCTCGGGGAGGCTGCCGTTCTCTGCGCTCATGCCCCGGACGCTATTCGTTCGACCAGGCGCTCGGTCTCCTCGGCGGCGCGGCCGACCAACCCTTCGACCTCGGCCCTCGGCTCGCGGAAGCGGCCGAGCACGTAGCGGGAGACGATCTCCGGGTCGGTGGAGTCGGGCCTTCCCACCCCGACCCGCACGCGCCAGAACTCGGCGTCGCCGAAGCCGCGTTTGAGGCTCTTGAGGCCGTTGTGGCCGGCGAGGCCGCCGCCGAGCCGGGGCTGGATCTCGCCGAAGGGGAGGTCGATCTCGTCGTGGAGGACGACCACCCGGTCGAGCGGCACCTTCAGCGAGCCGCGCGCCGGCCCGGCCGCCTCGCCCGAGGCGTTCATGAAGGTCTGCGGCAAGAGCAGCGCCACCCGCGGCCCGCCGGGGCCCGCGCGGCCTTCGTAGAGCTCGCCGCCGAACTTGCTGCGCGGCCGTCCCAGCCCCCAGCGCTCGGCCAGCTCGCGGGCGATCTCGAAGCCGATGTTGTGGCGCTGGCCCGCGTGCTCGGGCTCGGGGTTACCAAGGCCAACGATGAGGATGCGCTCGCCCTGCTCGCCGCCCTCGCGGCGGCGGAACAGCGACAGGGGCTACTCGCCCTCGGACTCGCCCGAGTCGCCGCCCTCGGCCTCGGCGGCCTCGGCTTCGCCCTCCTCGCCCTCGCCGACCAGCTCGGCCTCCTCCTCGACCTCCGGCGCGATCTCTTCAACGCGCGGCGGCGAGACGGTGACGATGGTGATCTCCTCGGGCTCGTCGGCGACGAACTTGACGCCATCGGGAGCGGTGACGGCGGAGAGCTGCAGGGTGTCGTTGATCTCCATCGCGGAGACGTCGACGACGATGCTGTCGGGGATGTCGGTCGGCAGCGCTTCGACCGTGATCTCGCGGGTGACGTGCTCGAGCACGCCGCCGCCGCGGACGCCGGGGGCGTCCTCGACGCCCTGCAGCTCGAGCGCGACCTCGGCCTGGATTTCCTCTTTGAGGTCCACCTCGAACAGGTCGAGGTGCTGGAGGCTGCCCCGTACGGGATGGTGCTGTTCTTCCTTGACGACGACCGGGACGGCTTTGCTGCCCTCGATCTCGAGGTCGAACAGCGCCGCCCCCTCGCTGAGGACGCTGCGCACGTCGCGTTCGCTGACCTGGAACGGCTTCGCCTCGGCGCCGCCCGAGTAGACGACCCCGGGCACGACCCCCTCGCGGCGCATGCGGCGCGAGGCGCGCGAGCCGAACTCGGCGCGGGGAGCGACTTTGAGGGTGGAGCGTTTGCTCGCCATCGGACGGGAGAGGATAGAGAAATGGCCGCACAGGGGCGGCTGTGGCAACCTTGCCCTCATGGCCGACGACTCGAAGATCCCGAAGGGGCGCATCCGCCGCTCGGCCAAGCTGGGCTCGATCGTCGGTGTCCAGGGGGCTCGCTACGCCGGCACCAAGGCCGCCAACGTCGGCCGCTCCGAGGAGGAGGGCAAAGAGCGGCTGGAGCAGCGTCACCTGGAGACGGCGATGAAGATGGTCGGCGCGCTGGGCCAGATGAAGGGCGCGGCGATGAAGCTCGGCCAGTTCGCCTCCTTCATCGACACCGAGTTCCTCCCCGAGGAGTACCGCGAGATCTACCAGGAGCAGCTGGCGAAACTGCGCACCGACGCCCCCTCGATGCCGTGGGAGAAAGTCGAGAAGGTGCTGCTCGAGGAATACGACGAAGAACCGCTCTCCGAGCTCTTCGCCGAGTTCGAGCAGGAGGCCTTCGCCGCCGCCTCGATCGGCCAGGTCCACCGCGCCGAGCTGCTCGACGGGCGGCAGGTGGCGGTGAAGATCCAGTACCCGGGGATCGCCGAGGCGCTTGATGCCGACCTCCGCAACGCCGGCACGATCGTACGGCTGGCGCGGGCGATCGCTCCCGGCCTCGACGCCAAGGCGATCGCCGAGGAGCTGCGCGAGCGGGTGATGGAGGAGCTCGACTACGAGTACGAGGCGCAGAACCAGCGCGCCTTCTCGCGCGCCTACCGCGAACATCCCTTCATCTACGTGCCGGAAGTGGTGACGCGGCTCTCGCGGCGGCGGGTGCTGGTCACCGAGCTGGTCGAGGGGATGGGCTTCGAGGAGATCAAGGGGCTGTCGCACTCCGAACGCAGCCGTTTCGGCGAGATCGTCTTCCGCGGCAGCTTCGGCTCGATCTACCACCTGCAGCACTTCAACGCCGACCCCCATCCCGGCAACTACATCCTCATGGAGGACGGCCGGGTCGCCTTCCTCGACTTCGGGATGACGAAGAAGCTCGACCGCGAGCAGATCCTGCTCGAGCAGCGCGCCTTCGACGCCGCCTCGCGCAACGACCCCGAGGCGTTCCGCCAGGCCTTGCACGACCTCGGCTTCATCAAGAAGCCCTCGAAGCTGGACGCCGAGCGGCTGCTCGACCACATGCGCGTGGTCGGCGGCTGGTTCGTGATGGAGGACCGGGAGCTGGAAATCACCCCGCGGCGGGTGATGAAGATCATCGAGGCGACCAACGACCCGCGCTCGGAGTTCTTCGACCTGATGCGACGCGAGTCGCTGCCCGCCGACGAGCTGATGGGGCGGCGGATGGAAATCGGCGTCGTCGCCGTGCTCGGCCAGCTGCGGGCGAAGCGCAACTGGCACCGGATCGCCCGCGAGTGGGTGTACGCGGATGCGCCGGCGACCGAGCTCGGCGAGCTGGAGTGGGACTACTTCGAGGAGCGCGGGGTCAAGCGCACGCCAGGCCTTGCCGAAACCCTCTGAGTCGGCGAAGCTCGACGGACGGCTAAATAAAAGGGAGCGACGATGAGCAGGATCAAACGCGGTTGGGGCTTGACGAAGAAAAGCTGGGCGCTGCTGAACGAGCACCGCTCGCTGATCCGCTTTCCGCTCTATGGGGCGGTGGCGACGATCGTGCCGGCGATCGTCTTCCTCGGCCCGGGCCTCTACCTGCTCGACGAGGACACGCTGGCGGGTGCGATTCCGCTGCTCGTGATCGGCGTCTACACGCTCAGCGTGATCGGCTTCTACTTCAGCGTCGGGCTCGCCGCCTGCGCCGACTTGATCTTCCGTGGCCAGGAAGCGACCGTCGCCGACGGTCTCGCCGTCGCCCGCGCCCGCTTCGCCCAGATCTGCGGCTGGGCCGCCGTCAACACGGCGATCAGCGTGGCGATGGGCGCGCTCGAGAACCAGGGTGGGCTCGGCGGCCAGATCGCCGCCCGCCTCGTCGGCATGGCCTGGTCGCTAGTCACCTTCCTGGCGGTGCCGGTGATCGCGATCGAGGGCACCGGCCCGTTCGAGACGATCAAGCGCTCGGCCTCGATGTTCCGCGAGCGCTGGGGGCAGCAGATCACCGGCAACATCGCGATCGGCGGCGCCGTCTTCCTCTTCGGCGTGCTGCCGGCGATCGCCCTGATCGTGCTCGGCGCCGCGGTCTGGTCCTCGGCCTCCTTCCTCGGGGCGCTGCTGGTCGTGATCGGGGCGCTCGGGCTGGCGATCGCGATGCTGGTCTCGAAGGCGCTCAGCGGCATCTTCGGCGTCGCCCTCTACCGCTACGCGCTCGACGGCACCCCCGTCGGCGGCTTCACCGTGGAGGAGCTGGAGTCGGCGGTGAAGACGAAGGGCCGCCGCGGCGCGGCGACGCCGCCGGGAGCCACGCCCGGCACGATTTAGGGCGCGCCGGTCATTTGTTCC
>JBQCIG010000043.1:0-21265 GCA_051953975.1 Solirubrobacterales bacterium | reverse complement strand
CGCAACGTCGAGGTCTCCGCCGAGGAAAAGGCGAGGCTGATCGACAAGGGCTTCTTCAACCAGTCTTAGCGTTGTCAGGGGGAGCAGGCGCATACGCCTGCGCTGCATGCTCGGCATATGCGCCTGCTCCCATGGGCGCTGGATAGTCTCCGGTTCATGATCGTTGGCTTTGTCGGCTCGGGCAGCATGGCTGCGGCCATTGCTCGGGGATGGCGTGGCGAGTTCGAGGAAATGCTTTTCTCCGACAGCGGTTCCGGCCGCGCCCAGCAGTTGGCCGAGGAGCTGGGTGGGGAGGCGGTCTCCAACCTGGAGATCGATCGTCATGCCGATCTCGTCGTACTGGCAGTGAAGCCGAACAGGCTCGAGGAGGTGGCGCCGCAGCTGGGCAACGCGTCCCGTGTCGTCTCCGTCCTCGCCGTGGTACCGCTGGAGCGCCTGCAGGCGGCCTTCCCCGGGGCCGAAGTGCTGCGGGTGATGCCGAACGTCGGGGTCGAGGTGCGCAGGGGCGTCCTCTGCGTCGCCGGCGCGGCGAGCGAGGAGGTGCGGGCGAAGCTGGCGCTGCTCGGCCACGTGGTCGAGATCCCCGACTCGGACTTCGACGAGGCGACGGCGATCATGGGCTGCGCGCCCGCCTACCTGGCCCTGGCGGTTGAGGCGCTCGCCGACGCCGGCGCCGAGGCAGGGCTGGACGCCGAGCTGGCGCGCGAGCTGGTGATCGAGACCGCCGCCGGCACTGCCGAGCTGCTGCGAGTCCGCCATCCCGCCGAGGTGCGCAAGGCGGTCGCCTCGCCAGGCGGCAGCACCGAGGCCGGGCTCGAGGCGCTCGACCGCGAAGGCGCGCGCGCCGCCTTCGAGGCCGCGGTCGAGGCCTCGCTACAGAGGATGCGCGGGTGATCCCGCTCGCCCTCAGCCGCGGCGACGTCGCCGACTACGTCAACGCCCTCTTCATCGTCTACGTGATCCTGATCTTCGCCCGGATCGTCATCTCCTTCGTCCCGCGCATGCCCTACCGGCCCTGGCTGCGCTCGGTGCTCGACTTCATCACCGAGACGACCGACCCCTACCTGAACTTCTTCCGCCGCTTCCTGCCGCCGATCGGCGGTGGCGGCTTCGCCCTCGACCTCAGCCCGATGATCGGGATCATCGTCCTCTTCGTGCTCGATGCCGTGATCGTCGGCCTGATCCGCGGGTGAGCGTCCCCACCGCCCGCGCCTGGGCCCTGGCGGGCGCCCTCTGCGGCCTCGTCTTCGGAGCCGACCAGGCGGCCAAGGCGGCGATCGAGGCCCACCTGGTGATCGGCGAACGGGTCGAGGTGCTCGGCCCGCTGGAATTGACCCTCGCCCACAACAGCGGCGTCGCCTTCGGCCTCGCCGGCGGCGCCGGGGGCGGGCTCCTCCTGGTCACCGCCGTCGCCTTGGTCGTGATCGGCTACCTCTTCGCCCGCAACCCGACGCGGCCGGGGATGTGGGTCGCGGTCGGCCTGCTCGCTGGCGGCGCCCTCGGCAACCTCGCCGACCGCATCCGCGCTGATGTCGTCACCGACTTCATCCACATCGGCTCCTGGCCGGACTTCAACCTCGCCGACGTCGCGATCAGCGCCGGGGTGATCCTGATGGTCCTCCTCTACCTCCGCGACGCGGAGGCCGAGCATGCCCCCGCCGAGCCCGGGGGAGAGGATGGCTGAGCCCGAGCTGCGGATCGTCCACCTCGACGAGCAGCTGGCGGTGGTCGACAAGCCGGCCGGGCTCGTCGTCCACCCGGCGCCGTCGCATCGCGGCCCGACCCTGGTCGACGAGCTGGGCGAGATCCTCGGCGGGGGAGGGGACCCGGAGCGGCCGGGGATCGTCCACCGCCTCGACAAGGAGACCAGCGGCCTGCTGGTCGTCGCCCGCGACGAGGAGACCCACGCGGCGCTGCAGGAGGCGGTACGGGCGCGCGAGGTCGAGCGGGTCTACCTGGCGCTCGCCGGCGGCCGCCTCGCCTCCCGCACCGGCAAGATCGACGCCCCGATCGGCCGCGCCGCCCGCCAGCGGCACCGGATGGCGGTCTCGGGGGCCGCCTCGCGCGAGGCCCGCACCCACTTCACGGTGCTGGAGCTGCTGCCGCGCGAGACCTATCTGGAGGCGCGCCTGGAGACCGGCCGCACCCACCAGATCCGCGCCCACTTCGCGGCGATCGGCCACCCGCTGACGGGCGACCGGACCTACGGCGGCGCCGAGCGCTACGGGTTGCGGCGCCAGTTCCTCCACGCCTACCGCCTCGCCTTCCGTCACCCGCGCACGGGCGAGCAGCTGGAGTTCATCTCGCCGCTGCCGGAGGACCTGGCAGCGGCGCTGGAGGAAGCCCACTCCGCTTAGCTCGCCCCTCTACAATCGGCGCTGCAAATCCCGACCCCCGCTCGGAGCGCGAACCCGGTCCTGCCTGGCCACCGCCAGGTCCCGGCAAGTGGAGCGGGACTTTTACAAGAACGCACAAGGAGAAAGAAATGCCAGAGGCAGAACTGAAGGATCTGCTCGAGGCCGGAGTCCACTTCGGCCACCAGACGCGCCGCTGGAACCCGAACATGCGCCGCTTCATCTTCGGCGAGCTGGACGGGATCCACATCATCGACCTGCTGCAGACCGAGGCGCTGCTGGAGAACGCCCGCAAATTCGCCGGCGAGCTCGCCACCGGCGGCGGCACCGTGCTCTTCGTCGGCACCAAGAAGCAGGCCCGCGACACGATCCAGGAATGGGCCGAACGCTGCCAGATGCCCTACGTCAACAAACGCTGGCTCGGCGGCCTGCTGACCAACTTCAACACGATGTCGGGCCGGATCGCCCGCCTCCATGAGCTCAACGGCTGGAAAGAGGAGGGCAAACTCGACCTGCTGCCGACCAAGGAGCGGATGGGGATGGAGGCCGAACTCGCCAAGCTCGAGTTCAACCTCGGTGGCGTCCGCGACATGGACCGCCTGCCCGACGCCGTCTTCGTCGCCGACCTGAAAACCGAGGAGATCGCGGTCAACGAGGCGGCCCGCCTGCGGATCCCGATCATCGGCCTGGTCGACACCAACTGCGACCCGACGCCGGTCGACTACGTGATCCCCGGCAACGACGACGCGATCCGCTCCTGCCAGCTGGTCATCGGCACGATCGGCAAAGCCGTCGAGGACGGTTCCTCGTCCTGGCGCGTGCAGGAGGAGAAACGGCTCGCCGAAGAGATGGAGCGCCGCAAACGCGAGGAGGAAGAGCGGCGGAAACGCGAGGAGGAAGAGAAAGCGCGCCGGGAGGCCGAGGAGGCCAAACAGGCTGAAGAAGCGGCCGCGAAAAAAGCGCAGGAGCAGAAAGCGGCTCAGGAGAAAGCTGCGCAGGCTCAGAAACAGCAGCAGGCTGCTGCCGCTGGGGCTGAGGCGAAAAAAGCCCAGGCTGAGACGCCTCAGGCCGCGGGTCCTGCCGCCGATCAGGGACAGGGCGCTGGGGCCGCGGGTCCTGCCGTCGCAGGGGACCCACCCCCTCCTGCGCAGCAGGAGGGGGTCTCCCCTACGACGTCACCCGCGGCAGAGGCCGAGTCGGCTAAAGCTGAGGCTCCGGCCGCTGAGCAACCAGCTCCGGCCGAGTCAGAGACGCCAGCCGCTGAGGGGGCAGCTCCGGCGCCAGAAGAGGAGCAGGCGTCTCAGGAGCAGGCTCCGGCCGCTGAGGAGAAAAAAGCTGAGAGTGATGAGGGGGAGTCGAAATGAGCGTTACGGCTGCTGATGTGAAAGCGCTGCGGGACCGGACGGGCGCGGCGATGATGGATGCCAAATCGGCGCTGGTGGAGGCCGACGGCGACGTCGATCGGGCGGTCGAGCTGCTGCGGGTGAAGGGGCAGGCCTCCGCCGCCAAGCGCGAAGGCCGCGGCACCAACGAGGGCGTCGTCGCCTCGTACATCCACGCCAACGACAAGGTCGGGGTGATGGTCGAAGTCCAGTGCGAGACCGACTTCGTCGCCCGCAACGACGAGTTCAAAGCCTTCGCCTACCAGGTCGCCCTGCACGCGGCGGCGACGGCACCGAAATACGTCTCCCGGGACGAAATTCCCGAGGCCGAACGCGAGGCCGAAAAGAAGGTCTTCGAAGAGAAGGCGCGCGAAGAAGGCAAGCCCGACAACGTGGTCGAGAAAATCGTCGGGGGCCAACTCGACAAGTGGGCGGCCGAAGTGGCGCTGCTCGACCAGTCCCACGTCAACGTCGACAAACACGGCTCGAAGACGATCGAGGAGCTGCGCCAGGAGATGGCGGCGAAAACCGGCGAGAACGTCCAGATCGCCCGCTTCGCCTACTTCCGCGTCGGCGAATGAGGCGGAGCGGAGCGAGCGTCGCAATCTGATTCTTCGCGAGCGGAGTGCAGCCGAAATTTGTGAAAGGCTGCCGCGCAGTGACCGATTCCCCCGAGCCGCGCTTCGGGCGCATCCTGCTGAAGCTCTCCGGCGAGGCCCTGATGGGCAGCCAGAGCTTCGGCACCGACGGCGCCGAGGTCGACCGGATCGCGAGGCAGGTCGCGGCGGTCCGCGAGCGCGGTGTGGAGATCGCGATCGTGGTCGGTGCCGGCAACATCTACCGCGGCCTCGACGGGGCGGCGAGCGGGATGGACCGCGCCACCGGCGATTACATGGGGATGCTGGCGACGGTGCTGAACGCGCTCACCCTGCAGGACGCGCTGGAGCGGCTCGACCAGCACACGCGGGTGATGTCGGCGATCGAAGTGCAGGAGGTCGCCGAGCCCTACATCCGCCGCCGCGCCATGCGCCACCTCGAGAAGGACCGCGTCGTCATCTTCGCCGCTGGCACCGGCAACCCGTTCTTCACCACCGACACGGCGGCGGCGCTGCGGGCGCTGGAGATCCACGCCGAGGCGATCCTGATGGCGAAGAACGGGGTGGAGGGGGTCTTCGACTCCGACCCGGCGACCAACCCGGAGGCGAAGTTCATCCCCGCGATCAGCCACCGGGAGGCGATCGAGCGCGGCTTGCGGGTGATGGACTCGACCGCGCTCTCGCTCTGCATGGATAACGACCTGCCGATCTACGTCTTCAACATGGGCGACGAGCGCAACATAGATAGGATCGTCTCCGGCGAGAAAGTGGGGACGCTGGTCTCCAGCGAACCCGCTGCTTAGAAGGGACGGGACACGGTGGAGCTGATCGACGAACTGCTGGGAGACGCCAAGGGGCGGATGGCCAAATCGGTCGAGTCGAGCCGGGGGGAGCTGACCACCGTGCGCACCGGTCGCGCCTCGCCGCACCTGCTCGACCGCGTCACCGTCGACTACTACGGCAACCCGACCCCGCTCAACCAGCTCGCCAACATCGCCGCCGCCGACGCCCGGCTGCTGACGGTGACGCCCTACGACAAGGGCTCGCTGTCGGCGATCGAGAAAGCGATCCAGGAGTCCGACGTCGGCCTGACGCCGAACAACGACGGCAACGTGATCCGCCTGCAGATCCCGGAGATGACCGAGGAGCGGCGGCGCGAGATGGTCAAAGTCGTCCACGGCGTCGCCGAGGAAGGCCGGGTGGCGATCCGCAACATCCGCCGCGACATCATGAGCGACCTGCGCGAGCTGAAAAAAGAAGGCGAAGCCGGCGAGGACGACGAGCGCCGCGCCGAGGCGGCGCTGCAGAAGCAGACCGACGAGGCGATCGCCGAAATCGACAGCCTCCTCAAAGGCAAGGAAGAAGAGATCCTCGAAGTCTGAGGAGGGCGGGCCGCCGGCGTGACCGCCAAGTACGTAGCGATCATCACCGACGGCAACGGCCGCTGGGCGCAGCAGCGCGGGTTGCCGGTGGCCGAGGGACACCGGGCCGGGGCCGACACGGTGAAGGCGCGGCTGCGCGACGCGGCCGAGCTGGGGATCGAGGAGCTGACCGTCTACTCGTTCTCGACCGAGAACTGGAGCCGCCCACCCGAGGAGGTGACGGCGCTGATGCAGATGTTCGGCGAGCGGATCGCCTCCGAAACCCCGGAGCTCAAGCAGGAAGGGGTGCGGATGCGGTTCATCGGTCGGCGCGACACAGTCGATCCGGGCCTGGCGGAGCAGATGGAGTGGGCCGAAGCCGAGACCGCCTGCAATCGGCGGATCACCCTCTTCGTCGCCTTCAACTACGGCGGCAGGGCGGAGATCGTCGATGCGGCGCGAAGCTTCCAGGGAGACACCGAGGAGGAGTTTCGCCAACACCTCTACGCACCCGAGATGCACGACCCAGACCTCCTGATCAGGACCAGCGGCGAGCGCCGCATATCCAATTACCTGCTCTGGCAGTCCGCTTACTCGGAGCTGGTCTTCCGCGACGAGCTCTGGCCGGACTTCGACCGCGCCGCGCTGGAGGCGTGCCTGCGCGAGTACGAGACGCGCCGGCGGCGCTTCGGGAGGAGGGGATGACGATCGACCTCTTCGACGACGAGATGTTCGAGGAGGAGCCGAGCCCACCGCAGCGGCCGCCGCGGGAACCGCGACGGCGGCGCGGGCTGCGCGGGGAGACGGCGAAGCGGGTGCTGGTGGCGCTGCCGTGGATCGTCTTCGTGATCGCGATCGTCGTCGCCGGTGGGCTCGTCTTCTCCCTGGCGATGATCGCGATCGGGGTGGTGGCGCTGCGCGAGTTCGCAGCGATGGCGCGCCGCTACCGGCCGCTGCTCCTGCCCGCCTACGTCGCCGTCGCGGCGCTGGTCGTCGCCGCCCATTTCGGCAGCGCCTTCAACGTCCTCTACGTCCTCGCTGCATCTTTCCCGCTGCTGTTCGCCTTCGGCGCCCGCGCCGAGCACCGCGACGGCGTCACCGTCTCGATCGGGGTGACGCTGCTGGGGGTGGTCTGGATCGGCATCCCGCTCGCCCACGCAGTCCTCCTCCGCGACCTGCCGAATCACGGCGCGGCGCTGCTGATCGACGTCCTCGTCGGCACCTTCGTCACCGACACCGCCGCCTACGCCACCGGCCGCATGTTCGGCAGCCACAAGATCACCCCCAACCTCTCGCCGAACAAGACCCTCGAGGGGCTGATCGGCGGGTTCCTGATCGGCACCATGGGCTTCTGGTTCGCCGGCCTCTACCAGGACTGGCTCTCCGGCATCGACGCCCTCCTGATCGGCGCCGCCGTCGCCGCGGTGGCCCCGATCGGCGACCTCTTCGAGTCGATGCTGAAGCGCGACCTCGGCACCAAGGACACCGGCAACCTCTTCGGCCCCCACGGCGGCCTCCTCGACCGCCTCGACGCCGTCCTCTTCACCGTCGTGATTGGCTACTACCTCTCGATTGCGTTGGTGTATTGAGGCGATGAACGACGACTGGCGGCTGCAGATCGATTTCCGCGACGAAGGGGTTGCCGACGCGCTCCAGGACCATCTCGACGCGCGCGAGCTGGAGCACGACCTCAGCAGCGCTTTTCATGACCGGGTGATCGTCTCCCGCAACGGCGCCACGATCTTCCTCTACGCCGGTGACCGCGAGCAGGCGGAACGGGCGAAGGAGCTGATCGAGCGCTGGGCGGTGGACGGCGACGAGGAGCTGGACGTCGACTTCAAGCACTGGCATCCCCTGGCGGAGGAATGGGAGCCGCCCGACAAGCCGTTGCCGGAGGATGACCCTGCGAAGGCGGCCGAGCACCGGGCTTTGACCGCAAGGGAGCGCAGGGAAACCGAGGAACGAGGTCGTCCGGAGATTGAGGTGCGCGCCGATCTGCCGACGCGCCACGAGGCGGTGGATTTCGCGGAGCGCTTGCGGGGAGAGGGATTTCCTGTCGTCCATCGCTGGAAGTTCCTTCTCGTCGGCGCCACCGACGAGGACAGCGCTCGGGCCTTGGCCGATCGAATTCGCAGCGAGGCACCTCCCAACAGCCGCGTCGTCGTCGAGGGGACCTGGCAGCAGGCTTACGCGGAGCGCCCTCCAAGCCCGTTCGCATTCCTCGGTGGCCTCGCCGGCTAAACGCCGAGACCGCAAAAACCGTCCCTGGGGAATGGTTTTCGCGGTTTCGCGATCCTGACGGTCCAGGCAGCCCCCTCCGTATCCTCTGACAGGCATGAAGAAGGTCCTCATACTCGGATCGACGGGGTCGATCGGGACGCAGGCGCTGGAGGTGATCGGCAACTCCGAGGAGCTGCAGGTCGTCGGGCTGGCGGCCGGCTCCGCCTGGGAGACGGCGGTCGAGCAGGCGCGCGAGCACGGCGCGCCCGTGGTGGCGCTGGCGGATGCCGAGGCGGCGGAGCGGGCGCGCCGGACCTGGGGCGGGCAGGTGCTCGACGGAAAGGAAGGGCTCCGGCGCCTGATCGCGGGCTCCGGCGCCGACCTGGTCCTCAACGCGATCGTCGGCGCCGCCGGCCTCGGCTCGACGATCGTCGCCCTCAGCGAGGGGATCGACGTCGCCCTCGCCAACAAGGAGAGCCTCGTCTTGGGCGGCGAGCTAGTGATGGCGCTGGCCGAGGCGACCGGGGCGCAACTGCTGCCGGTCGACTCCGAGCACTCCGCGCTCTTCCAGCTGATCGGTGCCGAGGCGCCGGGGACGGTCGAGCGACTCGTCCTCACCGCTTCGGGCGGGCCCTTCCGCGGCCGCGACGACCTCTCCGGCGTCAGCGTCGCCGACGCTCTCGCCCACCCGACCTGGCGGATGGGGGGGAGGATCACGATCGACTCGGCGACGCTGATGAACAAGGGCTTCGAGGCGATCGAGGCGCACCATCTCTTCGGCGTCCCCTACGAGCAGATCGAGGTCGTCGTCCACCCGCAGTCGCTGGTCCACTCGCTGGTCCACCTCAACGACGGCTCCTCGCTCGCGCACCTCGGCTACCCCGACATGCGGGTGCCGATCTCCTACGCGCTGCACCACCCCGAGCGGGCCGACGTCGACGTGCCGCAGCTCGACCTCGCCACCGCCGGCTCGCTCACCTTCGAAGAGCCGGACCTGGAGACCTTCCCCTGCCTGCGCCTGGCGCTGGAGGCCGGCGAGGCGGGAGGGACGATGCCCACCGTCCTCAACGCCGCCGACGAGGTTGCCGTCGCCGCCTTCCTCGAGGAGCGGATTCCGTTCACGGCGATCCCCGCGGTGATCGAGCGGGTTATGGAAATCATGTACGCCCGCCCCGTCAACCACTTCGAGGACCTCTTTGCCGCCGACGCCGAGGCGCGCGAGCACAGCGAAAAGCAGGTCAGCAAGCTGGTGCCCGCATGAGGCTTCCTTTGTCAATCCCCAGAGGCTTGGAGCCTCCTGCCAGGCAATCCCCTCCGAGTGCGCCGGTCATTTGCGCCGCTATGCGGAACAAAAGACCGGGGCGGTTGCCAGGGGAGGTTCTCCTATGAGCTGGCTCTGGGTCTTCGTTGGGCTCTGTTTCTTGATCGTCTTGCATGAGGCGGGGCATTTCGTGGCAGCCAAGGCCACGGGGATGCGGGTGGAGCGGTTCTTCCTCTTCTTCGGGCCGACGATCTGGTCGTTCAAACGCGGGGAGACGGAGTACGGGATCAAATCGATCCCGCTCGGCGGATACGTGAAAATCACCGGCATGAACCCGGAGGAGGACGTCCCTCCGGAGGCCGCAGATCGCGCCTACTACCGGCAGCCCGTATGGAAGCGAATTGTCGTTATCGGCGCCGGCCCAGGGGTGAACATCGCGCTGGCCTTGGTGATTTTCTTCGTCATCGCATTGACGAGCGCCACGGCTCCCACCGAAACCGTTCATCAAGTGATGAAGGGAACTCCTGGCGCGAGAGTTCTGCGGGCCGGAGATCGGATTGTCGCGGTTGACGGTCATCGTTATTCGGCGCTCGACAGCGAAGCAAGGATCGAACGGTTCCGAAAGGAGATCGGGTCTCACCAGTGCGCGGGCGACGCACAGCGGAACGGGTGCATTGCGGCGACCCCGGTTGAGTTGACCGTGTTGCGAAATGGGCACTTGAAGAGCATTTCCGTGAGGCCGCGATACGACGCGGTGGCTGGCCAGCCGATCGTCGGCTTTTCATTTGGCGAAAAGCCGGCGAGCCTCGGGGTCGGCGAAGCCATCGACCGCGCCACTGGCTTCGCCTGGCGTCTCACCCACGAAACTGCGACGCGCATCGCGAAAATCTTCAACTCGAAAGAACGAAAAGAAATTCACGGAATCGTTGGCGTCAGCGATGTCGGTCATGAAGTCGTCGGCCTGGGTCTGACCGAGGCGTTGACCTTCCTCGCCGTGATCAGTCTTTCGCTTGGGATCATCAATCTCTTTCCATTTCTGCCGCTGGACGGCGGCCACATCTTCTGGGGCCTCGTGGAGAAACTCAGGGGCAAGCGCGTCAGCCTGAAAACGATGGAGATGGCCAGCGTGGTCGGGTTTGCCTTGGTTGCCATCCTGTTCGTAATCGGCCTATCCAACGACATCGGCACGCTGACCGGAGAAGGCTTCAAGGTCAAATAGCCGGCCCGCGTCCGCGCCTGGATAACCTCTGCGTATGGCTTCCAAACGCCAAATATTCGTGGGCAACGTGCCGATCGGCGGCGGTGCGCCGGTCGCCGTGCAGACGATGACCAAGACCGAGACCGCCAACGTGGCGGCGACGATGGAGCAGATCCGCAAGGTCGCCGACGCCGGCGCGGACCTGGTGCGCTGCGCGGTGCCGCGCGAGCAGGACGCGGAGGCGCTGCGGACGATCGTGCGCGAATCGCCGATCCCGGTGATCGCCGACATCCACTTCAACCACACGCTGGCGCTGAAAGCGATCGACGCCGGCGCCCACTGCATCCGCCTCAACCCCGGCAACATCGGCGGGCGGGACAAAGTCGCCGAGGTGGCCGCGAAGGCGACCGCGGCGGGGGTGCCGATGCGGATCGGCGTCAACTCCGGCTCGCTGCCCAAGCACCTGCACGCGCTCGAGCGCGAGAACCCGGTCGAGGCGCTAGTCGCCGCCGCGGTCGAGTTCGTCGAACTGATGGAGGGCCTCGACTTCGAGAGATTCAAGGTCTCGATCAAGTCGACCAACGTGCCGAACACGATCGCCGCCAACCGGCTGCTCTCGGAGAAGATCCCCTACCCGCTGCACCTCGGCGTCACCGAGGCGGGGACGAAGTGGGGCGGCTCGTTGAAATCGGCGGTCGGCCTGGGGACGCTGCTCGCCGACGGGATCGGCGACACGATCCGGATCAGCCTCTCGACCTTCCACGCCGAGGAGGAGGTCAAGGTGGCCTGGGAGATCCTCAAGGCGCTGCAGCTGCGCGAGCGCGGCCCGGTTCTGATCGCCTGCCCGACCTGCGGGCGGCTCCAGTTCGACATGGACTCGGTGGTGGCGGAGATCGAGCAGCGCCTCGAGGCCTACGAGGAGCCGATCGAGGTGGCGGTGCTCGGCTGTGCCGTCAACGGCATCGGCGAGGCCAGCCACGCCGACTTCGGCATCGCCGGGGCCAAGAACGAGGGCCTGATCTTCGCCGGCGGCAAGCCCCTGCGCAAGGTCCCGCAGGCGGCCCTGGTCGACACGCTCTTCGAGGAGATCGACAAGGCGCTCGACCGCGGCGGCAAAGTCGAGTTCGACGAGGCCGCCTCGCGCGAGGGCGCCGAGTGGGTCGCCAACATCGAGCGCGAAAACGCCGGCGACCTCACCCCCGAGAAGATCGCTCAGATGGAGGCCGAAGCCGTCGAGCGCGGCGAGTCCGACAAGGTTCTCCTCGACGAGGAGACCTCGCCCACGGCCGGCCGCCGCTTCACGCGGGCTTAGACACGAATCACGTCGACTTCGTCGAACGAAGTGAAGTCGGCGTCCTGCGTCAAGACGGCAGCCCCATGGTGCATGGCGGTGGCGGCGATCCAGGTGTCGTGACGGCGGAGGCGGCGGCCGCGATTCCGCTCGGCGGCGGCGAGCCGGGCAAAGCAGCTCGCAACCTCGGGTCCAACTGGGAGCAGGGGATAGATCGATTGCACGCGAGAAAGGGTCGAAAGCCGGTCAGCTCGATCTTTTGGATTAGCGGCTCGCAACACCCCCAACTCCAACTCAGCCACGGTGATTACCGAGACGGCGATCTTCTCGGGCAGGTCTCCCAGTTCGCGACCCGACTCTTGCGCGATGAAGACCGAGGTATCTGCGACTGCTTTTTTCACTCCTCCAGCTCTGCACCGCGGACGTCGGCGAGATCGTCAAGCAAGGCTGGGTCGGCAGGAGCCTCTCGCACGATGCGTCGAAGCTCGCTGGATGCCACCCAAGGATCGCGCCTCTCTGCGTGGGGGAGGATGTCCGCGACGGGACGGCGGTTGACCGTGAGCGTCAGCCGCTCTCCTGCCTCAAGTCGCGCTACGACAGTCGACGTGGAATTGCGAAGCTCGCGGATCGAAACGTCTCTCGCCATGTGCACTAGCGTAGCACTGCATGCGACAGGAGCGCTGGCGCACTCTTCCCGCCGTGCCTCAACCTCTCAGTCGCCTACCGGGATAGATTCCCCCGCGTGAGCCGGTTCTCGCAGACCTTTCTCCCGACCCTGAAGGATCCGCCCACCGACGCGGAGGCGATCTCGCACAAGCTGATGGTGCGGGCGGGGTTGATCCGGCAGCTGGGGGCGGGGTTGTGGACCTATCTGCCGGCGGGGTGGCGGACGGAGCGGAAGGTCGAGCAGGTGATCCGCGAGGAGATGGAGGCGATCGGCTGCCAGGAGATGCTGATGCCGCTGCTGATGCCGGCGGAGCCCTGGAGGAAGACCGGCCGCTACGCGATCGAGGAGCTGTTCAAGCTCGAGGACCGCAAGGGCTCACCGCTGGTGCTGGCGATGACGCACGAGGAGGCGGTGACCACGCACGTGGCGCACGACGTCCGCTCCTACCGCGACCTGCCGCTGATGCTCTTCCACATCCAGACCAAGGAGCGCGACGAGCCGCGACCGAGGGCCGGCGTCCTGCGCACGCGCGAGTTCACGATGAAGGACGCCTACTCCTTCGACCGCGACGAGGAGGGGCTGGCCCGCTCGTATGAGGCGCAGGCCGGTGCCTACGGCAGGATCCTCGACCGCTGCGGGCTGCGCTGGTACCGGGTCGAGTCCGACGTCGGGATGATGGGCGGCTCCGGCGCCGATGAGTTCATGGCCCCCTGCCCGGCCGGCGAGGACGAGGTCGCCCTGGCGCCCGGTTACGCCGCCAACGTCGAGATCGCCTCGGCGCAGGCGCAGCCGGTCGAGCTGCCGGCGCCGCTGGGCGCGCCCGAGCCGGTCGAGACCCCCGGCCTCGGCAAGGTCGAGGAGGTGGCCGCGCACCTCGGGTTGCCGACCGGCGCCTTCATCAAGGCGCTGCCGATCGTCGTCGAGGGTCGCGGGATGGTCCTGGTCCTGCTGCGCGGCGACCACCGCCTCAACGAGGTGAAGCTGCGCAACGGGATGGGAACCGACTTCCGTCAGGCGCGAGCGGAGGAGATCGAGGAGCAGCTCGGCCCGGTCGGCTTCATCGGCCCGGTCGGCTCCGGCCTGCCGATCATCAGGGACGCGGCGCTCGGCGGCGACTCCTACGTCACCGGCGCCAACAAACGCGACTTCCACCTGCGCGGCGTCGACCCCGCCCGCGACTTCGAGTCCTACGAGATGGACGTGCGCAGGGTCGAGGCCGGCGACATCGCTCCCGGCGGCGGCACGATCGAGATCGAGCCGGCGATCGAGGTCGGCAACATCTTCAAGCTCGGGACGCGCTACTCGGAGCCGCTCGGCGCCACCTTCCTCGACGAGAACGGGGTCGAGAAGCCGATCGTGATGGGCTGCTACGGGATCGGCCCGGCGCGGATCGTCGCCGCCGCGATCGAGCAGAACAACGACGAGCGCGGGATCAAGTGGCCGACCTCGATTGCGCCCTGGAAGGTCCACCTCGTCTCGCTGGCAAAGGCGGGCGAGCCGGAGCGCGAAGCCGCCGACAAGCTCTACGAGGAGCTGCTTGCCGCCGGCGCCGAGGTCCTCTACGACGACCGCGACGCCGGACCGGGGGAGAAGCTGACCGACGCCGAGCTGATCGGCTGCCCGCTGCGGATCGTCGCCGGGCGGCGCGGGCTTGCCGAAGGCGTGGTCGAGGCCTCCGAGCGGGCGACCGGCGCCGAGCACAAGCTGCCCCTGGAGGAGGCCGCCGCGGAGGCGCTGGCGCTCCTCGATGACTGACCACGACCCCTTCGGCCGCGGCCGCCGGCGCCGCCTCTTCGGACTCGACCGCAGCGGCCCGAAACCGCGTCAGACGCGCCGCGGAGAGCCGCTGCATCCGTGGACGATCCCCAACCTGGTCGGCTACCTGCGCCTGGCAGGGCTGCCGGTCTTCCTCGTCCTCGCCTACAGCACCGACGACGGCACCTCGCTCGCCTCGGCGATGGTCTTCTGGGCGATCGCCGCCGGCGACTACCTCGACGGCCTGCTGGCCCGCCTCACCCGCCAGTACAGCCGCATGGGGGCGCTGATGGACCCCCTGATCGACCGCCTCACGATCCTCGCCGGCGCCGCCGTCTGCTGGAGCTTCGAACTGCTGCCGCGCTGGGCGCTGGCGCTGCTGGCGCTGCGCGAGCTGGCGATGCTCTTCCTCGCCTGGTACGGCCTCCGCCACGGCGTCGACGTCGAGGTCAACTGGCCGGGCCGGATCTCGGTCTTCCCGATCATGGGCGGGATCTTCCTCGCTCTGCTTGCTCCCGGCTGGGTGGCGACGGCGCTCCTCATCTGGGGGCTGGCAATGGCGATCCTCGCCACCGCGCTCTACGCGCAGGCGGGGGTACGCGCCCGCCACGCCCAGCAAGCCGCAAGCTGAGGCCCAGAATGAGGCTAACCTTCAACCTCGAGTTGAACCTTTGGCCGGGGGACCTATAATCGGCTCCCGCCCAAAACGAGGCCCCGCCTCTTTCCAGCCAGTTAGGAGCACGATGGAGGACACCTTTCCCGATCTCGGTTCCCTCAGCGACAAGGAGCTGAAGGACATGATCGACAACCTCACGGCCGAGGAGAACGAGATCTCCTACAAGCGCCGCGTCCTGCACGGCAAGATCGACATCCTGCGCGCGGAGCTGGTCAACCGGCTGCGCCAGAAACGGGAGGCCGGCGACTCGCTGATCTCCGGCGACGACGTCGAGCAGCTGACCCAGATCCTCGCCGGCAAAGCCACGCCCCCCTCGGGGGGCGAGCCCGCCGCCTAGCGGAGGGATTAGTCATGGCCGTCCACTGTCCCGAGTGCGGTTTCGCTAACCCCGAGGGCGCCAACTACTGCCAGAAGTGCGGCGCCTACCTGGGCGGCCCGAAAGAGGGCGACGAACCGACGACGATGACCTACCGGGTCGACGAGACCGGCGAGATGCTGCCCGTCGACATCGACGAGGTGGTCGAGGAGAGCGGCGCGGCGCTGGTGATCCGCTCCGGCGGTGGCCGCGCCGGCGAGAGCTTCAGCATCGACGAGGAGCGGGTCAGCATCGGCCGCAGCCCCGACGCCGGCGTCTTCCTCGACGACGTCACCGTCTCCCGCAACCACGCGTTGCTGGTGCGCCGCCGCGACGGCCTCTACATCGACGACCTCGGCTCGCTCAACGGGACCTACGTCAACCGGCGGCGGATCGAGTCGCACCGGCTCGCCGACGGCGACGAGATCCAGGTCGGCAAGTACAAGCTCTCCTACCTGGAGCGGTAGGTGTCGGTCTCCGAGCACACCAGCCGCGCGCAGGGATCGCCCAGCCGCCCCCGCAAGGCGCTGACGATCGGCGCCGTCTGCAAGATCCTGCAGGGCGAGTTCGACGACGTCTCAATCTCGAAGATCCGCTACCTGGAGGACCAGAAGCTGCTGAGCCCGCGCCGGACCGCCGGCGGCTACCGCCTCTACAGCCAGTCGGATGTCGAACGGCTACGGACGATCCTGCGCCTGCAGCGCGACGAGTTCCTGCCGCTGCGGGTGATCCGCCAGGAGCTCGCCTCCGGCGGCGACCTCGTGCTCGGCGGCGAGGGAGAACGCAAGCCGGCGACGGGGGCGGTGCGGCGGGCGATCCTCGTCGACACCTCGCGCGCCTACCTGACGCTGGAGGAGATCGTCGAGGAGACCGGGGCGCGCGAGGAGCTGATCCGCGAGCTCGAGAACTACGGGATCGTGCAGCCGGAGAAACGCGAGGGCAGGATCGTCTACGACGAGACCGACCGCGAGATCGTCCGCGCCGCCAACGAGCTCTCGCGGGTCGGCGTCGGCGCCCGCAACCTGCGCGTCTTCCGCTCCTCCGCCGACCGCGAGGCGAACCTGCTGGAAGCGCTGCTGGGACCCTCGCTGCGCTCGCGCAACCCCGAACGGCGCAAGGAAGCGCTGGAGAGCCTGGAAAGCCTGGCGGCGACGGTGAGCCACTTGAAGCACCTGCTCCTGGTCAGGGACCTGCGCCGCCTCGCCGGCGACTGATCCCGGTGCCCCGCGTCACCCGCACGCGCACGATCGCGGCGCCGGTGGGAGAGGTCTGGAGGCTCGTCTCCGACCCCTACAGCCTGCCGCGCTGGTGGCCGCGGACGGCGCGGGTGGAGAACGTCGACCGCAAGGAGGGCGGCCGGCGCAGTCATTGGACGAAGGTGCTGGAGACGGCGGAGGGGCGCGGCGTGCGGGCGGACTTTCGCTGCCTCAGCGCGGCCGAGAACGAGCGCTACGTCTGGGAACAGGAGCTGGAGGGGACGCCGTTCGAGCGGCACCTGAAGGCGCTGCGGGTGGAGATTGGGTTGCGGCGGCGCGACGGCGGCACCGAGGTGAGCCTGACCGAGGAGCAGTCGCTGAAGGGGATGTCGAAGCTGGGATCGCCGCTGATGCGGCGCGCCCGGGGCGAAGTGCTGGACGAAGCGCTCGACGGGATCGAGGAGGCGCTGACGTGAGTGTCGCTTTTGTCTGGCTATGCCTTGCAAAGGCGCCATGACCGCGCCGCGGCGAGACGCGAAGTGGTGGGGATGGGGGGACCCCGGGGTGGAGCCGGTGCTCGACGAGGAGGCGCTGGGGGTGTTGCGGGAGCGGATCGGCGAGCTGGAGCCTTGGCCGCTGGCGCGCAGCCTCGAGCAGTTCGAGCTGCCGGCGGCGGAGGCGTTGCCGCAGAACCTGGTCGAGGCGGTGGGGGAGGAGAGCGTCTTCGCTGCGGACGAGGACCGGCTGCGGCACGCGACCGGGCGCGGTTACGCCGACCTGGCGCGGCTGCGGAACGGCGCCCTGAGGGCCGCCCCCGACGCCGTCGTTGTGCCGCCGGATGCAGAGGCGCTGCGGCGCGCGATCGACGTCTGCGCCGCGGAGGGGATCGCGATCGTCCCCTTCGGCGGCGGCACCAGTGTCGTGGGTGGGGTGGAGCCGTTGCGCGGCGATCACGATCGTCTCGTCAGCCTCGACCTGGGAGCGCTGCGCGGCGTCGAGGTCGACCGCCGCTCGCTCACCGCCCGCCTCGGCGCCGGCCTGCGCGGCCCGGAGGCGGAGACGGCGCTGGGGCGCGAGGGGCTCACCCTCGGCCACTTCCCGCAGTCCTTCGAGTACGCGACCGTCGGCGGCTTCGCCGCCACTCGCTCCGCCGGCCAGGCCTCGAGCGGCTACGGGCGCTTCGACGCGCTGGTCAGCTCGGTGCGGCTGCTGGCGCCGGCGGGGGAGCTCACGACCCTGGAGACGCCGCATACTGCCGCTGGCCCCGCGCTGCGCGAGCTCGTGATCGGTTCCGAGGGTGTGCTCGGGGTAATCCCGGAGCTGACGGTCCGCGTCCGCCCGGTGCCAAGCGTCCGCCGCTACGAGGCCTGGATGGCGGAGAGCTTCGAGGCGGGGGCGGAGATCGTGCGGGCGCTGGCGCAGGGACCGGGGCTGCCGGAGATCGTCCGTATCTCCGATGAGGAGGAGACCGAGGGCACACTCGCCCTCTCCGGCCCGCGCGGCCTTGCCGGCAGCCTCTTCGACCGCTACCTCGGCCTGCGCGGGCGCCGCGGCGGGGCGCTGGTGATCGTCGGCTACGAGGGCGACGAAGAGTCGGTGGGCCGCCGCCACGCCCTCTCGGTGCGGGCGCTGCGCGCCGGCGGTGCCGCCTACCTCGGCCAGGCCGCGGGTCGCTCCTGGGAGCACGGCCGCTACCAGGGCCCCTACCTGCGCGACACGCTGATGGCGATGGGGGCGATGGTCGAGACGCTCGAGACCGCGCACACCTGGAGCCGGCTCGGCGAGCTGCACGAGGCGGTCGGCGGCGCGATCCGCGGCGCGCTCGAGGGCCAGGGCACGCCCGGCCTCGTCTTCTGCCACCTCTCCCACGCCTACGCCGACGGCGCCTCGCTCTACTTCACCTTCATCTCCCGCGCGCGGCGGGGCGCCGAGCTGGAGCAGTGGGCGGCGGTCAAGCGCGCCGCCGGCGAGGCGATCGTCGCCCACGGCGGCACGATCACCCACCACCACGCGATCGGCCGCGACCACGCCCCCTACATGGAGGCCGAGGTGGGGGAGACCGGCCTCGACGTCCTGCATGCGGTCAAGGAAAAACTGGACCCGACGGGGATCATGAACCCCGGCAAGTTGCTGCCCGGCTGAGCCGGGCTACTTCTTGCCTTCTTCTTCGATCCGCTTGGCGGCACCGACGATCGGGCCGGTGACGCTGCCGCGCAGGACTTCGGTGCCGGTGTAGAGCGGCGCTTTCTTTTCCTTCGTCGCCTGCGCCAGCGAGGCTTTCAGCTGCGATTCGTCGGTGCGGGTGATCGCGATCTGGCCGAAGGTTTCGTTGGCGAGGTAGGCGAGGATTTCCACCGGCACTTCGACCTGGGCGCTGATCTTGCCGTCCTTGCCGACCGGGGTGGAGGCGAGCGGCAGCATTTTCGTCGGCGATGCCGCCAGCCAGATCGTGTAGCCCTCGCCGTTGCCGGTTTCGTTCAGCCCTTCGGCGAATACCTGCAGCGCCAGCTTGTTTTTCACCCGCCCGAAGACCGCGACGCCGGAGGCTTCGCTGCCGTCGACCTCGTTCAGCACCGCCTTGGTGACTTCTTTGCCGGTTTTCACCGCCGAGTTTTCCAGCGCTTCGACGGCTTTTTTGGTTTGAGCGCCGGTTGCAGTCGTGGCGCTCGTATTCGAATCGGACCCACCGCCACCGTTGCCGACAATCAAGATCACCAGGAAGACGACGACGATCGCCACCCCCGCCAGAATCGCCCACAACCCCCGATTCTCCAGCAGCTTCAGCTCTTTTTTCAACGGCGGTTTAGGCTCGCCTTTAGGCAGTGCGGGGGGCGGCGCTATTGGTTGCGGCGCGGGTTTATCGGCCTTCCGCCCCGCAGGCGCCGTGGGCGCTGGGGACTCCCCCGGAGGAGCCTCCCCATCTTTTGCGACGGAGGGGGAGTCCCCAGCGCTCCCTCCCGGCTCGGGTATCACCGGAGCGGGAATCCCTTCTGCTTCCAACTCCGCCGCAGCTTTCTGCGCCCGCGCGTGAACCTCCCCGACGGAAATCCCCATCAGGGCGGACAGATCCTCGTACCCCTGCTCACCCCGCTGCGCAAGCAGCCGCAGGATCGCCTTCTGGTCGTCGCTGAGCGGCACCGACGGGAAGCCTATTAGGGTGCGCGCTGTGAACGAGGGAGCTGAGATTAAGAAGCCGTCTCATTTCGACGAGCTGATCGGGACCGAGTGGTTGAGTCCGGACCCCGACGACGCTCGTGTTCGGATCTTGATGCGGGAGGAGCTGGCGCAGCCGTTTGGCCTGATGCACGGAGGCGTGATGTTGACCTTGGTCGATAGCGTCTGCTCCTGGGCGACTGCCGGTGCCGTCTACGACGATGGGATGGCGGCAATGGGCCAGTCTGTCAACCTCAGCTTCGTGCGGCCGATCACCGAGGGCTCGGCTGAAGTGCGGGCCAAGGCCCGCCACCGCGGCCGCACGACCTGGCTTTGGGAGGCGGAGGTCCTGAACGCCGAGAACAAGCTCTGCGCGATGGCGCAGGTGACGATCGCGGTGCGCCCGCGCCCCGGCGCCTAACCGCCGAACCGGTTGGTAATCGGCAGCCGGCGGTCCTTGCCGAAGCTTTTCGGCGTGATCCGGATCCCCGGCGCCGCCTGGCGGCGCTTGTACTCGGCCCGGTCGACGAGGCGGATCACTTCGTCGACGGCCTCGGCCGGCATCCCGGCGGCGATCATCTCCTCGCGCCCCTCGTCGCGCTCGACGTAGGCCTCGAGGATGCGGTCGAGCAGGTCGTAGGGGGGCAGTGAGTCGCTGTCGAGCTGGTCGGGGCGCAGCTCGGCCGAAGGCGGCCGCTCAATCACGCTCGCCGGCACCAGCTCGCGGCCGGCCCGCTCGTTGCGCCGTTCGACCAGTTCGTAGACGAGCCCCTTCGGCACGTCCTTGATCACCGCGAAGCCGCCGGCCATGTCGCCGTAGAGGGTCGCGTAGCCGACCGACATCTCGCTCTTGTTGCCGGTCGTCAGCACCAGCCAGCCATGCCGGTTCGACAGCGCCATCATCAGGTTGCCGCGGATCCGCGCCTGGATGTTCTCGGCGGCGAGGTCGGGCTCCGAGGGTCGCGCCGGGTCCCGCGGCGCCTCGTCCTCGCCCGGCTCCGGTTCCTCGCCGGGCCGCAGCAGCCCGTCCAGCGCCTGCTCGTAGCCGACCATCATCGGCTCGATCCCGATCTCGATCAGCTCGCAGCCGAGGTTGCGGGCGATCTCGCGCGCGTCCCCCTGGGTCTCGGAGCTGGAGTGGGGGGAGGGCATGACGACGCAGCTGAGCCGCTCGGGGCCGACCGCGTCGGCGGCGAGCATCGCCACCAACGCCGAGTCGATCCCGCCCGAGAGGGCGACGCCGACGTGCTTGAAGCCGTTCTTGCCGACGTAGTCGCGCAGGCCGAGCGCGAGGGCCCCGTAGACCTCGTCGAGGTCGGGGAGCGGCTCGGCCAGCGGCCCGGATTCGCCGTGCGGGACCTCGCAGACCAGCAGCTCTTCCTCGAACTGGGCGGCGCGGGCGATCACCGTCCCGTCGGGGGCGGTGACGAGGCTCTGCCCGTCGAAGACCAGCTCGTCCTGGCCGCCGACCAGGTTGCAGAAGGCGAAGTAGGCGTCGTCTTCGCGCGAGCGCTCGCCGAACATCGCCTCGCGCTCGCGGCCCTTGCCGCGGTGGTAAGGCGAGCCGGAGGGGTTGGCGATCAGCCTCGCGCCCGTCTCGGCCTCGGCCCGCGCCGGGCCGCCCGGCAGCCAGACGTCCTCGCAGATCGTCAGGCCTACGCCGAGGTCGCCGACCTCGACCGTCGCGGGATTCTCGCCGGGGACGAAGTAGCGCTGCTCGTCGAAGACGGCGTAATTGGGGAGCCGGTTCTTGCGGTAGACCGCCCGGACGGCGCCGTCGGCGAGGACGGCGATCGAGTT
>JBQCIG010000042.1:0-5330 GCA_051953975.1 Solirubrobacterales bacterium | reverse complement strand
CGTCTCCTCGCTCGGCCTCTTCTACACCACCCTCAGCCAGGGCGCGGACCGGCTGATGGTCCCCAACAACGTCCTCCTCAGTCTCGTCGTCGTGCCGCTGCGCGAGCCCGACAAAGTCGACGTCCGCGTCCGCTTCCCCTCCCACGTCGGCCCGCAGCAGGTGGAGGAACGGCTGCTGGAGGCGATCACCGTCCCCACCCGTTACAAGCCCAGCGTCTCGCTGGAGGAACTCGACGGCGATGAGGTGATCCTGCGCGTCAACGCGACGCCGCTGCGGCCCGAAGACGGCTCCCAGCTCGCCGAGGAGGTGCTGCGGGCGCTGCGCCGCGAGGAACCGGCCGAAAGCCGCTCCTGATCGGCGGCGGCCTGGCGAGATCAGGAGGCGAAGATCAGGATCGCCGCGTTGACCACGATCGCCGCCGGCGTCGCCACCAGCGCCAGCGTGCGGAAGAACCTGGCGAAGCCGCCGTGGTAGTGGACGGCCTCGAACAGGGTGAGGCCGACGACGTGGGCGAGGTTGGCGAGGGCGATGCCGATCGCGATCAGGATCGCCACCGCTTCCCAGCCGGTCGCGTAGCTCCCGGCGGTCACCGCCGCGGCGAGAACGGCGACGACGATCGTCCCGGCGATGCCGGCGATCATCCCCGCCAGGTCGGAGCGGGTCAGCCCGGGGACGTAGTTGCCGCCACCGACTTCCTGGTCGGCGACCGGGTTGATCGTGCCCGCTTTCGCCTCCTCCACCTTGACCACGTGGTCCGGCTGCCCGTCAGCGCACTCGAGGACGACCATCCGCAGCGGCGGCTCGATCGACTCCTGCGCCCGCTCGAACAGCCCGTTCTCATACCAACGCTCGTGCGCATGGTCGTGCTCGAAGATCAGGACTTCGTCGGCGGGCGCTTTCAGCAGCGCGTCCTGGGCCGCCAGCACCGGATCGGCGTCGCCGACCTCACCGCTGACCTCCATGCCGCTGTCGCGCAGCAGTTTCAGCACATGCTCCAGCCGCTCTTCGGCCCGCTGCCGCGGCTCGTCGACGTCGCCCAGGGTGTGGTGCAGAGCGTTCTCCTCCACGGCCGGGACGACGACGCGCAACTCCACCCCCTCGCCGTCGGCGCAGGCTCGGACCTGCTCGACCGGCTCGGTCCCGTGAAGCTCGTCGGGCACGATCGCGATCAAACGGCGGGTCATCTGGGACCTCCTACTCGTCGTCGGGAATGGCCTGGTCCGGTTCGCCGTAGGCGGTGTCGGTCGGCTCCTCGGGCAAGCCCGCCTCGCGGTTCGGGAACCGTTTCTGGTCGCCGTGGGCGGCGATGTCCTCGAGCTGCTCCTCGGCCAGCTCGAAGCCCTCGGCCTCGCCCTCCCCGGCTTCCGAGAGCGGCCGCTCGGCCGGGTCGTCGGTGTCGCTGTAGCCGCCGCGGCCGCCGATCTCCGCCGCTTCGGCGGCGGCGGCTTCGGCCTCTTCCTCGGCGATCGGGTCGCGCTCTTCCTCGGACCGACTCATCTCGCTCATGATGGCCGACGCTCCCCCCAGATTCCAGTGCTTCCCTCGGCCTCGTGATGGGGCTGCGGCCCCGGCTGCTCCGGCGGCGCCAGCTGCTCGTCGGCGCGAGGCTTCCTCGCGGCGTAGACGAGGAAGGCGACGAAGCCGATGGCGAAGATGATGACCGCGAAGATCGGCGACCACGCCACGGCGATCACGGCCAGCAGGATGATCAGCACAAGCGGTATCAGATACATGTCGGCCGATTACCCCTGCCGTCCAGGCACGAAACTCATCCGCTTCGTTTTCCCCCCTCCCGCGAATGGGTAGTCGCAGGGTTGCAAGGCAAAGCGACCCGAAGGAGTGAGGATGGGGACTCAAGAGGCAGGCCACATCACCGGCACCAAGGACAAGGACTACAACGTCATCTGGTTCGTCGAGCAGTGCCTCAGCAACGTGTTGCGATTGGAGACCTACATCGAGGACGCCGAACGCGACGGCGACTCCGACCTCGCGGACTTCTTCCGCCGCGCGCAGGAGACGAGCCGCAAGGGCGCCGAGCAGGGCAAGGACATGCTCCGCTCCCGCCTCGCGTCCTGAGGGATGCCGCGCCCGGTCGGCGCCGGCCTAGGAGCCGGTGCTGACCGAGGCGGTGCCGGCCGCGCTGCGACCGGCGATCCAGCCGACGAGGGCGCCGACGGCGCCGCCGAGGCTGAGCAGCGTCACGGTGCGAAGCGGGTCCCGCTTCGCTTTCGAAGCGGTTCCACGGGCGGTGTGCCGGGCGGTTGCCTTCACCGCTTGACGGGCGAGCGTTTTCTTGATCTTTGCCATGCCGGCTCTTCTACCCGGAGCCCCCCTCGCTACACCGGCTGCGCGACCGAAAGCCCTTGCCGCAGCGAGAGCGCGTTGGGGGGCGCGAATTCCTCCCAGTCGTTGTTGAGGTAGGCGAAGACCTCGCGACGGGAGCGCCAGGCGGCGATCCGGCGTCGCCAGTGGTCGAGCTCGGAGGGCGAGTAGTTGCCGTTGCGGCCGCGGGCACCGTGGTGGAGGCGCAGGTAGGCGACCTCCCCGACCGGCCGCGCCTCCGGCAGCGGGCGTCGGCCGTCGTGGGGGATCACCAGCGAGGCGCCTCCCTCCTCCAGCAGCCGCATCGCCGCCGGGACGAACCAGCTCGCGTGGCGGAACTCGAAACAGTGGCGGGCGGGCGGCAGCAGCTCCAGGGTCGAGGCGAGGACGTCGTCGTCGCGGTGGAAGCTGCCCGGCAGCTGCCAGAGCACCGGCCCCAGCTTGCCGCTCTCGCGCAGCGGCTCCAGCGGCTCCCAGAAGCGGGCGACCCCCTCCTCGATCCCGCGCAACCGGCGGATGTGGGTGAGGTAGCGGCTCCCCTTGACCGCGAAGAGGAAATCAGGGGGCGTCCGCTCGACCCAGCCCTCCACCGTCTTGCGCTTGATCAGCCGGTAGAAGGTCGCGTTGACCTCGACCGTGTCGAACAGCTCGGCGTAGCGCTCGAGCCAGCGCGCCTGCGGCACGCCCTTGTAGATGCCGCGACGCCAGGAGGCGTAGACCCAACCCGAACAGCCGATCCGTACGTCCTTCATTTGTACGTCCTTCATTTTCACCCGTTTACCCGGTTTGCCGGTAGGGGTAGCGATCGTCATGCCCCTGAGAGCGCTCCTCGACGTCGACGGCACCCTCGTCGACACCAACTACCACCACGCCCTCGCCTGGCACCGCGCCCTCCACGCCCACGGCCACCAGGTGCAGATGTGGAGGGTCCACCGCCACATCGGCATGGGCGGCGACCAGATCCTCCCCGCGCTGATCGGCGAGGAGGCCGCGGCGGCCCAGGGCGAGGAGATCCGCGCCGCCGAGGCGGAGGCCTACGGCGAGCTGATCGGCGAAGTCGAGCCGATGAAGGGCGCGCGCGAGCTGATCGAGCAGCTGCGAGATGAGGGCTCGACGGTGATCCTCGCCAGCTCCGCCAAGCAGGAGGAGGTCGACCACTACCTCGACCTCCTCGACGTCCGCGACCTGATCGACGGCTGGACCACCTCCGCCGACGTCGAGGCGACCAAGCCCGAGCCCGACCTCGTCCACGCCGCCCTCGAGAAGGCCGGCGACGGCGGCCCCGCGGTGATGGTCGGGGACTCGGTCTGGGACGTCGAGGCCGCGAAGCGCGCCGGCCTCCCCACCCTCGCCGTCCTCACCGGCGGCTTCTCGGAGGACGAGCTGCGCGAGGCAGGCGCCGCGCAGGTGGTCGAAACGATCGACGAGCTGCGGATCGACCGTCAGTCGCTGGAGGAGCTGGCGAGGTAGACGGCGGCGAGGTCTTTGTCGCCGTGCTCGCGGGCGACCCCTTCCATACGCTCGCGGATCGCGGCCAGCATCGGCAGCTCGAGGCCCTCTGCCTCGGCGGCGGCGAGGGCTAGGCCGGCGTCCTTGGCGGCCAGGGCGAGGCGGAAGGATGGGGTGAAGTCGCGCTCCAGCATCGCTTTTGCCTTCAACCGCAGGTAGGGCAGGTCGAGGGGGCCTTCGGCGACCGCATCAAGCGTTGTGGCGGGGTCGATCCCGATCGCCTCGGCCAGAGCCAGCATCTCGGCCGTCCCCTCGACGACGGTGACGATCCAGGCATTGACGGCGACCTTGAGGCGACTGCCGGCGCCGGCAGAGCCGGCCCAGAGGGTGCGTTTGCCGATCGCCTCGAAGAGCGGGGCCAGCCGCTCCCGGGCCTCCTCCGGCCCGGAGCCGAGGATCACCAGCTCTCCTTCTTCGGCCGGCTTCTTCGTCCCGAGGACGGGGGCGTCGACGAAGACGAGGCCGTGGCAGCCTGCCAGCTCGGCGCAGCGCTCGGTTGCCTCGATCCCGATCGTGCTCGCCTGCAGCCAGATCGCTCCCTTGGCAGCACTGAGCAGCCCGCCATCGTCCCCCTCCATCGCCGCCAGCACCGCTTCGCCGTCGCTGAGGATCGTCAGCACCACGTCGGCCCCCGCGGCCGCCTCGCCGGCGCTCTCGCAGACGGCGATCTTCGGGTTGTCGGCCAGGTCGGCGATCTTCGCGGCGGTGCGATTCCAGGCCCGCACCTCGAAGCCGCCGGCGAGGTTGCCGACCATCCCCCGCCCCATCGTGCCGCCGGCGCCGAGCACGGCGACGACCTGGACCTCGTTCGATCGACCGCCTTCACCTGCCATGAGGCACTCCTTCCCGCCTCGGAGGAGGCGAAACGAAACTGCGGCTTGCGAATGACAACCGCCGCAAAAACCGAAAATTAAGGTTGGCCACCGTGTCCAGATAAGAGAGATTGCGCCAAGCACGAAGCGGAGCCGAAGGAAAGGACGGAGTGGCAGACAAAGAGGACGCTCGGATCGACGAGGAGCTCGTCAAGGCGCTTTCGCACCCGGTCAGGGTCGAAATCCTCGAGGCCCTACAGGGGCGGGTCGCGAGCCCCGGCGAACTCTCAGAAGAGATCGACGAGAGCCTCGGCGTTATCGCTTACCATGCCAAAACCCTGCTCAAATGCGGCTGTCTCGAACTCGTCCGCAGCGAGCCCAGGCGAGGTGCGATCGAGCACTTCTTCGGCCTCGTCGGCCGCTCCTCGCCGGAGGGCGGGGAGGAACCGCCGAGGAGGGAGCCGGGAATCAACAGCGCCACCTTCGAAGTCGACGAGACCGGCTGGAAAGAGGTCCGCCGTATTCTGGACAGAGCGTCTCGTTTAGTGGCGGGGGCACAGGCGCGGAGCGCCGAGCGCCTGGCCGGCGCGAGGGGGATCTCGATCGTCGTCGGGCTCGCCGCCCTCCCACCCGGAAAGCGGCAGCCCCACGGGGGAGAGGCCTAGCTGGCTCCCGCGACCCCGCGC
>JBQCIG010000041.1:0-12434 GCA_051953975.1 Solirubrobacterales bacterium | reverse complement strand
CTCGCGAGTTCGAGGGGTTCCAGAAAGGGCACGGCCGGGACCGCAGAGCCGTGCCTGAACAACAACAACAACGACGAGAACATGGTCTACGTCAACGTAGACCCGAGCGGTGGGTGGTTTAACTCCAGTACCGCCACCCTGACGCTGCCGGCCGGCGCGACGGTCGTAAGGGCGTTCCTGTACTGGGCCGCGGATCTCTCGGAAGGCATAGCCAATTGATCGACAGCGGCTGCCCCTTGATTTAGGGGAGCAGAAGTGGTCGGCTTGCTGCATCTGATCTCCCGCGAGACGAGGAGGAGCTCATGTACGCACGAGTTGCACGTTGGGAAGGCGCCGACGCTGAGACGCTGAGGAAAACCGCGGCGGAAATTAGCGCCGACGCCGAGTCGGGCCCGCCGGAGGGCCTGCCGGCAAAACGCTTGTTGCTGCTGCACGACCTCGAGGGCGGGCGCGCGATGGCGATCGTCCTCTTCGAGACCGAGGAGGACTACCGGCAAGGTGACGAGACGCTGAACTCGATGAGCCCACCCGGCGAGGGCATGGGCACGCGAGTCGGCGTCGACAAATACGAGGTCGCTGTCGAGCTCGAGGCCTAGGGCTAAGCCGCGATGGGATACCGAGCTTCGACCCGTTCGTCGGGTTGGGCTTCGCGTGCCCCCTCGGCGACGGGGAGGCGATAGAAGTGCTCGGTCGCCCCGCGGACCTGGCGCTCGCGCACCAGTTCGATCAGGCCGGCTTTGGCTAGCTCGGTGACGTGGTAGTTGGTGTTGCTGAGCGGGATCTGCAGCTCGTGGCTGAGATCGCTGGGGGAGAGGACCCGCCCCCCGTCGATCCCGAGGATTTCAAGGATCGAGACCCGCAGCGGGTGCGCCGTAGCCCGCGCCAGCCGCTCCCAGTTCACCGGCACCGAATCGCCTGCACCGTGCCCATTTTCCGCGTGGAAAACCGCGCCGTTTCCGTTTGCTGAATGACCGTTTGGGGAATGACCATCTTGGGTTGGCATGGGAGCCAGATTACCAAAAAATATTGACCTGAGCAATCATTTTTGGGTAGTATTTCCGTTGAGGATGGTTCTTGGGAGGAAATGTCCGCGGACGGGCCGGGCTACGCGCTCGGCCCTTTTGCTTTGCGCCTGCCTGTCGATCCCCTTAGTGGCGGCGGCTCCGGCGCTCGCCGACACCGGCGACATCATCGCCCCCAACGATCCGGCCCATCCCTCGGTCAACTCGGGCTGGCAGGCGGGCACTTGCAACGCCGAACCGCCGGAAGTGCCCAACCTCTGCTCGATCAAAACCCCCGAACAGTTCTTCGAAACGGCGGGGGCGCACCCGAACTGGGGCTTCACGCAGTTCATCATCAAGAACGAACCGCCGGGCGAAACCCCGGTGGGCGAACTGAAGACGGTGAGGGTGGATCTGCCAGTCGGGCTCAGCGTCAACCCCGGCGCCACGGTCCGCTGCAAACTGACGACCTTCGAAGCCGGCGCCTCGGGCTGCCCGAAAGAATCGGAAGTCGGCAAAAGCGAGGTGACGGTCTCGCTGCCGCCGCTGGGGATCCCGGCGCCGCCAACCGCTCCCCTGACCGAAGTCCCCGTCTACAACGTCGAACCGAAACCGGGCGAGGCGGCCCGCTTCGGCCTCGAACTCGCCGGCAACGAAGTCTTCCTCGAAGGCGACGTCGCTTGGGCCGGCGACTACCACGAGGGGTTCACCATCCACGTGCCCGCCGCTCTCCCGGAAGCGCTCGGGGGGCTGTTGGGGCTGCTGGGCGGCGAAAAAGGAGCGATCCTGAAAAACCGCCTGGTCTTCGACGGCCGCTCCGGCGACGGGACCTTCCTTACCACCCCGACCACCTGCTTCGGCCCCGCCTACGCACCTGACTGGGTGGCAGGAGAGCAGCCCGGCGGAGCGTCCGGCCATATCTACTCGACCTTCCTCCGCGCCGACTCGGTGGGCAAACCCGATCCCAACTTCCCCAACGGCTCTTCCTTCTTCGAGTCGCCAATCCCGCCGATGAGCGAAGCCGAAGGCCCGGGTACCGAACCGAGGGACTGCAACACGATCCCCTATGAACCGGCGATCGGCGTTGACCCTGGCACCGCCCAGACGGATTCGCCCGCCGGGGCCGATGTCAAGATCGAAGTCCCGCATCTCCTGCCCGACTTCGGCAGCGAAGAAAACGAACAGGACAACTCCCACACCAAAGACGCGACGGTGACGCTGCCGCAGGGCATGGGGCTCAATCCCTCCGCCGCCAACGGCCTTGCCACCTGCACCGATGCCCAGTTCGGCAAGGGCACCACGAACCCGGTCGCCTGCCCACCGCAGTCGATCATCGGGCACGCGAAGATCGAATCGGCGCCGCTGGAAGACAAAGCCGAACCGCAGCCGGAAGAAGTTCTCGAAGGCAACGTCTACGCGGGCAAGCAACTGAGCCGCGATCCCACCTCCGGCAATGAGTACCGGATCTTCATCGAAGCTAAATCCGACCGCTACGGGATCTCGGTGCGCCTGATCGGCAACGTCCGCGCAGACCCGCTGACCGGGCAGCTCTCGACGACGATCTCGGAATCCCCGCAAGTGCCCTTCACCTCGTTCGACCTGACCTTCGACGGCGGCGCCCGGGCGGTGCTGACGAGCCCCCCGACCTGCGGCCCGAACCAAACGACTACGACGATGACCCCGTGGTCGGGCAACCCGCCGGCGCACCCGAGCGACACCTTCACCCTGACCAGCGCGCCGGGCGGCGGCAAATGCGCGAAAACGAGAGCAGAACGCCCCTTCGCCCCCGCCTTCGGAATCGCTCCGGCAAGCGCGAAAGCGGGAGCCTTCAGCCCGGTCTCGCTCCACATCGCCCGGCCCGACGGCCAGCAGGAGCTGAAAGGGACCGACATCACCCTGCCACCGGGCATGACCGGCAAGCTGAAAGGGATTCCCTACTGCGCGGAGTCCGCCCTGGCGGCGGCGAGCACGAAGGGGGGAGAAGAAGAGAAGAGCAACCCCAGCTGCCCCGCCGCCAGCCAGGTCGGGACCGCAACCGTCGCCGCCGGCACCGGCCCGACCCCCTTCAAGATCGCCGGCAAGGTCTTCCTCTCAGGCCCCTACCACGGGGCTCCTCTCTCCCTGTCAGTTGTCACCCCCGCCACGGCCGGGCCGTTCGACCTCGGCACGGTCGTGGTGCGGGTGGCGCTGTTCGTCGATCCCGAAACGGCGCAGATCCACGCCGTCTCCGATCCGTTCCCGCACGTCTTCGGCGGCAGCTTGCTCGACGTGCGCTCGGTCGACCTCGCCCTCGACAAGCCCAACTTCACCCTCAACCCGACCAGCTGCGAACCGTTGGCCACCACCGGCTCCCTCGCCGGCGGGGGAGCCGACCCCAACAACCCGGCTACCTTCAGCGCCTTCCCGGTCAGCGTCCCCTTCCAGACCACCGACTGCGGCGCGCTCAAGTTCCGGCCCAAGCTCTTCACCAAGCTGAGCGGCGGCCGCAAAGCGATGCGGCGCAGCGGCCACCCCGCCTTCCGGGCGGTGCTGATGGCCCGCGAAGGCGATGCCAACATCAGCCGCGCCGCGCTGACGCTGCCGCACTCTCTGATCCTCGACCAGGCGCACATCGGCACCATCTGCACCCGCGTCCAGCTCGCCGCCTCGCAGTGCCCAGCTCGCTCCGTCTATGGCTTCGCGCGGGCACAGAGCCCGCTGCTGGACGAAGAACTGGCCGGCCCGGTCTACCTCGTCTCCTCCGAACACGAACTCCCCGACCTGCTCGCCGATCTCCACGGTCAGGTGAACATCCGCCTCCGCGGCGTCATCAGCTCGGCCAAGGCGCGCCTGAAAACGGTCTTCTCGAACGTCCCCGACGTGCCGGTGAGCAAGTTCGTGCTGAACATGAAAGGCGGGAAAAAAGGATTGCTGGTCGACTCGCGCGACCTCTGCCTGCACCGCAACGTCTCCTTCCTCAACTTCAAAGCCCAGAACGGCAAGCGGCTGAAGGTGAAGCGGTTGCCGCTGCGGGTCCCGGCTTGCCATTAAGCCAAGAAGAACGCCCGCCGCTGGCGATTAACGCTGGGACGAGCTGGGTAACGACCTGCTCAGGGTGAGCTTTCGCGTCGCGAAACCGGTCCTTCTCGCGCTCCTCGTCTGGGGCGTCGCCCTGGTGCCGAGCGCGCAGGCGGGCGAAGTCGTCTTCTCGCCGCAGCACAACCCGCCCAACTCCGAAGACGGCTGGCAGGCGGGGACCTGCAAGCTCTCCAACTGCGCCCCCGACAGTGAACCGAAAGCGACCTTCTTCTTCGAACAGGCGGCCGGTCACCCGATCTTTGGCATCACCCAGTTCATCGTCCGCCACAAAACCGAAGGGCTCCACGAAGAACCCGAAGTCGACATGAAGACCCTGCGGGTCGACCTGCCGGTCGGGCTCAGCGTCAATCCCGGCGCGACTCCGCAGTGCGAAGTGGGGGCTGGGCAGCACCCCGACGGGACGACCTGCTCGCCTGCCAGCAAAGTCGGCGAAAGCCTCATCACCGTCTCGCCGGAAGGGACGCTGCTGCCGCCGATCACGATCGGCGTACCCGTCTTCAACGTCAAACCGACGGTGGGGGAGTCGGCGCGCTTCGGGTTCAGCGTCCCCAACCCGGTAATCACCGAACCGCCGAGCGACGTCTTCCTCGAAGGCGACGTCGACTGGTCCGGCGACTACCACGAGGGCTTCACCATCCACGTGCCCAAGGCCTCTGGAATAAGGCTGCTGAAAAACCGCCTCGTCTTCGAGGGGCAGTCGAATGCGCCCCCCGGCGTCGGCTTCTTCCTCACCACCCCGAGCACCTGCTTCGATCCAGCCCAACCGGCCTTCGCGCACACCTACTCGACCTTCGCGCGGGCGGATTCGCTGCAGAACCCGGATCCCAGCTTCCCCAACGGCTCGCCGTTCGTCGAGGCGCAACTGCCGCCGGGGACGAGCCCGAAAGAATGCGCGACGATCCCCTACAACCCGTCGATCAACCTCGACCCCGGGACCAAACAGGTGGACTCGCCGGCGGGGGCGACGACCGAGATCAAAATCCCGGTTGAACCGAACCCGGCCGGCCAGGAAACCTCGACGACGCGGATTGCCCGGGTGACGCTGCCGCAGGGGATGGGCCTGAACGCCTCCGCCGCCAACGGGCTCGCCGCCTGCACCGACGCCCAGTTCGGCCGCGGCACGCGCAAGCCCGTTAGTTGCCCGGCCGCCTCGAAGATCGGCACCGCCACCGTCACCAGCGAGGCGCTGCCCGAGGGGCCGTTGACCGGCAACGTCTACGTCGGCGAGCAGAAGAGCCGCGACCCCGAATCGGGCGAAGAGTTCCGGATCTTCGTCGATGCCGCCTCGCCCCGCTACGGGGTCGACGTGCGCCTGATCGGCAACGTGATCGCCAATGCGAAGACGGGGCAGCTGACCGCGGTCTTCGACGAACCGGCCAAGGCCGACCCGCTGCGGGGCGAACTGCCGCACGGGCTGCCGCAGGTCCCCTTCACTGACTTCCAGGTCAGCATCGACGGCGGTCCGCGAGCGGCCCTCAGCAGCCCGCCCACCTGCGGGCCCAACACCGCGAGCGGCCAGCTCTTCCCCTGGTCGGGTAACCCGCCGGCGACGCCCTCGAGCAAATTCGACCTCGCCACCCTGCCGGGCGGCGGCGCCTGCCCGAAAACGATGGCGGAGCGCCCGTTCAGCCCGGGGTTCAGCGCGCAGCCGGGCAGCAGGAAGGCGAGGAAGTTCACGCCGTTTGCCACCCACATCTCCCGCCCGCCCGGGCAGCAGGAGCTGAAAGGCATCGACGTCAAACTGCCCAAGGGGGCGACCGCGAAGCTGAAGGGCGTTCCCTACTGCAAGCCCGCCGACATCGCCCAGGCGGAGAAGCGCTCCGGTGAAGCGGAGAGGAAGAACCCGAGCTGCTCCGGCAAGAGCCGGATCGGCGGCGCCACGGTGGAAGCGGGCACCGGCCCCTCGCCGCTGAAGATCCACGGCACCGCCTACCTCGCCGGCCACTACGAAGGGGCGCCGCTCTCGATCCTCGTCGTCACCCCGGCGATCGCCGGCCCGTTCGACCTCGGCAATGTCGTCGTCCGGGTACCGCTGTTCGTCGACGCGGAAACCGGGCGGATCCACCCGAAGACGAACGACATCCCCGACGTCTTCGGCGGCACCAAACTCGACATCCGCTCGATCTTCCTCAACATCAACCGCAAGAACTTCACCCTCAACGGGACCAACTGCCGCAAAGGCGCGACCGAAGGCGCGATCCTCGGCGGCGGCGGGGACCCGACCAATCCCAGCGCCTTCTCCTCCTTCGCGGTCGGCGACCGGTTCCAGGCGATCGGCTGCAAGAAGCTCAAGTTCCGCCCGCAGCTGAGCCTGCGCCTCATTGGCGCCACCCACCGGGCCCAGCACCCGCGGCTGAAGGCGGTGCTGAAGACGCGGGGGAGCGGCGCCAACATCGCCCGTAGCTCGGTCGCCCTTCCGCACGCGCTCTTCCTCGACCCGACCAGCCTGGCGAAGATCTGCACGCGGGTCCAGTTCGCCGCCCACAAGTGCCCGAAGAAATCGGTCTACGGGCACGCCAAGGCTTTCTCGCCGCTGCTCGGCAATCCGCTCGAGGGCCCGGTGTACCTGCGCTCCTCAAACAATCCGCTACCGGACATGGTGGTTCGGCTCAAGGGCCAGGTCGAAATCGTCCTCGACGGCAAAATCGACAGCTTCCACGGCGGCATCCGCACCACCTTCACCCACGTCCCCGACCTACCGGTGAGCAAGTTCGTCCTGACGCTGCCGGGTGGCAAGCACGGCCTGCTCGTCGCCTCGACCAACCTCTGCGCGAAGCCGGTCAAGGGGATCATCAAAATCAAGGGCCAGAACGGCCGCAAGGCTAACCGCCGCACGACCCTGCGCGCCCCCTGCGGGGGCGGGAAGAGCCGCGCGAAGCATCGCAAGAAGTAGTCACGAAAAAGTGTTACATCGCAAAACGATGTAACGGTTACCAGAGTTGTAAGCCGGGGGAGCTTGAAACCCGCGCGAGCCACTGTGTAATGTGTTCTCGCGGGAGGGTTGTTTTAAGGCGCTACAGGGGGCGCCTCGTTTAAGGGAACAAGCGAGGAGGAGTTTTAATGGCGAAGCGCTCGATCGCGTTGCTGCTCATGTGTTTGGGGGTGCTGCTCGTGGCGCCGGTAATCGCGCGGGCGGACACCACGGACATCATCGAACCGCAGCACGAACCGCCGACCAACGCGGATGGTTGGCAGGCGGGAACTTGCATCACCGATGAACCCGCACCCGGTGTCCATTGCGGCCCGCAGACGTCGGGGGCCTTCTACACGAAAGCGGCCGGCCACCCGCCGATCGGGTTCACGCAGTACATCATCCAGCACGAAGGCGTGACGCCGCTGCCCCATCCGCCGTTCCCCGAAGGCGCCGTGGCCGCGCCGATCAAGGAACCGGAAGAAGACCGGGAAATCAAAACGCTGCGCGTCGACCTGCCCCCGGGCTTGACGGTGAACCCCAACGCGACGCCTGAAAAGTGCTCGCTCGAAGAATTCCAGAACACGGTCGAAATCAGCGGTGAAACCTTCCATGCCCCTCTCTGCACCCCGGCCACGAAGGTCGGCGAAGAGGAAGTCACCCTAGTCACCGACGAAGAAAACTTCCCGTTCCCGGGTACGCCCCGCGGCTTCCTGATCCCGCCGACGGCCGAAAACGGAACGAAAGTGGCCGTCTACAACCTGCAGCCGAATCCGGGCGAACCGGCGCTGTTCGGGTTCGTCGTCGGCGGTGAGGAGGAAGTCTTCCTGGAAACGGAAGTGGCCTGGGAAAGCGACTTCCACGAGAGCTTCACGATCAAACTCCCGCCCTCGGGGCGGGCGCCGGCCGCGAAACCGCTGGCGACGCTGATCAGCCGCCTGATCAATTTCGGCGCGACGACCGGCGACGGCACCTACATCAACAACCCAACGACCTGCTTCGATCCAAGCCAGTTCGAACACCTGTACTCGACCTGGTTCCGGGCCGAGTCCTACGGCGAACCGGACCCGAACTTCCCATTCGGCTCCACCCCCGTAGAGGCGAAGGTCGAGAGCTCCTCCGGCGAATTGATCCAGCAGGAAGGCTGCGAAAGCGTTCCCTTCGAACCCGGCCTCGAAGTCGAACCGGGGACGAACGAAATCGACTCGCCGGCAGGGCCGACCGTCAACACGACCCTCGAATACAAGACCGGCGCCGAAAGCGAACAGCAGGAGTCGCACCTGCGCAAGGCGGTGGAGACGCTGCCGGCCGGGATGGGCCTCAACCCGTCCGGGGCGCAGGGCCTGCAGGCCTGCACCGACGAACAGTTCAAGAAGGGGGTCCGGACCTATGGAAACGAATGTCCGGCCGCCTCGAAAGTCGGCACGGTCGAAATCGAAAGCCCGCCGCTGGAACGGCCGCTGAACGGCGACGTCTACGTCGGCAAACAGAACAGCCGCGACCCGCAGTCCGGCGAAGAGTTCCGGATCCTGGTCGAAGCCAAGGAAGAAGAAGAGGGCATCGACGCCCGCCTCGTGGGGAACGTCAAGGCCAACCCGAGCACGGGCCAGCTGACGGCGGTCTTCAACGAACAGGAGGTCGGTGAACTCGCCGGGAAACTGCCCGAAGGCCTGCCGCAGGTGCCGTTCACCTCGGTCAGGATCCACTTCGACAAAGCAAAAGCGGTGCTGACCAGCCCGCCGACCTGCTCGCCGGCGACGACCACCGGGGAAATGACCCCGTGGGCGCGGCCCGAAGAAGTGGTGAAGATCAGCAGCGAACCGTTCACCCTCTCGACCAATCCCGAAGGCGGCAGCTGCCCGAAAACGCTGGCGGAACGGAAGTTCGCGCCGAGCTACAAAGCCAACACGGACAGCAGCAAAGCCGGCTCCTTCAGCCCCTTCCACGTGAAGATCGCGCGGACGGACGGCCAGCAGGAGCTGAAGGTGGTCAACGTCACCCTGCCGAAGGGGCTGACCGGCAAGCTCGCCGGCATCCCCTACTGCTCGGAGGCGGCGATCGCCGCCGCGGCGGCCAACAGCGGCACCGCGGAGAAAGCCAACCCGAGCTGCTCGAGCGCGAGCCAGATCGGCACGGTCGAGACCGTCTCGGGCACCGGGAGCAACCCGCTGCACCTCGGCGGCACGGCCTACCTGGCCGGCCCGTACAAGGGAGCGCCGCTCTCGCTGGTGACGGTCACGCCGGCGGTGGCGGGCCCGCTCGACCTCGGCACCGTGGTCGTCCGGGTGGCGCTCAACGTCAACCCGGAAACCGCCCAGATCAACGCGGTCTCCGACGTCATCCCCGACGTCTTCGGCGGGGTGAAGTTGGACCTGCGCACGATCAACCTCGACATCAACCGCCACGAATTCATGGTCAACCCGACCAACTGCGCCGCACAGGCGACGACGGGGACGATCAACGGTGGTGGCGCTGATCCGACCAACCCGGCCGCGTTCAGCTCCTACGCGATCGTCCCGGATCCGTTCCAGGCGACCGAATGCAACAAGCTCGGCTTCAAGCCGAAGCTGAAGGTGCAGCTGTTCGGGCCGACCAAGCGGGCGAAGAACCCGCGCTTGAAGGCGACCCTGACGGCGCGCAAGGGCGACGCGAACATCGCCCGCACCGCGTTGACGATGCCGCACTCGCTGTTCCTCGACCAGCGCCACATCGGGACCGTGTGCACGAGGCCGCAGCTGGCCTCCCACACCTGCCCGCAGGCCTCGGTCTACGGCAGTGCGGAAGCGACCTCGCCGCTCCTCAGCGGGAAGTTGAAGGGCAAGGTGTTCCTGGTGTCCTCCAGCCACGAACTCCCGGACCTGCTCGTGGATCTGCGCGGCCAGGTCGAGATCTACCTGCGCGGGGTGATCAGCTCCAAGCACGGTGGCCTGAAGACGGTGTTCAACAACACGCCGGACGTCCCGGTCAGCAAGTTCGTCCTCAACATGAAGGGCGGCAAGAAGAGCCTCCTGCGCAACTCGACCAACACCTGCGCGAAGCCGCAGCGGGCCGTGTTGAACATCAAGGGCCAGAACGGCAAGAAGGTCAAGAACAACAAGTTCAAGCTGAGCATCAAGTCCTGCCAGGGCAAGAAGGGCAAGAAGCACCACAAGTAGCCCGCTCGGCGAAGTCGCTCGCACCGGCGCGGATGGCCCAATAGCCTCCGCGCCGGTGCGCCCGACGCTCTCAGTCCTGATCGTCGCTTGGGAGAGCCGCGACGATCTCTCGAAGACGCTTCCCGCCCTACTGCCCGAGCTGGGGGAGGGGGACGAGCTGATCGTCGTCGAGAACAAAGCCGGCGACGGCAGCGCCGAGCTGGTGCGCGAGTTGGCTCCGCAGGCGAAGATCGTGCGGATGGGGCGCAACGCGGGCTTCGCCGGCGGCTGCAACGCCGGTGCAGCGGCGGCGAGCGGCGACCTGCTGGTGATCCTCAACCCCGATGCGGCGCCGCGGCGCGGCTTCGGCGAGGCGATCCGCAGGCCCTGGCGCGAGGGACGCGGCTGGGCCGCCTGGCAGGCGCTGGTCGCCGACGGGGAGGGGGCGAGGATCAACTCCGCCGGCAACCCGGTCCACTTCACCGGGATCGTCTGGGCCGGCGGTTATGACGAGCCGCTCGCCGCCGCGCCGCCCGCGCGCGAGGTCATCGCTCTCTCCGGCGCCTGCCTGGCGATCCCGCTTGCCAACTGGCGGCGCGTCGGCGGTTTCGCCGAGAGGTTCTTCATGTACCACGAGGACGTCGATCTCTCGGTGCGGCTGCGGATGGAAGGCGGGGCGGTCGGGATCGAGCCGACCGCGGTGGTCGCCCACGCCTATGAGTTCGGCGCCAACGCCGACAAGTGGCGCTGGCTCGAGCGCAACCGCCTCGCCTTCCTCGCCAGGACCTACCCGACGGCGCTGCTGGCGCTGCTGGCGCCGGCGCTGCTGGCGACCGAGCTAGCGCTGCTGCTCGTCGCCGCCGCCGGCGGCTGGGGAAGGCAGAAGCTCCGCGCCGACCTCGAAGCGCTGCGCTGGCTGCCGCGGCTGCTGCGCGAGCGCCGCCAGGTCCAGCGCCGCCGCACGGTCGGCGCCGCCGAGTTCGCCTCCTGGCTCACCCCCGACCTCGACTCCCCCCTGATCTCGCCGCTAGCTCGTTCCCTGCCTGCCCGCTTCGCGCTACGGACCTACTGGCGACTAGTGCGCCTCCTGCTTCCCTCCTAGGCGTGGCGAGGAGGCCCTGCATCCCCGATATAGCATCATGAGTGCATCAGAACTGATGCTATGATGCTCTCATGAGGACCACCGTGACTCTCGATCCCGACGTAGCGGCCAAGCTGAAGCGGCTTGCCGGGGAGCGTGGTATCTCCTTCAAGGAGGCCCTCAACAGCACCGTGCGCGGCGGTCTGCGGCGGGAAGAGGCGCCTGCGCGGCCGTATCGGGTGCCGAGCCGGCACCTCGGCCTTCGGGGCGGCATCGATCTGGAGAAGGCCCTTCGACTTTCGGCCGACCTCGAAGATGCAGAGATCCTCCGCAAGCTTGCGCTGCGGAAGTGAAGCTTCCCGATCTCAACCTCCTCCTCTACGCGATCGACGAGGGGAGCCCGCTCCATCCGCCGGCGCGCGCGTGGCTCGAGGCCACGCTGTCGGGGACCGAAGAGGTCGCCTTCGCCTGGATGGTCCTCCTTGGGTTCCTGCGGCTCGCTACTAACCCGCGCGTCTTCGATGGGCCTCTGGCCGTTGAAGAGGCGCTCGGCGTGATCGATGGCTGGCTCGCTCAACCGCCGGTCAGGGTCGTGCACCCGACCGCACAGCACGCGGCGGTTCTGCGCGGGCTGCTCCAATCCCACGGTGCAGCGGGCAACTTGGTGACCGATGCGCATCTTGCCGCCTTGGCGATCGAGCACAACGCGGAGCTGTGCTCGCACGACCGCGATTTCGGTCGTTTCGATGGCTTGCGCTGGGTCGATCCTCTCGGCTGAATCAGCCGCAGGATCCCTATCCAGCCTCTAGCTCGACTGGCTCGTCGGGCGGATCAGAATCTCGTTGACGTCGACGCCCTCGGGCTGCTCGAGCGCGTAGACGACGGCGCGGGCGATGTCGTCGTCTTGCAGGGCCGCTTTGCCCGGCCGGTTCTCGAAGAAGGGCGTGTCGACCATCCCCGGCTCGATCAGGGTGACGCGGATGCCGTGGTTGTCGTGCATCTGGCGCAGCTCCTGACGCAGCGCCTCGCCGATCGCCGTCGCCGCCCACTTGGTCGCCGAGTAGAGCGAGCCGGGCAGCGCCCGCCGCCCCGCCACCGAGCTGGTGACGAGGAAGTGGCCGTCGCCGCGCTCGAGCAGGTGGGGGAGGGTGGCGCGGATCGTCAGCGCCACCCCGTAGACGTTGGTGAGGACCATCGAGCGCCAGTGCTCGACCGACTCCTCGAGGAAG
>JBQCIG010000040.1:0-16973 GCA_051953975.1 Solirubrobacterales bacterium | reverse complement strand
TCGACTCCTCGATCAGTGGCGAGGTGATCGCCGCCTTGGCGGCGTCGAGCGCGCGGGCCTCGCCGGAAGCCGAGCCGACGCCCATCAGGGCCGAGCCGGCGTCGCGCATGATCGTCCGCACGTCGGCGAAGTCGAGGTTGATCAAGCCAGGGATCGTGATCAGGTCGGTGATGCCCTGGACGCCCTGGCGAAGGATGTCGTCCGCCTGGCGGAAGGCCTCGAGGACGCTGGTCCGCCGCTCGACCGCCTGCAGCAGCTTCTCGTTCGGGACGATGATCAGGGTGTCGACTTTGTTGCGCAGCTTCTCGATCCCCTCGAGCGCCTGCTGCATCCGCCGTTTGCCCTCGAACTCGAACGGTTTGGTGACCGCGCCGACGGTGAGGGCGCCGATCTCCTCCTTGGCGATCTCGGCGATCACCGGGGCCGAACCGGTGCCGGTGCCGCCGCCCTCGCCCGCGGTGACGAAGACCATGTCGGCGCCCTTCAACGCCTCCTTGATCTCGTCGCGGCTCTCCGCCGCCGCGCCCGCCCCGACCTCGGGGTTGCCGCCGGCGCCGAGGCCGCGGGTCAGCTCCTGGCCGATCGAGAGCTTGATGTCGGCGTCGCAAGCCTGCAGCGCCTGCGCGTCGGTGTTGACGGCGACGAACTCGACGCCGCGAATGCCGGCGTCGATCATGCGACTGACCGCGTTGGTGCCGCCGCCGCCGGCGCCGACGACCTTGATGACCGCGAGGTAAGTGGATTCCATCTCCCGATTTTCTCCAGACCGCCCGGTTTCCCTGGCGATGCAAGCTTTCAGTTGAGTTGAGCCTTGGTGCCGTCCGAGCCTTCAGCGAGGCTTAAGGCTTAGAGCCTGCGCTGGGAAGCACGGAAATTGCGCTCAACGTAGGGCATTGATGCGCGTCTGTCAAACCCTCGCCAGGCATCGTGCAGGCAGCGTTCCTCGACCTTGGGTTGAGGGTTTCCCTACTCTCACCCTCTACTTGAGACTTTTCAGAGCCGCTTGCTAGAGCGGTTTGCGGGCTCAACCTCGGCCCTTATGGCACCGCTGGAAGTTCGTGTTCAGTGCCCCCATAGGAGGGGTGACGCGGAGCAGCTAGGTCTACATAATCGAGCGCGGTAATCGAGGGATCGGCCAGGATCGCCGCCGCTGCCCGCCACTTCCGGCTCGCCTGAGTCGCGTCGCCGAAGCGCAATTCGATCCCCGTGGTGAGGTTGACGTCCACCCCGCTTTGGCCGAACTTGCTGCCTTCGACGTAAGGGCGGAGTTCGTCCGGAACCGCGGCCAGCACGCGCACCTGTTCGAGCGCGGGCCCCTTTACCCGCCCTCCCTTCGGCGGTTCTTCCAAAGAGAGCTTCGGCAGCGGCGGTTCTTCGGGCAGCGGCAGCCAGCGGACGATCGCGCCGTCGGCGCTGACGCCGACGGCGCCTTTCCCCGACCCGATCTGCGCCGCCAGCTGCGGGACCAGCACCGTCGGTGCGGCGGTTTCCTGGCGGAAGGCGAACCAGTAAACCGCCACCACGACCAGGAGCACGACGAGGACGCCCGCCGCGAGCCGGACCCTCACAGCTCCCAACCGTCCGGCCAGTCGACGTCGCCCAGCACCTGCACCTCCGGCTCCAGCTCCACCCCGAAGCGCTCGTGCACCCGGCGCCTCCCCTCCGCCATCAGCGCCAGCACGTCGGCGGTGGTCGCACCATGGTCGTTCTCGACGAAGTTGGCGTGCTTCTCGGAGAAGCGGGCGCCCCCGTGGCGGAGGCCGCGACAGCCGGCGGCCTCCAGCAGCTGTCCGGCCGAGCGACCTTTGACGCCCTCGTCCTCGGGGTTCTTGAAGGTCGAGCCGAAGGTCTTGATCCCCGAGGGCTGCGCTTCGCGGCGGCGGTCGCGCATCTCGGCGAGCGTGGCGCGGACCTGCTCGGGATCGGCCGGGCGAAGGTGGAAGCAGGCGCGCGCCACCACTTCGCCCTCGCCCAGGTTCGAGCGGCGGTAGGCGAAGCCGAGCTGCCCGGGAGCCCGGCGCTCGCTTCCCTCGGCGGTGCAGACGTCGACCCACTCGAGCACGCGGGCGAGCTGACCGCCGTAGGCGTTGGCGTTCATCCGCACCGCGCCGCCGGTGGTCCCGGGGATGTTGATCCCAAACTCGAGGCCGGTCAGTCCCCAGGCCGGCATCTTCGCCGCCGCCGAGGGGAGGCGGGCGCCGCCGCCGCAGAGGACCCGCTCGCCCTCGCGCTCGATCTGGGCCAGCTCGCCGTTCAGCTTGAGCGCGAGGCCGTGGAAACCGTCGTCGGCGATCAACAGGTTGGATCCCGAGCCGATCACCCCGACCGGCAGACCCTCGTCGGCAGCCCAGCGCAACGCCGCCACCAGGCTTTCCTCATCGCCCGGCCGCGCGAACCAGTCGGCGGCGCCGCCGGTGCGGACGGTGGTCAGCCGCGCCAGCGGGTAGCCGGCCTCGACCCCCGGCGGAGCTTCGCTTTGCGGTTGCCTGCTCACCGGCCTTCCCCCTCCGCCAGCGCCTCGCCGAGCTTGAAGACGTCGCCGGCGCCGAGCGTGACCAGGACGGCGCCATCGCCGACCTCTTGGGCGCGATCCAGGCGCTCGGCCAGCGCCCGCTGCGCCAGCTCGAGCCGGGGCAGCCACCAGACCGGCTTGCCGCCCATCCGCTCGGCAGCCGCCTGGGCGACCTGCAGGCCGCTGACGCCGGCCAGCTCGCCGACCGGCTCCTCGCGCGCCGGGTAGACGTCGAGCACGACCGCCTCGTCGGCGAGGGCGAGGGCGCCGCCGAACTCCTCGGCCAGCGCCTTGGTCCGCGAGTAGAGGTGGGGCTGGAAGACGGCGATCAGGCGCGACGGGTTCAGTTCCCGCAGGGCGGAGAGGGCGGCCCGCACCTCGGTCGGATGATGGGCGTAGTCGTCATATACGCGGACCCGGCCGCGGCTGCCCTTCAGCTCGAGGCGACGGTGGACGCCGGAAAAGCTCGCCAGCCCCTCCGCCGCCGACCCGCTGTCGAACCCGGCGAGCTCCAGGGCGGCGAGCGCGGCTCTGGCGTTGCGGAGGTTGTGCCGCCCCGGCACCAGCAGGCGCAGCTCCTCCGGGCCAGGTGAGGCCGCGTCGAAGCGTGCCTCCTCGTCACCGGCCTTCTCCAACCAGGTCATCTCTTCGTCGGCCGGCACCACCAGCCCGCGCGCGGGGGCGGCGAAAGCCGCGAACGCCTCGTGCAGCTCGACCAGCGAGCCCCAGCGACTGTGGTGGTCCATCTCGACGTTGGTGATCACCGCGACCTCGGGCTGCAGGCGCAGGAAGCTGGCGTCGCTCTCGTCGGCCTCGGCCACCACCCACTCCCCCGCGCCCCAGCCGGCGTTGGCGGCGGCGCCGTCGGGGCCGAGCCCCGGCACCTCGCCGCCGACGAAGAAGGCGGGGTCGGCGCCGAGCGCCCGCAGCGCCCAGACCGCCATCGCGGTCGTCGTCGTCTTGCCGTGGGTGCCGGCGACCGCGATCAGCCGCTTCTCGGCGCAGAGCTCGGCGAGGAGCGCTCCGCGGTGGATCGGCTCGACTCCGCGCTCGCGGGCGAGCGCCAACTCCGGGTTGTCCTCGCCGATCGCGGTCGAGACCACCACCTCGGCCCCCTCCGGCAGGTTGGCGGCATCGTGGCCGATCACAGGCTCTAGGCCCGCCTGCCGCAGCCGCTCCATATAAGAGGAGTCGGCGCGGTCGCTGCCGCTGACGCTGGCGCCCAGCCGGGCGCAGACCAGCGCCAGCCCGCTCATCCCGGCACCGCCGATGCCGACGAAGTGCAGTTTCCGCCCGTTCCAGTCGCTCATCGCGCACTCTCTCCGCGAGACCGTAAAAACCCTCCTTGAGGGATGGTTTTTACGGTCTCGGCATGGCAGCGGCTCATCGTGCCGCCTCCAGGACCTCGTCGGCGATGCGGCGGGCGGCATCGGGCTTGGCGAGTTGCCGCGCTGCGGCCGCCATCTCCCCCAGGCGCGCGCCGTCGCCGATGACCGCCTCCACCTCCGCCGCGAGACGGTCTGCGTCCAACTCGACATCGGGGATCACCGTCGCGGCGCCGCCGGCGCGCATCCACTCGGCGTTGGTGCTCTGGTGGTCGGCGGTGGCGAAGGGATAGGGCACGAGGATCGCCGGCCGGCCGGCGGCGATGACCTCGAAGATCGAGCCGCCGGAGCGGCCGAGGACGAGGTCGGCGGCGGCGAGCGCGTCGCCGAGGTTCGGCTCGTAGGCCAGCAGCGTGTAGCGCTCGGGGTGCGGCGCGGCGACGAGCCGGCGCTCGAGCTCAGGGAAGTCGCGATTGCCGGCGATGTGGACGACGTGGAAGTCGCGCCCCTCGCGCTCGGCGAAGGCCGCGATCGCGGCGAGGTTGATCGAGCGCGCGCCCTGGCTGCCACCGACGACGAGCAGGCAGCGGGCGTCCGGGGCGATCCCGAATCGCGACCGCGCCGCCACCCGATTGCCTTCCAGCACCGCCCGCGGCACCGGCCGGCCCGTCACCAGGTACGGGTCCCCCTCCCTGCCGGCGATCGGGAAGGCGAGGCAGACGCGCCGCGCCCGTCCCGCCAGCAGCCGGTTCGCGAGGCCGAGGTGGCTGTCGGCCTCGGTCAGGACCAGCGGCGTCCGCGACAGCGCCGCCGCCAGCCCGGCCGGACCGGCGACGAAGCCGCCGCCGCCCATTACCACGTCGGCCCGCCGCCGGCGCAGCGCCTTGCGCGCCGCGCCCACCGCGGCCAGCGCCTCGGCCCCGGCCCGCGCCGCCCGCAGCGGGTTGCGCCGGTCGATCCCGCGCACCTTGACGAAGTCGATCTCGTAGCCGGCCGCCGGCACCAGCTCGGCCTCGATCCGCTCGCGCGTGCCGAGGAAGCTGACCTCGGCGCCGCTAGCCCGAAGCTCGTCGGCGACCGCCATGGCGGGCACGACGTGCCCCGCGGTTCCCCCCGCCGCCACCACCACTCTTGGCTCTCCTGGCACCGCTCTGTCGACTCCTTTCGCGCGCGGGCGGGCGCCCGCCTTGGACGACGCGCAGTTTGCCAGCGCTGGTGGGCGTCGCAGCGCGCGCCGCCCTGGCGCTGCCGCCGCGGGCGACGTTGAGGATCAGCCCGACCGCGAACAGCGTCGCCATCAGGCTGCTGTTGCCGTAGGAGACGAAGGGCAACGGCACCCCGGTCAGCGGCGCCAGCCCCATCACCGCGAAGAGGTTGATCGTCGCCTGCACCAGGATCAGCGAGGTGAGCCCGGCGACCAGCAGCTTCGAGTAGTTGTCCTTCGCCTTCTGCGCGACTTTGAGCCCGGCGTAGCCGAGCATCCCGAAGAGCCCGACGATGGCGACGATCCCCGCCATCCCCAGCTCTTCGCCGATCACGGCGGTGATCATGTCGGTATGGGCCTCGGGCAGGTAGAAGGCCTTGGAAACGCCGTTGCCGATCCCGACCCCGAAGAGGCCGCCGGAGCCGAGCGCGATCTTCGCCTGGGCGGCCTGGAAGCCGGCGCCGGAGGGATCTGCGGTCGGGTGGAGGAAGCCGGTCAGGCGGGCCATCCGGTAGGGCTCGACGACCGCCGCGGCCAGCGTCAGGCCCGCGATCACGAGCGCGATCTTGCCCAGGTCGGCCGGCCGCGCCCCGGCGGCGACGAGGGTCGCGGCGACCGCGAAGACGATCACCATCGTCGTCCCCATGTCGGGCTCGAGCATGATCAGGGCACAGCAGGCGGCGGCCACCAGCAGGTAGGGCTTGAGTCCCGTCAGCGTGCGCGCCCGCTTCGGCTTGCGCGCCAGCATGTCCGCCCCGTAGAGGATCAGCGCTACCTTCGCCAGCTCCGAGGGCTGGATCTGCAGCGAGCCGCCGCCGATCCAGCGGGTGGCGCCGTTGACTTCGCTGCCGGCGCCGAGCACGGCGACGAGGAGGAAGACGGAGCCGCCGAGCAGCAGCGGCGTCAGCTCGCGGATCCTCTTCAGGTCGACGCGCGCCGTCACGTGCATGATCACCAGCGCAATCGCGCCGAAGATCAGCGTGCGCTTGAGGTAGTAGGCGCTTTCGGAGAGACCGCCTTCGGCGAGGACTTTCGTCGTCGAGCTGGCGGAGAAGACCATCACCGCCCCCAGCGCCAGCAGGCAGAGGGTCGCGGTCAGCAGCATGTTGTACTCGGCGGGAAGGGCGCGGGCGCGCTTCTTCGCCCGCTTCTTCTTGGCGGCGCCCTTGCCGGCGGCCCTGGCGCGGCCGAGCGGCAGCGAGGCGGCGCTCATCGGCTCAGCTCCCCGACGATCTCACGGAAGCGCTCGCCCCGCGCTTCGAAGTTGTCGAAGGCGTCGAAGCTGGCGCAGGCGGGCGAGAGCAGGACCGTCTCGCCGGGCTGGGCGGCGGCCGCGGCGCGACGGACGGCGTCCTCGAGATCGGCGCAGCGATGCAGCTCGATGCCGGCCTCGACGACCGGCGCCAGCTCTCGCGCCATCCGCTCGGCGGTGGCGCCGATCAGGTAGCAGGCGCGGGCGTTCTCGCGCAGCGGCTCGACCAGGGGTGCGAAGGGCTCGTCCTTCTCGCTGCCGCCGAGGATCGCGTGGACGCCGCCGTCGAAGGCGGAGATCCCGACCGTGGCCGAGGCGACGTTGGTCGCCTTCGAGTCGTTGACGAAGCGGACGCCGCCGATCTCGGCCACCTGCTCGAGGCGGTGGGGCACGCCGGCGAAACTGCGCAGGCCCGCGCGCACCGCTTCGCGGTCGATCCCCATCGAGAGCGCCGCCGCGGCGGCGGCCATCGCGTTGGCGACGTTGTGCTCGCCGAAGAGGCCGAGCTCGGCGACCGGCAGTAGCGGCTCGCCGTCGTAGAAGATCGTCCCCTCGGCGGCGGCGACCTCGCAGTCGGGGGCGGCGCCGCGGCAGAAGGCGACGCGGCGGGCGCAGCCGCCGAGGTCGGTGCCGGCGGCGAAGGGATCGTCGGCGTTGTAGACGGCGACGTCGTCGTTGCCCTGGTTGGCGAAGATCCGCAGCTTCGCCGCCAGGTAGGACTCGAGGTCGCGGTGGCGGTCGAGGTGGTCGGGCGCGAGGTTGAGGTAGACCGCGCACTCGGGCGCGAAGGCGACCGTGTCCTCAAGCTGGAAACTGGAACACTCGCAGACGACGGTGGTGTCGGGCGCGACCTCGCCGACCAGCTCCGCGAGCGCGGTGCCGACGTTGCCGGCGACCGCGACCGGCTCGCCGGCGCTGCGGTAGAGGTGGCCGATCAGCTCGACCGTGGTCGTCTTGCCGTTGGTGCCGGTGACGGCGACGAAGCGGTTCGGCAGCGCCCGCCAGGCCAGCTCCATCTCCCCCACCACCTCGATGCCGCGCTCGAGGGCCGCTGCGATCACCGGCGCCTCCCGGGGAACACCCGGGCTCTTGACGACGGTCCGCGTCCCCTCGAGCTGTGCCACTCCATCCGTATCCAGGAAGACTTCGACGCCGACCCCCTCCAGTCCTGCCGCCGCCTCGGGATGACCGGAATCGACCGCCCGCACCCGCTCCCCCCGCCCCGCCAGCAGCCGCGCCGCCGCTTGTCCCGAACGGGCGAGGCCGACCACTAGGAACGGCCCCGCCGGCAGCGGCGGGCGGGCTTCCTTGGCCGGAACGCGCAATGGCATGCCGAAAGCTTCGCGATCGGCCCGGGCGTCCCTGTTGCGTGGTTCCTTTGTCCGGTCATAGAGGACAAAGGAACCGCGGAACTGGTCAGGCGGCGAACCCCCTGATCTTCCGCGCCAGCGCCTGCGGCTGGTCGAGGGGGATCAGCGTGTAGCAGTCGGGTAGCTCGACGTAGCGTGAGTTCGGGAACGCATCGGCGAGGCGGCGGCCCTCGGCGCCCGGCATCATCTTCCCCTCGGTATCCCAGACGACGAGGACCGGCCGCTCGAAGGTGCGCAGCGCCGGGGTCGCCTCACGCATCAGGCGCTTGCCGCGGCGGACGTCGCGGACGTAGCGGCGCAGGTCGCGCTGGATCTCCGGCCGCTTCAGCGGCTCCAGCCATTCGCGCATCAGCTCGTCGGGGATCCCCTTCTTGCTCATCTGGCCGTAGGTGAACGGCAGCCGTCGCAGTCGCGGCGAGAGCAGCACCCGTCGCATCACCGAGAGGCCGCCGGGGAGCCAGCCCGACAAGGCTGCGCCCTGGCCGCCGAGCCCCGGCGGGTAGTTGTTCTCGGTCTCGCAGGAAACGAGAACCAGGCCGCCTACCCGCCCGGCGCCGCCGCCGGAGATCATCGTCTGCGCGCCGCCCCAGTCGTTGAAGCAGACGATCGCGTCGCCCAGGTCGAGCCGCTCGAGGAAGTCGGTGACGATCCCCGACAGCCCCGAGAGCGAGAGGTCGGCGTCCGGTCGCATCGGCTTGCGGTGGGCGCCGAGCGGGAGCACCGGCGTGAGGCAGCGGAACTGCGAGCGGAGCTCGGCCACGACCCCATCCCACAGCCGCTCGTCGTGCGGCAGGCCGCCGACGAAGACGATCGGCCTCCCGTCGCCGCCGCTGTCGCCGTACTCGATCGGGCCCGCACTGACCTGCACCTCTGGCACAAGGCGGATCATCCCCTCTCGCAAGCGCCCCTTCCCAGCAAATCGGTCACACAGGGATTACCGTGTACCCGATGCTGCGGGGGTACTCGCGACGGGTGATCGGGCTGGTCGTGCTTTGCGCGCTGCTGGTGGTGTGCAGCGACGGGTCAGCAGGCGCAATCCACGTCTCTTCCTCCAAATGCAGGCCAGTCGGCAGCAAGACGATCGCATTGGAAGTACACGGCCGCGTCTACAGCCTGCCGCTGCGAGGGCCAAGCGCCGAACGGGATCCCGAAGGCGTCCGCGTCGTCGGCTGCCTGTTCGGCACCGGGCACCCTCTTCTGCTGGGAAGGACCGCGTTCGTGAGCTCTCGGGACCCCGCAAAGAATCCGATCGATCCGGACGTGGCGGCCATTTCCGCGCCTTTCGCGGCCTATTCCACCCGCTTCCAGGGAGTCGACTTCAACCGGGTCTGGGTGGTCGTGCGCAACCTCCGCAACGGCGAGGTGGTCGATATCGCCGAGGCCTCTCCGCGCGTTGGAGTCGAGCCCGTCTCCTCGGTGACCGACCTCGCGGTCGCCTCGTCCGCCGCGGTCGCCTGGATCAGCAAAGGTCAGTCGCTCGCGGGCGGAGGCCCCAACAGCGAGGTTGCCCTATCGGCTCCAGGCCAACCGACCGAAATCCTCGAAGAAGGCGACATCGATCCGACTTCGCTGGAGCTCCACGGCAAGCGCCTGACCTGGACGAGCGAAGGCGTCCAACACAGCGCCGAAATGCCTTAACCGGCTCAGCCGATCGACTGCTGGTAGAGGGTGAAGCCGATTCCCGAGCAAACGGCGGCGATGATCCAGAAGCGGAGCATGATCTTCGTCTCCGACCAGGCCATCATCTCGAAGTGGTGGTGCAGCGGCGCCATCAGCAGGACGCGGCGGCGGAAGGTCTTGAAGGCGAAGACCTGGAGCAGGACCGAGAGCGCCTCGATCACGAAGATGCCGCCGATGATGATCAGCAAGACCTCGGTCTGGGTCATCACCGCCAGCGCCCCGATCGCGCCGCCGAGGCCGAGGGAGCCGGTGTCGCCCATGAAGATCGAGGCCGGGAAGGCGTTGAACCAGAGGAAGCCGATGCAGGCGCCGACCAGGCAGGCCGAGAGCAGCGCCAGGTCCTGCTGCTCGCCGCTGACGAAGCTGATCGCCGTGTAGGCGAGGAGGACGATCGCGCAAGAGCCGGCGGCGAGGCCGTCGAGGCCGTCGGTGAGGTTGACCCCGTTCGAGGTGCCGGCGAGGACGAGGAAGACGAGGACGAAGTAGAGGACCGGGCCGAGGTCGATGCTGCCGCTGCCGATGCGGAAGTAGAGCGTCGGTTCGAGGCCGACCTCGTGGCGGGCGACCCACCAGAGGCCGAAGGCGAGCAGCAGCTGCCCGAGCAGCTTCCAGCGCCCCGCCAGGCCGAGCGAGCGGCGTTTGACGATCTTGATGTAGTCGTCGGCGAAGCCGAGGGCGGCGCAGCCCATCGCCACTCCGAAGACGGCGAGGCTCTGCGCGTCGCGCTCGGAGAGGACGAGGAAGGGGACGCAGATCGAGGCGAAGAGGATCAGCCCGCCCATCGTCGGCGTCCCCGCCTTGGCGTGGTGCTCCTGCGGACCGTCCTCGCGGATGTGCTGCCCGAACTCGCGCACGCGGAGGAACTCGATGAACCTGGGGCCGAGGAAGATGCAGATCAGCATCGACGCCATTCCCGCGATCAGGACTTCACCCATTGGCGCTCTCCATCAGACCAGCTCCACGAGCTGCTCGGCGACCGCCTCGAGCCCGGCCGAGCGCGAGCCCTTGACGAGGACCGCGTCTCCCGGCTGCAGCCGCGCCGCCAACAGCTCGGCGGCCTCGCCGGGGTCGGCGACCAGCTCGTCGGGGTCGTAGTCGCGGGCCGGCAGGCCGACGCCGATCAGGAGGTCGATCCCCTGGGCGCGGGCGTGCTCGCCGACCTCGCGGTGGTAGCCGGGCGAGCCCGGCCCGAGCTCGCCCATCTCACCCAGCACCGCGACCGTGCGCTCGGCTTCGAGGCCGGCGAGATGGTCCAGCGCCGCGCGCATCGACACCGGGTTGGCGTTGTAGCAGTCGTTCACGAGGACGATCCCGCCCGGGAGCTCCAATCGCTCTCCGCGAAAGCGGGAGAATCCTATGCTCGCAGCGCGGTCGGCCATACCGGCGAGATCGGCACCCAGCGCCACCCCGGCGGCGACCGCGGCCAGGGCGTTGGTGAGGTTGTGGGCCTCGGTGAAGGGAAAGTGGAAGACCTGGCTGCCGAGCGGGGTGCGGACCAGCGCTTCGGTGACGCCGTCGTCGACCTTCGCCTCGGCCGCCTCGACGTCGCCGCCGGGGCCGAAACGCAGCAGCCGCTCGACCCCCCGCAGGTGCGGCTCCAGCTCCCCGGCCTCGACCGGGGCGACGGCGGTGCCGCCCGGCGGCAGGTCGGCGAGGATCTCGGCCTTTGCTGCCGCGATCGCCGCGACCGAGCCGAGCAGCTCGACGTGGACCGGCCCGACATTGGTGATCACCGCCACCTCGGGCTCGGCGATCGCCGCCAGCTCGGCGATCTGACCCCGCCCGCGCATCGCCATCTCCAGGACTAGGACCTCGGCGTTGTCGGGCGCTTCGAGGATCGTCAGCGGCAGCCCGATCTCGGTGTTGAGGTTCTCGCGGTTGGCATGGACCCCGCCCGGCAGCAGCGCCTTGGCGATGTCCTTGACCGAGGTCTTGCCGACCGAGCCGGTGATGCCGACGACGCGGGCGCCGAGCGCCCGCCGCCAGGCCCGCGCCAGCGCCTGCATGGCCGCCAGCGGGTCCTCGACCCGGAAGGCCCAGCCCCGGGATCCGGCGCCGCCGGGAGACGAAGCCCGCTGAATGGCTCGGTCCTGGCCGATCACCACCCCCCAGGCCCCGGCCGCGAGCGCCTCCAGCGCGAACTCGCCGCCGTCGCGGCGCTCGCCGCGCAGGCCGAAGAAGAGGTCGCCGGGGCCGGTCTCGGTCGAATCGATCGTCGCCCGCCGCGGCGGCTCCTGAGGGCCCTCGGCGAGGACCTCGGCGTCGAGGGCGGCGGCGATCTCGGCGGGCGAGAGCCTCATGCCGGGCTGCCGAGCTTCCAGAGCTCCTCGCGGGCGACCTCGCGGTCGTCGAAGGGGATCTTGCGCCCGTTCTCGAACTCCTGGCCCTGCTCGTGGCCCTTGCCGGCGATCACCACGGTGTCGCCGGGCGCGGCGCGGCCGAGCGCCAGGGCGATCGCCGCACGGCGGTCGATGACGACCTCCAGCTCCCCCGCCCCCTCGGCCCCGGCGGCGACCTCGGCGACGATCGCCTCCGGGTCCTCCGAGCGTGGGTTGTCGGAGGTGATCACGGTCAGGTCGGAGAGATCGGCCCCGGCCCGTCCCATCTTCGGCCGCTTGTCGCGGTCGCGGTCGCCGCCGGCGCCGAAGACGGAGATGAGGCGACCCTCGGTGAGGCGGCGGGCTGCCCGCAGCACGTTCTCCAGCGAATCGGGCGTATGGGCGTAGTCGACCAGGACCGCGAACCCCTGCCCCTCGTCGATCGGCTCGAAGCGACCCGGCACCCGCCCCGCCTTCGCCAGCCCGGCGGCGGCGATCTCCGCCCCCACCCCCATCGCCTCCGCCGCGGCGAAGGCGCCGAGAGCGTTGGCGACGTTGAAGTGACCGGGCAGGCCGGTGCGCAGGCGCATCTCGGCGACGCTGAAGCTGGCCCCGGCGGCGTCGAACTCGACGTCGCGGGCGCTGTAGTCGGCCTCGGCCCCCTCGGCGGAGAAGGTGACGCACTCGAATTCCTCGGCGAGGCGGCGGCCGTAGGGGTCGTCGACGTTGACGATCGCCGTCTTCGGCCCGGTCTCGAACAGCTTGCGCTTGGCGAGGAAGTAGTCCTCCATGTCGGTGTGGAAGTCGAGGTGGTCCTGGGTGAGGTTGGTGAAGATGGCGACCTCGAAGTGGATCGCGTCGGCCCGGTGCAGCGCCAGCGCGTGCGAGGAGACCTCCATCGCGCAGGCTTCGTCTCCCCCCGCGAGCATCTGGCGGAAGGTCGCCTGCAGCTCGATCGCCTCCGGCGTCGTCCGCACCACTTCCTTCTCCACCCCGCCGACGACCTGCTTGACCGTCCCCAGCAGGCCGCAGGGATAGCTGGCCGCCTCGAGGATCTCCCGCACCAGGAACGCCGTAGTCGTCTTCCCGTTGGTCCCGGTGACCCCGACCACGCGCAGCTCCCCGGTCGGGTCCCCCCAGAACCGCGCCGCCACCGGCGCCATCGCCGCCCGCGAGCTCGGCACCACCACCTGCGGCACCGCCAGCGCCGTCATCTCCCGCTCGACCACAAGCGCAGCCGCCCCGTCCTCAACCGCCCGTGGCGCAAACCGATGCCCATCAGCCTTCTCCCCCACCACACAAAAAAACAGCGTCCCCGGCTCGACCTTACGACTGTCGTAAGCAAGCTCAGCTATCCCCACAGACGCGTCGCCCACGATCCGCACCCCGGGCAGCTCCACGACCAGCTCGTCCAGCCTCACCATCCGCGGCCGATTCTATGAGGCGGATCGGGTGCCCTATTCCTGCGGCACGCCCAGATAAGGAAGAGCGAATTCGGCGATTTCGCCAAACGCGGGAGCGGCGACCGACCCTCCGTAGATTTCCCCCTGCGGTTCGTCGACGATCACCGCCGCCAGCAACTGCGGATTCTGCGCCGGCGCGAAGCCGATGAACGAGGCGATGTATTTGGTTTTCGAGTAGCCGCCGTTTTCGGCTACCTGGGCGGTTCCGGTCTTGCCGGCCAGCGTGTAGCCAGGGACGCTGACCTCGGAGGCGGTGCCGCCGGGGGCCAGCACCCCTTCGAGCATTTCCCTGATCTCGGCCGAGACCTGGGCCGAAATCACCCGGTGCCCCTTCGGCTCGTGGACCGCTTCTTCGCCGACCTTCTCGATCAGCTGCGGCGGCCTGAGGATGCCGCCGTTGGCGATCGCCGTGTAGCCGGCGACCATCTGGATCGGGGTCACCGCCAGGCCCTGGCCCATCGGCAGGTTGCCCATCGTCGAGCCGGAGTATTCGGCCAAAGAGGGAACGATCCCCCGTTCCTCGCCCGGGAACTGGATCCCGGTCGGGCGACCGAAGCCGAAGCGGTCGATCCACTTGCTGAATCTTTCGGCGCCGACCTTGAGCCCGATCGTCACCGCGCCGACGTTCGAGGAGCGGGCGAGGATTTCCCCGACGCTCATCGTTTCGGTCCCCCGTTCCTCGGCGTCTTTGATCGTCCGGTCGGCGACCCGGATCGACGGCGGCAGGACGAATTCGCTCGTCGGCGTCACCACTTTTTCTTCCAGCGCCGCGGCGACGGTGAAGGCCTTGAAGGTGGAGCCCGGTTCGTAGTTGAACCCGGTCGCCTTGTTGAGCAGGTCTTCGTTGCTGACTTCGGAGAGGTCTTCGGGGTTGACCGGCGGCCAGTTCGCCATCGCCAGGACCTGCGAGTTGCGCGGGTCGACGACGATCGCCGTCGCCCCGGTCGGCGAGTAGGTTTCCCCCACTCCGGCCAGCACCCGTTCGGTTTCCCGCTGGATCACCGGATCGAGCGTGAGCTGGATGTTTTCGCCGTCTTCGGCTTCCTTCACCGTTTCCAGCCGGATCGGTTCGCCGAGGGCGTCGTTGACGACGCGCCGTTCGCCGTCGCTGCCGGCCAGGACCGATTCCTCGCCCATCTCCAGCCCGGTCAGCCCCTGGTTTTCGGAGCCGACGGTGCCGATCACCTGCCCCGCCATCTCGCCCTGGGGGTAGGTGCGGCGGCTGTCGGGCAGCTCGCCGATCCCTTCCAGTTCGAGCGCTTCGACCTTGGCAGCGGTGCCGAGGTCGACTTTGTGGGCAACGTAGGAGAAACCGCCTTCGGCGGTGAGCGCTTCCAGCACCTTGCCTTTCGGCTCGCCGAGGATCGGCGCCAGCTTCGCCGCCGCCTGCGGTGGGTTCTTCACCTGGTAGGGGGTGGCGTAGATCGTCGCCGCGTCTTCGGAGGCGGCGAGCTTGTTGCCGCGGCGGTCGAGCAGGTCGCCGCGCAGGCCGGGAACGGTGACCGCCTCGGTCTGCTGGTAGGCAGCCTCGGAGGCGAGCTGGGATCCCTGCACGCCCTGCAGCCAGAAGGCGCGACAGACGATGATGAGGAAGCAGAGGAGGAAGCCGCCGAAGAGGAGCCCGATCCGGCGCTCGATCAAGCGCATCGGCGGCGGCCCCTAGCCCCCGGCGGCAGCCAGCCGCGCGGCGGCGGTGGCGACGTCGTCGGGGCGGAGTTCGATCAGCTGCGGCGCTGCGCTGGTCTGCATCGTCAGGCCGAGCTGGCCGGCCTCGCCACGGACCCGTTCGGTGCTGTAGCGCTCGGCTTCGCGGCTCGCCAGCATCGAGTTTTCGTTTTCCAGGGTGGTGATCTGCTCGTCGATCTTGCCGGCCGAGGCGGCGAAGCTGAGGGTGACGACGTTGAGGGCGACGATCCCGACCAGGAGCACGCCGAGGACCGCGATCCAGGCGCGGCCGCGGGTCATCCGCACCACCAGGCTCGAGTCCGGCAGCTGGCGGACCGCGCCGGCGGTGCGGCCGGCGACGACGACGAGCTTGGGACGGGAGGCGGGGGCCTGCTTGCGGGCGGGAGCGCGGCGGGCGGGCGCCTTGGCCGGCGCGGCGGTCGCGCGCGACCGGGTCGGCTTGTGCGCCGGTTTCCGCGGTTTCGGCGGCGGCGACGTTCGCGACGGCGCGGGCGCCGGGGCGGTGCGGCGGGCGGGAGCGGCGACGGCCATCAGCCCGCCTCCCCCGCCGGCTGCTCCTCGGCGATCTTCAGCGCCGCCCGCAGGTGGGCCGAGCGCGAGCGCGGGTTGCTCTCCGCCTCCTCCGGGCTCGGCGCGATCGCGCGCCGGGTCAAGAGCTCGGCCTCGGGCTCGTGGCCGCAGACGCAGACCGGCAGCTCGGGCGGGCAGACGCAGCCGCGCGCCTTGGCGGCGAGGAACTGCTTCACCGGCCGGTCCTCGAGCGAGTGGAAGGAGATCGCCGCGAAGCGGCCGCCGACCTTGAGCTGCTGCCAGGCCAGCGGCAGCGCCTCCTCCAGCGCCTCGAGCTCGCCGTTGACGGCGATCCGGATCGCCTGGAAGCTGCGCTTGGCCGGGTGGCCGGCGCCGAAGCGGGCCGAAGCGGGCATCCCCGCCTTGATCGCGGCGACCAGCTCGCCGGTGGTCGCGAGCGGGCGGCGGCGGACGATCTCGCGGGCGATCTCGCCGGCGTGGCGCTCCTCGCCAAAGCGGCGCAGGACCTGGGCGATCCGCGACTCGGGCCACTCGTTGACGAGGTCGGCGGCGGTGAACCTCTGCCGCGTGTCCATCCGCATGTCGAGCGGCGCGTCGTAGGAATAGGAGAAGCCCCGCTCACGCGCGTCGACCTGCATCGAGGACATCCCCAGATCTACATAAACCATGTCTGGGCGGACTCCTTCGCCCTGCAAGGCGCGAAGTCCTGCTGCGAAGTCCGCACTGATGAAGAGGGTCCGGCACGGCACCTCGGCGGCGAAGCGGTTGAAACGCTCCTGCGCGGCGGGATCGCGGTCGATCCCAATCAGCGTCCCCTCCGGTCCGATCAGCTCGGCGACGCGGCGCGCGTGACCGCCGGCGCCGAAGGTGCAGTCGACCGCCGTTTGCCCCGGCTCGGGCGCCAGCAGCGAGACCAGCTCCGGCGCGAGGACCGGCTCGTGCTCGCTCACCGGGACCCCCAGCAGCCGCTGGGTCGGCCGCGGCACCACATACCCGCCGACGGGACGATTTCCCTCCATATAGGGGTATTTCCGTCCCGTCGCCAGGTTATGGGTTGCGGCGGCATTGAGTCTCATGATTGCTGGGGGCCGGCGGCGGCAAGGCCCTCGGCGATCTCGGGGGCGGCGGCGTCGAGCTCTTCCTCCTGCTTGGCCCAGGCCTCGGCGTTCCAGATCTCCAGGTACTCCCCCGCCCCGATCACGACGCAGTTGCCGTCGAGGCCGGCATGATCGAGCAGCGGCTTGGGGATGCGGATGCGGCCAGCGGAGTCGAGCTTCTCGTCGAAGGAGCCGCCGTGGAAACGGCGGCGCAGCGCTCGGGCGTCGCGCCCGAAGGGGCTGTGGGGGGAGAGGAAGCGGTCGGAGAGCTGCTCGAACTCGCTGGTCGTGTGCACCCAGACGCAGGGGTCGAAGCCCTTGGAGAGAACGATTCCGTCGGCCAGCGAAGCGCGAAAGCGAGAGGGGACCGTGAGGCGGTCCTTGGAATCGAGGCTGTGCTCGTAGAGACCCCGAAAAGCCAACGCGGAGGTTCCTTTCTGAGTCTGAGCGGGAGGTCCGAGGAAAGAGATGGACCGGAGTGATGAGGTGGGAGGAGCCTCACCACCCCGGTCCTGGGCTTCAACTCGATCGCCAC
>JBQCIG010000039.1:0-8880 GCA_051953975.1 Solirubrobacterales bacterium | reverse complement strand
CTCCCTGTGAATGTTCTCGGCGGCATCTTCACTGAAGCTCTCTCCGGAGCAGCGGCGCTTGTGATTGGATCGACGGGTCTCATTGGCGGAGCGGCTCGATATGGAGCGGTTCTAGCCGGCCGCACTGATCGTGAGGTCGAGCGAGCAACTGCCATCGGGTTCTTCTTCGGACTTGGATTCGGGATCTTCGCCTTGGTGGTGGACTCAGCAACGTGATCTACACTCGGGACATGGTCGTCCGCATCGCGTTGTTCGCGATCCCTCTGCTGTTGCTAGCCGGCTTGGTCCTCCTCCTGAACGCACTCGACGCCGCCCCAGGCATCGCTATCGCATCATTCAGCCTGCTGGCCGTTTCCACTGGCGCTGCGATTGGCTATTTCGCTGATCGTCTTTCCGGGCCCCAGAGAGCCCGGCGGTCGCATCGCCTCTTGGGCGCTCGCCACGCCGACTGACTTTGGCTTGTCGAATAGGCTGAGTCCGTCCGCGTCGCTGTGGAGCCTCAGCTGCCCGCGGCAACCGGATCGGGGCGGACGATCACCGTGTCGGCGATCTCGACGACCTCGTCGCAGGGTAGGCCCGAGGCCTCGGCATGCGCCCGCACCGTCTCCGGGCTCTCGCCTTCGTAGACGCAGAAGGTGCCGAGCTCGCCGCTCTCCTCGGCGAGCACGTAACTGCGAATCCAGCGAACTCCCGAGGCGGGTTCATCGCCGACTTCGGCCGACCGTTTAGCAGCCGCCTCCAGCTCCTCCGGCGTTCGCCACCCATGACGGCGCAGAATCCCGTACAGCTTCATCGCTACCTCCAATTTCGCTTGACGAGGCTGCATACGACCGTAAGGCCGCCAAAGTTCCCTCGCATCAGCGAAACCGGGGGAATTCCGCTTAGATGTGCCGCAGCGGAGTGGGAGAGGCTTGGCGGGGCGCCATGCCGGAGGAGGGACTCGAACCCCCGACACGCGGATTATGATTCCGCTGCTCTAACCAGCTGAGCTACTCCGGCGGGAAGGGGATGGTAGCGGTGCAAGGGCCCGGCGGATCTGGAGGGACCGGGTGGTCGGCGATGCGGCCGGTGCTGGTCGCGTTTTTGCTGGCGGCGGATGCTTTTGCGGTGGGTTCGCTGGCGATCCTGCACCCGCACGGGTGGCTGCCGCCGTTCATCGGCTTCGGGATCGTCCTGGTCGGCTTGATCTGGTTCGAGGCCTGGTCGATCCGCCACCGACATGACGACGATTCGCATCATGGTTAGGGTGGGGCCGTGCCTGCGGAACTCGACAGAGCGGTGAAGACGGTGGTCCGCCAGTGCATGGGCATCCAGCCCGGCGAGGACGTGCTGGTCGTCTGCAACCCGGTGACCGAAGAGATCGGCGCGCTGATGCGGATCGAGGCGCAGGGGGAGGGCGCCGACGCGACCCTGGCGGTGATCTCCGAGCGCGACTCGGCTGCCGCCGAGCCGCCGCGGCCGGTGGCGGCGGCGATGGCCGCGGCCGACGTGGTCCTGGCGCCGACGATCCAGTCGCTCTCCCACACCGCCGCGCGCAAAGCCGCCAGCGAGGCCGGCGTCCGCATCGGCACCCTGCCGGGCGTGACCGAAGAGATGCTCGGCCGGCTGATGACCGGCGACCTGGAGGAGATCCGCCGCCGCGGCTGGGCGGTCGTCACTGCGCTCAACCGCGGATCGGAGGCGCGGATCACCTGCCGCCACGGCAGTGACCTGCGGATCGGCCTCGAGGGGCGGCTGGGGATCGTCGATGCCGGCGAACTCGGCAATCGCGGCGCCTTCGGCAACCTCCCCTGCGGCGAGGGCTTCATCGCCCCGGTCGAGGGGACGAGCGAGGGCACGCTGGTCGTCGACGGCTCGATCGCCGAAGTCGGACTGCTCGACACGCCCGTCGCGCTGACGGTCCGCGAGGGCCACCTGGTCGAGGCGACCGGCTCGGACGGCGAACGGCTGATGGAGCTGCTGACCGCCCACGGCGAGGACGGCACCAACGTCGCCGAGCTCGGGATCGGCACCAACGAAGAGGCGATCCTCACCGGCAACATCCTCGAGGACGAGAAGATGCTCGGCACCTGCCACGTCGCCTTCGGCGCCTCGGCGGCGATCGGCGGCACCGTCCAGGTCCCGGTCCACCTCGATTGCGTGGTGCTCGAACCGACGCTGGAAATCGACGGCGAGACGATCGTCAGCGGCGGCGACCTGCTGCTCTGAGGAGCCAGGAGCGTGCCGCCCCTGCTCGCGGTTCCGAACGTCTCGGAGGGGAGCGACGGCGAGCGCCTGGCCCGCCTCGAGACGGCCTTCTCCCGCGGCGTCACCCTGCTCGATCGCCACACCGACGCCGACCACGGCCGCACCGTCTTCACCCTCGCCGGCCGGCCCGGCGCCCTGACCGAGGCGCTGGTAGCCGGGGCGGAGGAGGCGGTTGAGACGATCGACATGCACCGCTACCGCGGCGCCCATCCCGCGATCGGGGCGCTCGACGTCTGCCCGGTCGTTTGGTTCCACCGCGATGACCGTGAAGCCGCCCGGGCCGAGGCGATCGCGGCGGCGACCCAGATCGGCGGCCTCGGCTTGCCGGTCTTCCTCTACGGCGAGCTGGCGCGGGATCCCGGCCGGGCCGAGCGCGCCTACTTCCGCAACGGCGGCCTGCCGGAGCTGTGGTTGCGGATGGAGTCGGGCGAGCTGCAGCCGGACTTCGGCCCAAAGTTGCCGCATCGCAGCGCCGGCGCGACCCTGGTGACGGCGCGGCCGCCGCTCGCCGCCTTCAACGTCGAGCTCGACACGGGCGAGGTCGAGGTCGCCCAGGCCGTCGCCGCCGGGCTGCGCGAGGCGGGGGGAGGGCCGCCGGGGGTGCGGGCGATCGGGCTGCTGCTCTCCAGCGGCCGCGCCCAGGTCTCGACCAACGTCCACGACCCGCTCTCGGTTCCCCTGGCCGCAGTCGTCGAGCGGGTGCGGAAGCTGGCGGCGCCGCTGGGCACGCGACCGGTGGAGGCGGAGCTGGTTGGCCTGATCCCGCGCGATGCGCTCGAGGCCTATCCCGCCGACGTCCCGATCCGCGACTTCGACCCGCAGCGCCACACGATCGAGGCAAGGCTCGCGGCGGCGAACGACTAGATTTCGCCCATGGCTCAGACCAACAAGAAGCGTCGGCGCAAGCGCCGCGGCACCCAGGGCGGGCGGGTCGATCCCAATCCCCGCCGCAGCCGTCCGCGCAGCCGCGCCGAGGCGAAAGCGCAGATACGCTCAGGGCGCAAGCCGGCCGGCCCGAAAGAGGACCTGCCGCCGACCTGGCGCAACTCGTTCATGCGCGGCGCCTTCGCGGCGGTGATCTTCTTCGTCGTCCTGATCGTCCTCTTCAAACGCCCGGCCGGCGCCTCGCTCGTCTTCGGCCTCTTCATGCTCGCCCTCTACGTCCCCGCCGGCTACTACATCGACATGGCCCTCTGGCGGCGGCGCGAGCGCGCCCGCATCCGCGCCCGCCAGGATTAGAGCCGATGGCGCTCGACGTCGAGATGCTCACGGTCGGCCCGGTGGCCGAGAACTGCTTCCTGCTCCGGCGCCAAGACGCCGATCGCTTGCTCGTCGTCGACCCCGGCGAGGAGGAGGAGCGGATCCTGGCGGCGATCGAGGCGACGGGGGCGCGAGCGGAGGCGATCCTGATCACCCACTGCCACTTCGACCACATCGGGGCGGTGGCGCCGGTGGCGAAGGCGACGGGAGCGCCGGTCTACTGCCCGGAGATCGAGCTGCCGCTGCTCGCCGACATCATGGCCTTCGTTCCCTGGGAGGGATTCGGCCCGTACGAGAGCTACGAGGCCGACGAGGTCGTGCGGGGAGGGGAGACCCTGGAGCTGGCGGGGCTGAAGCTGGACGTCTTCTTCACCCCCGGCCACAGCCCCGGCCACGTCACCTACGCCGTCCGCGGCGAGGACGCGATCTTCTCCGGCGACGTCCTTTTCCAGGGCTCGGTCGGCCGGGTCGACCTGCCCGGCGGCGACGGGCCGACACTGCTCGCCTCGATCGGCAGCCTCCTCGACGCCTTCCCGGCGGAGACCGCCGTCCATCCCGGCCACATGGGATTGACCACGCTCGGGGCGGAGCGCGCGACCAACCCGTTCCTCGGCTCGCTGTCGCGGTAGCCGAGCGGGCGCGGCCGACACTCGGTCAACTAAGGTCGCCGCAAATGGCGAGCAAGTTCCAGGCACCGCGCGGCACCTTCGATGTCCTACCGGCGCAGGCGCGCGCCCGCGAGCGCCTGCAGCGCGCCGCGGCGGCGATCTTCTCCCGCGCCGGCTACGAGTCGATCGCGACGCCGGCCTTCGAGGACACCGACCTCTTCGAGCGCGGCGTCGGCCGCTCGACCGACATCGTCCGCAAGGAGATGTTCACGTTCGAGGACAAGGGCGGACGCAGCCTCACCCTGCGCCCGGAGGGCACCGCGCCGATCTGCCGCGCCTACCTCGAGCACGGCATGCACAAGCAGGCGCAGCCGGTGAAGCTCTTCTACCTCGGTCCCTTCTTCCGTCACGAGCGCCCACAGGCGGGCCGCTACCGCCAGTTCCACCAGCTGGGGATCGAGTGCATCGGCACCGACTCGCCGTTGGCCGACGCCGAGGTGATCATGCTCCTCGCCGACCTGCTGGGCGAGCTCGGGGTGCCGGGGGTGGAGCTGCGGATCGGCAGCCTCGGCTCGCTGGAGGCGCGGCGCGCCTACCTCGAGGATCTGAAAGCGCACCTGCACGCGAACGAGGGTGAGCTCTCCAAGGACGTGCGCGAGCGGATCGACATCAACCCACTGCGCGCCTTCGACGCCGACGACGAGGGGACGCGGGCCGTGATGGCGAGCGCGCCGACGATCCTCGAGCGGCTCGAGGGCGAGGACGCCGCCCACTTCGAGGAGGTGCGGGGGCTGCTCGACGCCGCCGGCGTCGCCTACGTGGTCGATCCGACCCTGGTCCGCGGCCTCGACTACTACACCCGCACGATCTTCTCCTTCGTCTGCGACGCGCTCGGCGCCCAATCGGAGATTGGCGGCGGCGGCCGCTACGACGGGCTGATCGAGCAGCTCGGCGGTGCGCCGACGCCTGCGGTCGGCTTCGCCGCCGGGATCGAGCGGATCCTGCTGGCCCTGGGAGAGGAGAAAGCCGAAGAACCCAGGCACAGGGTCTTCATCTCCCACCGCGATGACGACGCGAGCACGGCGGTGGCCCTTCTCAGCGATCTGCGGCAGCGAGGCTTCGCGGCGGAGATGGATCTCGCTGGGCGAGGTCAGAAGGGACAGCTCAAACACGCCGATCGCATAGGTGCCAAGTTCGTCGTTTTCCTGCTGGACGACGGCGTCGAACTTCGTGACATGGAGAGCGGGGAGCAACGGCCGGTCGAATTGGACAACCTTGTCGAGGAGATGAAGGAGGTAGGGCCGTGAGCGAGGCGCCGCCGCTGCGCGCCAACGACTACCGCGACGCCTGGTGCGGCCAGGTGCTGCCCGAGCGCGTCGACTCGCAGGCGCGGGTCGCCGGCTGGGTCAACCGGCGCCGCGACCACGGCGGCTTGATCTTCATCGACCTCCGCGACCGCACCGGCATCGTCCAGCTCGTCTTCAACCCCGACAGCTCCGGCGCCTCGTTCGAGCTCGCTCACAAGCTGCGGGCCGAGGACGTGCTGAGCGCGAGCGGGACCGTGGTCCGCCGCTCCGAGGAGACCGTCAACCCCGAACTCGCCACCGGCGAGGTCGAGCTGCTGGTCGCCGAGGCCGAGCTGCTCGCGAGCGCGGAGACGCCGCCCTTCCAGGTCGAGGGCTTCAGCGGCGAGGTGGGGGAGGATACCCGCCTGCGCCATCGCTACATCGACCTGCGCCGCGAGCAGATGCAGCGGGCGCTGACGCTGCGCCACCGCGTCGTCGCCGCGATGCGCGAGTTCCTCGACGGCGAGGGCTTCCTCGACATCGAGACGCCGGTCCTCACCCGCTCCACCCCCGAGGGCGCCCGCGACTTCCTCGTCCCCAGCCGCCAGCAGCCGGGCTCCTTCTACGCGCTGCCGCAGTCGCCGCAGCTGTTCAAGCAGCTGCTGATGATGTCGGGGTTCGAGCGCTACTACCAGGTGGCGCGCTGCTTTCGCGACGAGGCGACCCGGGCCGACCGTCAGGCCGAGTTCACGCAGCTCGACGTCGAGATGTCCTTTGTCGGCGTCGAGGACGTGATCGAGATCAACGAGCGGCTGCTGGCCCACGTCTTCGAGCGGGTCGGAGGCCCGGAGGTGGAGCTGCCGATGCAGCGCATGACCTACGACGAGGCGATGGATCGCTTCGGCACCGACCGGCCCGACCTGCGCTTCGGGCTCGAGCTGGTCGACCTCGGCGAGGGTCTGCGCGAGACCGAGTTCAAGGTCTTCCGCTCGGTCCTGGAGGGCGGCGGCTCGATCCGCGGCCTCAACGCCGGCCGGCGCGAGCTGCCGCGCTCCGAGCTCGACGGCCTCATCTCCCGCGCTCAGGAGCTGGGGGCAAAAGGGCTGGTCTGGGCCTTCCGCGAGGGCGAGGGCTGGCGCTCGCCGACCGCCAAGTTCCTCAGCGAGGCCGAGCTCGCCGACCTCAACCGGCGCCTCGGCGCCGAGGAGGGTGACCTGCTGCTGCTGGTTGCCGACAGGCGCCCGGTCGCCGACGCGGTGCTGGGGCAGATGCGGCTCGACCTGGCCGAGAGGTTCGGGCTGATCGACGAGGGCGAGAACCGCCTGGTCTGGATCGTCGACTGGCCGCTGATGGAGTGGAACGAGGGGGAGAAGCGCTGGGACTCGCTGCACCACCCGTTCACGGCGCCGGCGGGCGAGTTCGACCCCGACGACCCCGGGGCGGCGCGGGCGCAGGCCTACGACATCGTCTGGAACGGGCAGGAGCTGGGCGGCGGCTCGATCCGTATCCACAGCGCCGAGACGCAGGCGGCGGTCTTCGCGGCGCTCGGCATCGACCGCGAGACGGCGGAGGCGCGCTTCGGCTTCCTGCTCGAGGCGCTTCGCTACGGGGCGCCGCCGCACGGCGGCATCGCCTACGGCATCGACCGCATCGTCCAGCGCCTGTTCGGGGCGGAGACGATCCGCGACGTGATCGCCTTCCCGAAGACCGCCTCCGGCTTCGACTTGCTGACCGGCGCGCCGGCCCCGGTCGAAGAGCTGCAGCTGCGCGAGCTCGGCATCGCCATCCACAAACGCAACCTCGCCGGGCATTAGATGATCGGCCTCCGATTTCCGCCCACCCGGTTGCCGATCATCTGATGGCGCTGCGGGACTGGATCCCCCGCAGATGGCGCCCGGGCCCGGGGCCGGGCCAGACGCCGATCCACGTCGACGACCCGAGCTACGACAGCTGGGAGGTGGTGCGGGACTTCGCCGATGTGAGGACGGCCCGCGCCTGGCACCAGTCCCTGATCGAGGCCGGGATCGAGGCGGTCCTCACCTCCGACTGGCCGCTCGACCGCTTCGGCCGCGGCGACATCTCCCTCCGCGTCCCGCCCGAGCGCTGGAGCGAAGCCGAGTGGCACCTCTCCAACCTGGACGATTAGGCGGCAGCAAAAAGGCCCCAACCCGCCGTTGCCGCCTCTGGCTTTGATCCCTTCAAGTGAAGGTGGGTGCCTGCCCCGAATCCCAAGGGATCCGGAGACTTGTCAGCTCCCGCGCCGTTTGTGTTGGGTCAAACGGTGAGACGGCTCTCGAACGGGCTCGAGCCTGGTGCAAAGTTACCACCGCCAGCGCTTCGCAAACCCGGCACGGTCCGCTGACTGACTTGGCACGAAGTGCGCGCCACGCGTGCGTCGCCACGTCTCAGCATTGCGATATGGGAACTCAAAGTGGACTTCGGCACCGTGGCGGTGCTCAACTTCACACTCGATCTCTTGACCATGAGATGGCGCGGATCGCCCAGCGGCAACATGGGGTGATCGGGAGGAGACAGTTGCTTGCCCTGGGGATGGGGAGGAGGGCGATTGTCGGTCGCCTCCAGCGCGGGCAACTGCACGAACTGCATCGCGGCACCTACGTCGTGGGAGTTCGCCGGATCTCCAGGAAGGGCCGCTGGATGGCCGCCGTCCTCGCTTGTGGCGAGGGCACGGTTCTCAGCCATCGCTCGGCTGCGCGTCTATGGCGCCTGCTCCCGGCCGCGGCGGAATCGATTGACGTCACCTGTCCCTCTGGACAGATTGCAAGGAAGGGCATAGTCGGTCACAGGTCGACCATTGCGGAAGACGAGTGGCTCGTCGAGGACGGGATTCCGGTGACGGAGCCGTTTCGGACGATCTTCGACCTGGCGGCGGTGGCGGGTCGGCGGGAGCTGGAGCGGGCGTGGCACGAGGCGCTGGCGCAGGAACTGAAGGCGAGGGTGTCGCTGCCGATACTGCTGGAGCGGTATCCGGGGCGCAGGGGCGCACAGAATCTGCGGGCGCTGTTGGAGTCGCGGGCACCGGAGACCGTTACGCGCAATGACTTCGAGGAGGCCTTCCTGGCGCTGGTCGACGCCTACGGCCTGCCGCGGCCGCGGATGAACGCCGACCTGGCGCTGCGTGGGCGCTTCTTCGAGATCGACTGCCTCTGGGAGCGCGAGCGAGTGGTGCTGGAGCTCGACAGCCGTGGCGTCCACGGTACGCCGAAGAAGTTCGAGTCCGACCGGCAGCGCGACCGGATCCTGCTCGCCGAAGGGTGGCGGACGATGCGCGTGACCTGGCGGCAGCTGCAGCAGGAACCGGCGGCGATCGTGGCCGACTTGAGCTTGGCGCTCGGGCGGCCCGGCCCGCACCCCCACCCACACCGGCGGGAGGTGTGCGGGTGGGGCGGGCGGGCGCTCTACCCCTTTAGGCGCTGGTACCAGAGCTCTTAGAGCCCGAATTGAGCGTCGCGAGCCCG
>JBQCIG010000038.1:0-2516 GCA_051953975.1 Solirubrobacterales bacterium | reverse complement strand
TTCCCCTCCCTTTGTCGGGGGGTCGCCCCCCCCCCCCCACCCCCCCCCGCGCGCGCCCCCCCCCCGCCTCTCTACCGACAACGCTTCGTCCCTCAGCGCTTCAGCCCGAGTCGCCGGCGCCAGTCGCGGGCGCTGAAGAGGCGGACGAGGGGGGCGACGAGGCGGCGGCGGGCCTTGGTGTAGGGGTACCAGGATGGCTCCCGCTTGCCGCCGAAGCGGGTGATCACGAGCGACTCGCTGCGGCAGTACTTCTTGATTCCGCCCTCTCCGTGGCGGGTGCCGATCCCGGACTGCTTCCAGCCGCCCATCGGCACGTCGGTGGCGAAGTAGTTGACGAGGACGTCGTTGACGTTGATCGCGCCACACTCGACCCGGCGGGCCACCTGCTCGGCCCGCTCGCGCTCGCCGAAGACCGACCCGGAGAGGCCGTAGCGGCTGTCGTTGGCGAGGCGGATCGCCTCCTCGGCGTCGGGCACCTTCATCACCCCGACCACCGGACCGAAGGTCTCGTCGCGCATCACCTTCATTGAGTGGTCGACGTCGACCAGCACCGTCGGCTCGAAGTAGTCGCCGGCTCCCTCCACCCGCTTGCCGCCGACCAGGGCGCGGGCGCCGGCGGCGAGCGCGTCGGATACGTGCTCCTCGACGATCGCGGTCTGCTGCGGCGAGGTCATCGCGCCGACGTCCTTCGGGTCGGTCGCGTCGTCGGCGCCCTGGCGCAGCCGCCCGACCTCGCGGGTGAGCTTGTCAAGGAACTCGTCGTAGGCGGGCTCCTCGACGTAGATCCGCTCCACCGCCATGCAGATCTGGCCCGAGTTCATCATCCCGCCCCAGGCCGCGGCGTTGGCGGCGCGGTCGAGATCGGCGTCGGCGAGGACGATCATCGGGTCCTTGCCGCCGAGCTCGAGGCTGACCGGGGTCAGCGTCTCCGCCGCCCGCGCCATCACCTTGCGGCCGGTGCGGTCCGAGCCGGTGAACTGGACGAAGTCGACGTTATCGACGAGGGCGCCGCCGGTCTCGCCGATGCCCTGCACGCAGTCGAGGACGTCGGGGCCGCCGATCTCGTTCTTCCAGGCTTCGACCACCTCGGCGATCCCGAGCGGCGTGTACTCCGACGGCTTGATGACGACGGCGCAGCCAGCCTGCAGGGCCGGGATCGCGTCGCCCAGCGAGAGGATCAGCGGGAAGTTCCAGGGGCTGATGATTCCCGCCACCGGGTGCGGCCGGTACTGGATCCGCAGCTTCTTCGCCGCCAGCAGGGGGGTGTGGGGGCGGACGCTCTCCTCGCCGATGAACTTCGCCGCCCGGGTGCCGTAGAAGTTGATCAGGTCGACGAGATAGGCCGGCTCGTTCATCGCGTCGGCGCGGACCTTGCCGGTCTCCAGCTGCATCGTGTCCAGCACCCGCTCCTGATTGTCGAGCAGCCAGTCGCGCAGCTTGCCGAGCCAGTAGTAGCGGGCCTCGATCCCCATCGCCTCCCACCCGGGCTGGTTGGCGCGGACGCGGGCGACGGTGGCGGCGACGGCCTCGGGCGAATCGACGGGGACGCTTGCGATCAGCGCCCCGGTGGCGGGGTTGTGGACCTCGATCGCGTCAGCCGCAGCGGCCGGCGCTCCATTGCTCTCGGTGCTCCTCGCAGCGGTTCCGCTCTCCACGATGCTCCCTTCGTCGCCCGTTTGGCTGGTCAGCCAACTCTAGCGCCGGTTTCAGAGCTGGGTGGCGATCAGGATCCCGAGGACGCCGAGAAACGAGCTGATCAGGCCGAACCCGACCTGGAGGGTCCGGTTCAGCCCTTTGATCTCCGCCTTCACTTCTCCAAGCCCTTCTCGCACTTCTCCGACTTCGCTCCGGAGGCCCTTGATGTCGGCACGGACTTCGCGGAAGCTCTCGTCCATGTGCTCCTTGAGGTCGTCGAGGCGCTCGTCGGTCCAGGCTTCTCTCACCATCGTCACCGGCATGATGGCAAGTGTAGACAGTAAGTTGCAACAAGTGGTGCGCGGAAGTGTGAAATTTTCAGCGCGGGACGAGCCGGTAGACCGGCCCTTCCAGCGAGGCGACATAGAGGCGATGGTGGTCGTCTTCTCCGAAGGAGCTGGGACTGGCGACCCGCGGCCCCAGCAGGCGGTCGTCGCTCGCCCGCTTCAGGTGGGGGACGAGGGCGCGCAGGCGACCCTCGCAGAGGTCGGCGTAGACGTATTGCCCGCGCAGGCCTTTGAGGCGGGGATCGCGGACGACGTAGCCGCCGATGATCGAGCAACTGCCGTCGCGGTTGTGGCTGTAGGCGAAGACCGGCTTGGTCGTGCCACCCGGGTCCGGCGTGCCGCTGTTTTCGTCTTCGTAGCGGTGAAAGCCCTCGAAGGCGTCCCAGCCGAAGTTGGCCCCCTTGGCGGCGCCGACGGTCGTGTAGTCGAGCTCCTCGAAGCGGTTCTGCCCGACGTCGCCGATCGCGATCCGCGGTTGCTTCGCCGTCGTCGTGTCGAACGAGAAGCGGAAGGGGTTGCGGAGGCCGTAGCTGT
>JBQCIG010000037.1:0-3072 GCA_051953975.1 Solirubrobacterales bacterium | reverse complement strand
AGAGCGACTTGAGGCCGCCATTCCAGCCGCGGGTGTAGGCGTCGGCTATGTCCTCGACCGTGGCCGACTGCGGCAGGTTGACGTTATTCGAGATCGCCACGGATATGAACGGCTGGGTCGCCGCCATCATGTCGATGTGGCCGGTGTGGGAGATCGCCCGCTCGCCGACCGCGACGTCGAAGACCGGCAGGTGCTCCTCTTTGAGGCCGGGGGCGCCGACGATCGTGTTCTTCTCGGCGATGTGGGCGTCGATCTGGTCGATCTCGGCGTCCGAGTAGCCGAGCGTCCGCAGCGCCAGCGGCACCGAGCGGTTGACGATCGTCATCTGCCCGCCGCCGACCAGCTCCTTGAACTTGACCAGCGAGAAGTCGGGCTCGATCCCGGTCGTGTCACAGTCCATCAGGAAGCTAATCGTCCCGGTCGGCGCCAGCACCGTCGCCTGCGCGTTGCGGTAGCCGTGCTCGGAACCGAGCTCGACCGCTTCGTCCCAGGCGCGCTGGGCGGCCTCGAGCAGCTCGCCCTTGATCCCGGTCGAGTCGATCTCGTAGGAGGCATCGCGGTGCATCCGCATGACGCCGTTGTGCGGCTCGCGGTTGCGCTCGTACTCCTCGTAGGGCCCGGTGGCGCCGGCGGCGATCAGCGCCGACTGGCGGTAGGCGCGGCCGGTCATCAGTGCGGTGATCGCGGCGGCGACATTGCGACCCTCGTCGGAGTCGTAGGGGAGGCCGTCGGACATCAGCAGCGCGCCGAGGTTGGCGTAGCCGAGGCCGAGCTGGCGGAAGCGGTTGGCGTTCTCGGTGATCTCCTCGGTCGGGTAGCTGGAGAAGCCGACGACGATCTCCTGGGCGAGGAAGACGATGTCGACGGCGTGCTCGAACTCGGCCGTGTCGAAGCTGCCGTCCTCGCGGCGGAATTTCATCAGGTTGAGCGAGGCGAGGTTGCAGGCCGAGTCGTCGACGTGCATGTACTCGCTGCAGGGGTTGGAGGCGTTGATCCGGCCCGACTCGGGGCAGGTGTGCCAGCGGTTGATGATCGTGTCGTACTGGACGCCGGGGTCGGCGCAGCGCCAGGCCGCGTCGGCGATCTGGTTCATCAGGTCGCGCGCGTCGAGGGTCTTCGTGGTTGAGCCGTCGGTGCGTGCCTTCAGCTCCCACTTCTCGCCGCGCTCGACCGCCTCCATGAACTCGTCGGTGACCCGGACCGAGTTATTGGCGTTCTGGTACTGGATCGAGGTGAAGCCCTCGCCGTCGATCGACATGTCGAAGCCGGCGTCGCGCAGCGCCGCGGCCTTCTTCTCCTCGTCGGCCTTGCACCAGATGAAGTGCTCGATGTCCGGGTGGTCGACGTCGAGGACGACCATCTTCGCCGCCCGCCGCGTCTTGCCGCCGGACTTGATCGTCCCGGCCCAGGCGTCGGCACCGCGCATGAAGCTGACCGGGCCGCTGGCGGTGCCGCCCTTGGAGAGCTGCTCGACCGAGCCGCGGATGTTGGAGAGGTTGATCCCGGAGCCGGAGCCGCCGCGGAAGATCTTGCCCTCCTTGGTGTTCCAGTCGAGGATCGACTCCATCGTGTCTTCGACGCTCAAGATGAAGCAGGCCGAGCACTGCGGCGTCTCCTCGAAGCCGACGTTGAACCAGACCGGCGAGTTGAAGGCCGCCTTCTGGTTGAGCAGGATCGCGGTCAGCTCCATCTCGAAGGCGTCGGCGTCCTCCTCGGAGGCGAAGTAGCCGCCCTCGCGCCCCCAGTTGGAGATCGTGCCGGCGACGCGGCCGATCATCTGTTTGACCGAGCTCTCGCGCTCGGGGCTGCCGAGCTGCCCGCGGAAGTACTTCTGGGCGACGATGTTGGTCGCGTTCTGCGACCAGCTCTTCGGGAACTCGACCCCCTTCTGCGCGAAGGCCGGGCTCTCCGGATCGCCGATTACCGCGTCGCGGATCTCCCACTCGATCTGGTCGAAAGGATGCACGCCGGGGGTCGAAAACCTGCGTTCGACTGAGAGGCCCTGGAGACCGTTTTTGGGACTGGCAACGGCGGTCTTCGACATCGAACTTCTCCTCTCACAGCGGCTTTTAGCGGTAACTGAGCAGGATCGCTCACAGGCAGGACGGAAAAAGCGTCAGAAGGCGCAAATAAGGGGTTCCGAAGCCGCCGATTCCTCACTCACATTGTGTCAATTCCGCAACCTCGGCCAAGCTGTTTCGGGGTACCCTCTGCCTATGGTCGAAGACCTGCGCAGGGGCGCGGAGAGGATGGGCGAGCGGGCCACCGCCGCGCGCGAGGCGGTGGGCGATCGCGCCAGCGCCGCCAAAGAGGCCGTCGAAGACCGCGCCACCGCGGCCAAAGAGGCGACCGCCGAGGCGCTCGCGCTGGTCAAGCCGAAACTGCGCGGCGTCTCCCACCAGTGGGCCTTCTTCGCCTCGCTGGTGCTGGGGGTGGGGCTGATCCTGCTGGCGAAGACGCCGAAGGCGACCTTCGCGGTCGGCATCTACGCGGTCAGCCTCTCGGCCCTGTTCGGGACCAGCGCCCTCTACCACCGGGTCAACTGGAGCCGGCCGCAGGTGCGCCAGTGGATGCGCCGCCTGGACCACTCGATGATCTTCTTCCTCATCGCCGGCACCTACACGCCCTTCGCGCTGCTGGTCCTGCACGGGACCCTGGCGATGGCGATCCTCGCCGTCGTCTGGATCGGCGCGGTGGCGGGGACGGTCGTGGAGATGGTTTGGATCGACCACCCGAAATGGGTCGCGGCCCTGATCTATCTCGCCCTCGGCTGGGTCGCCGCCGTCGCCTTCCCGGAGCTCTGGACCTCGATGGGCGTCGCCGGCACGCTACTCGTCGCTTTCGGCGGACTTCTGTACACGGCCGGGGCGGTCGTCTACGCCACCCAACGCCCCAATCCCAACCCCGCGGTATTCGGCTACCACGAGGTCTTCCACCTCTTCGTCATCGCGGCGGCTATCGCCCAGTACGCCGCAATTGCTTTCTTCGCTCTACCCAAGAGCTAGTCGTCAAAAGGAGCGAGTCGTCAAAGGGGGGTCCGGCGGTGCCCCGCCGGACACTCCCCAACGTCCG